>WFTM01000233.1 GCA_015485525.1 Candidatus Zhuqueibacterota bacterium | reverse complement strand
GGAAAAACTCCGGTGAATTGTGTCCATAAGGGCTGTCGTGTCTCCCGACATCTGCAATTTTACCAAATATCTCATCGAGGGCGAGAAGAACAGCAGATGAACGGAAGGCACGGCTCCGGGAAACTTCCAGATAGCCGGCTGTCTCATGCCGAAAAATCCATAAAAAGACGCAGCGCCTGAGGAAAACGGGATGCCGGATCTCCCCACAACCAGCTATTTGCACAATCACAATATACAGTGTAGAATTTTGTTCATTCTTTCTTGTTTTTGTTACGAGTTATACATATACTTTTCATCGAAAATACAAAGCGCACCACATCTAAACGGAGGAAATTGTGGTCGAATTCATCATATAACCAGCCTCGAAAGGAGCAAAAAAAAATGAGAAAAATTACTTCTTTTATCGCTTCGGGCCTGCTGCTCGCTACCATGAGTTTAACAGCCCAGGACGACACGAACGGTGTTCGGTTGTTTCAATCCTTCAACTATGATGCACCGATCAACGGCGCAACATTTGGCGAAGGGTTTTTCACGTACAACAGCTATAACGGCGCTTCGAGCATGATTTTCGGTGCTCAGGGCGGGTTGCCGCTGAATGAGCAGATGCAGATCAATGTCAACCTGGGTTTTCAACGTTTTTCTACAAATGGTTTTAGCTCGTCCGGTCTGCAGGATGTGCATGTTTATGGACGGTATAAAGTTATGGAGAACGACCAACTGCAGTTCTCTGCTGTTGCACAGGTTTCTCTGCCTGTCGGTAAAGAAGAAATCGGTGGTGGCAGACTGAATTTCGGCGGTTTCGGTGCTGTGCGCTATGACATGGGCAATGGCATCATCATCACAGGAAATGCCGGTCTGCTGTTCATGGAAACGACGACCTACCGTTATAACTCGACGACTTTTCAATTGGAAGAGAATACCGAGTACAGCAGCACCCTGCGTCTCGGAGGCGGCGGGATTTATCCGTTGAACGATGATACCAGCATCGTCGGTGAGCTGGTCATCATCACCGAGACTAATTATACGGCTCTCAGCGTCGGGGCTGATAAGCAGCTGGCCGCGGGCCGGGCCCGCGCCAGTATCGCTCTCGGCCTGGACGATGGCGCTCCGGATCTGCAATTGATGGTCAGCTTTCTCAAAGACCTGAACTGAGCCTTCCCCCCACCGCAGCCCGGAAAATCCTCTGCAACTAACAGAATTTTCCGGTTCTCCCAACTGTGCGTGGACCAAGCGCCATTTCATGAACTATTCTGGATAAATCAACATGCAGTAATTAAAAAAGGGCTGCTGCCGGAAAGGCAACAGCCCTTTTTTTTATCAAACCTTGAAATGTCGCTCAATGAAAGCTAGCTTGAGCGCACAGTAGTCGCCTCAATCTCAGCCAGCCTTGCGGAGATTTGCATCGCTTACCATATTTTTTACCCCCCACCGGGCGTATCGACCTTGCGAATCACCGTACGGTCTATTTTGAGGATATTCACTTCTGTATTCGTTCGTGTGCGGGGATCGAGATGGATCAGATTAGCCCGGCCTTTGATTTTTTCTCCTCCAGCGAGTATCTCCCGTACCTGCTTCCGCGAGGCCGCCCCTTTTTCCAGCGTATGCAATACCGTACGGGCTGCATCGTAGCCGGTCAGCTCCCAGCGCTCCGGCGTTCTGCCGCGGGCTTTGCGGTAGGCATCGCGAAAGGCGATATATGCCAGTGAGGTCGGGTCATAATAATAGCTGCTGACGAAAACCGTCCCATCGACATAGCGCTGCAACTCGCGCAGTTTATCGAGATTGTTCAGGTACCAGTACTCACCGCCCAATATCTGTGTTTTCAGGTTAAAATAGGTCAACTGCCTGGCGAGATAGCGCACATCTTCAGCGTAAATCGGCATGAAAACACCATCGATGTTGGTGACCGGGAAGTGGCTGTTGAGATCGACGATGCCTTCCCGGGTGTTGTTTTCCAGCATGATCGCCTCGTTCAGCGCAGTCCACAACGAATCGCGGTCGAGCCCGACATATTCAGGATGGCGTTCACGCAGCGTGTCTTCCATCACTTTTTTGAAGGCAATTTCACGGATTTCCTTGAACTGGCGGCCGATGTTCTCGGGCACGCCGTAGTACCAGCGCTGTGTCATGATCGAGGTGCTGTCTGTGCGTGTGCGGCTGTCGATTTCGGCGCTGAACGCATCGACCATCTGTCGGCCGTATTCATCCTGTGGTGCAATCGTCACAAAAGTTTTCAGCTTCAAACTATCGACGGCGAAGCGTGCCAGCGCACGTGCCTGGGTTTCAAGATCAGGGCTGAGCTGAAACACGCTGCTGCCCAGGCCGGCGATCCCGACATCAGTGGCCACAGGTGCCAGCAGAGGAAGACCATGCGCATCGGCAAGACCGGCGAGGGCTGCTGTAATGAAGTTCTCAAACTCACCGACGACACAGATCACACGCGGGTCTGCAACCAGGGCCTGCATTTCCTGCAATGCTTTGATAATCCGGCTTTCCGAATCCCGAACGACAAACTCAAAAGCCGGCCCGGAGGGATTGCTGCGCTTGAACTCATCTTCAGCGTAGCGCAAGCCATCGAGCATCGCTTTCCCTTCGGTGGCATAAGCGCCGGTGAGCGGTAAAATCACGCCGATGCGAGTGACTTCCCGCAGCGCTTCTTTTGTCCTGTCCAGAGCGGCGCGCAATTCTTTTTCAAGAGCAGACCCGGCATTTTTTTCGAGGAACTCCGAGATCAGCTCAGCAGCTGCATCGGCTTCGCGTTCCTGCATCAGCTTGCGGGCTTCAGCCAGAACGACCAGAGCCAGACCGTTTTTCCCGGCTGTATCGCGTTGGAGTTTTTTCACATCATCGAGAGACAGATACTCATCGAGCAGCACGCGCGCACTGGTGATGCTCTCAGCCGCGATGCGGTCATCATCGCTGAAATCAACCAGCCAGAGAAACTGCCGTGCAGACTGAAAATAGTCTGCGCGTTGAAAATGCACCAGAGCCATGAGATAGCGTGCATGCGGGATATAGCGGCTTTCGGGGAAGTACCGGATGAGCCGGCGCAAATCCTGCTCTACGGCCTTGTAATCTCGGAGCAGGTAACTCGTACGGGCGTGCATGATGAGCGCGGCAGAAAGGCGCTGATGCCCTCTGCCCGGCTCGATCAGGCGGGCAAACTGTTCATTGGCAGCAGCATAGTCGCGATTGCGATAAAAAATGACCCCCTCGGCAAAAATCTGTTCGGCCTGCTCGTCCTGCTGGATGACGATCGGCTCCTGGGCAGCGAGCCCTAGAGCAGACATCAGCAGAACGAGCCCGATCAGGACTTTAGACTTTTTCAACGTTTCCTTCCTCACTGTTTTGGTGCAGGAGCACTTCGGACTCTGCCGGAAGAGGCAACACCAGCGGGCACCAGTCCGGCTTACTCCACGGTCACACTTTTTGCCAGGTTACGCGGCTGATCGACATCACAGCCACGCAAAATGGCGATGTAATAGGCCAGCAACTGCAAGGGGATGCTGGTCAAAATCGGGGTAAGGCACTCGAGGGTTTGCGGCACATAGATGACATGGTCCGCGCGCTCTTTGATCGCCTCATCGCCTTCGGTAGCAATGGCGATAACCCGCCCCTTGCGGGCACGCACTTCTTCGATGTTGCTGATGATCTTCTCATAACTCGAATCCTGCGTGGCAATCACAACGACGGGCATGTTTTCATCGATCAGCGCGATCGGTCCGTGCTTCATCTCTGCAGCCGGATAGCCTTCAGCATGGATGTAACTGATTTCCTTCAACTTCAGCGCGCCCTCGAGGGCGACAGGGAAATTGTAGCCACGGCCGAGGTAGAGAAAATTCGATGCTGTATGGTACTGTTCGGCAATATCGCGAATCTGTCCGGCGGCTTTGAGTATCTTTTCGATTTTATCCGGCACCTGCTGCAGCCCGCGTACGATCTCAGCGCCTTTGTTGAACGACATGCTGCGCATGCGTGCCAGCAACAGCGTTATCAACGTCAGCAGGGTTACCTGGGAGGTGAACGCCTTGGTGGAAGCGACACCGATCTCCGGGCCGGCGTGCAGGTAAACCCCTGCGTCGGTCTCACGCGCGATGGTCGAACCGACGACGTTGCAGATACCAAAGACCTTGACGCCTTTGCGCCGTGCTTCGCGCAGGGCAGCGAGGGTATCCGCCGTCTCCCCTGACTGGCTGATGACGATCACCGCGCAGTCGTTATCCAGCACCGGGTCACGATAGCGAAACTCGGAGGCATACTCCACTTCAACCGGGACACGCACGAATTCTTCAAACAAATACTCGCCGATCAGGGCAGCATGCCACGAGGTGCCGCATGCGGTGATCAAAATCCGGCGCGCGTAGAGTAATGATTCGAAATCCATGGCCAGACCGCCGAGACGGGCCGTGCCTTCGTCGGGCAACAGACGCCCACGCATGGTATCGCGCACGGTTTGCGGCTGTTCCATGATTTCCTTGAGCATGAAATGGTCATAACCGCCTTTATTGATGCGCTCGAGATCGTAGGCGATCTCCTCGACTTCGCGATCCACCCGCTCGTTTTCGATAGTTTTGATTTCCACATCCTGGCGTGTGAGGATGGCCATTTCGCCGTCGTCCAGATAAGAAACCTGCTTGGTATGATCCAGGATCGCCATGACATCCGAGGCCACGAAATTTTCATCATCCCCGATGCCGATAACGATCGGGCTGCCCTGGCGTGCGCATACGATCTTATCCGGTTCGCCCGGCGAAACCACGGCGATGCCATACGTTCCCTGCACCTGTGAGAGCGCAAGCCGCACCGCTTCTTCCAGAGAGGTCCCGTCACTGTAAAACTCTTCGATCAGATTGGCCAGAGCTTCGGTATCGGTATCGGTGTGAAATTCGTAGCCCTTGCCTTCCAGTTCCTTTTTGATATCGGAATAGTTTTCGATGATGCCGTTGTGGATCAATGCGATGCGCCGGCGAAAGCTGGTATGCGGGTGCGCGTTGCGTTCATTCGGCTCGCCGTGGGTGGCCCAGCGCGTATGCCCGATGCCGATCTGTCCCGTGAAGCGCACATCCTCGACAGCACTTTCCAGCTCCATCAGCTTCCCCGGCTTCTTTCTGATAGAGATACCGCCGTTTTCTACTACGGCAACTCCTGCGGAATCATACCCCCGGTATTCCATCCGTTTCAACCCATTTAACAGGATAGAAGTGATATCCTTATTGCCTATATATCCAATAATGCCGCACATACCTGGTCCTTTCGCTTGATTCTCCTGATGTTTTGCGCGCTTCTCGCAAGGAAAGATGGGCCTTTGAAAATCTGTGCATATCCGGATCAAATGGTTTTCCCCGGTGAACCCCATCCATTTCTGCAGTCCCCCCCTGGAGTCCGGCCAGACTTCCGCAAATCCATGTTTACAGTATCGGCCTTTCGCCGGAAAAATCCGATTTGAATCCACCATCCGGCAGCAGCACTTCCCCGGCGCCTGAGTAGCCGTCTCCAGCTATATCCCCTGCTGGACAACGAAAGTCGGTGAATATCCCGACAAGACTTAAAAATCGAACAGTTTGCAGGCGTTCCGGTGTCCCAATCCTTCAGCCTGATGACAGACACGAAAACCAGAGAATGTGTCCGTTCCGGCTCATCCTGCAATGGCCTGCAGGTTTACGGGCCAAAGGGGAGTCACCCAGGCCGGAGACAACGATCGCCTGATCACGTACCGGGCAGTCATTCCCACTCTATAGTGGCCGGGGGTTTGGAGCTGATATCATAGACGACACGGTTGACCCCCTGAACTTCGTTGATGATGCGGTTTGACAGCAGAGCCAGCAGATCATACGGCAGCTTGCCCCAGTCCGCTGTCATGCCATCGACACTTGTGACCGCACGCAGGGCAACCGTGTTTTCATACGTACGCTGGTCGCCCATGACCCCCACCGTGTTGATGGGCAGAAGCACAGCAAAAGCCTGCCAGATACGATCGTACCAGCCGCTGTTGCGCAGCTCCTGAATGAAGATCGCATCCGCCTGCTGCAACGTAGCAACGCGCTCCGGGGTAATTTCTCCGAGGATACGCACCGCCAGCCCCGGTCCGGGGAACGGGTGGCGGCCGAGAATATCCTGCGGCAGACCGAGGCTGCGCCCGACATTGCGCACTTCATCTTTGAACAGCTCGCGCAGAGGCTCGATCAACTTCAGGTGCATTTTCTCCGGCAGACCGCCGACATTGTGGTGGGTTTTGATCGTCACCGAGGGGCCGCCGGCAGGCGAGATACTTTCGATCACATCCGGATAGAGGGTGCCCTGCACCAGCCACTCAACCTCATCGAGTTTATTGGCTTCTTCCTCAAAAATCCGGATGAACTCCTCGCCGATGATCTTGCGTTTCTTTTCCGGATCATCGACCCCCGCCAGTTTGGCGAGGAAACGCTCGCCCGCATGCACGGCGCGGAAGCCAGGCCCGAAAAGCTCGGAAAAACGTGCATCCACTTCCTGCCCCTCGTTCTGGCGCATCAGCCCGGTATCAACGAAAATCGTATGCAGCCGGTCACCGATTGCCTCTTTCACCAGCGCCGCAGCAACGGCTGAATCCACCCCGCCGGACAGGGCGCAGATCACGTGCCCGTCCCCAACCTGCTCACGGATGGCGCGCGTGTTCTCTTCGATAAAATTCTCCGGTGTCCATGTCGCCGAGCACCCGCACAAACCGATGACAAAATTGTGCAGCAGGGTTTTACCCTGTTCCGTGTGGGAAACCTCCGGGTGGAATTGCAGGCCAAACAGCCTTCTGTCCGCATCTGCGATGGCAGCATGCGGTGCATTGTCTGTTCGCGCGATGGTGCGGAAGCCCTCCGGTAACACCTCGACGCGGTCACCATGGCTCATCCACACCTGCGTGCTTTCACCGAGGGAATGAAAAAGCGGCTCATGTTCGAGAATCCGCAGGCTGGCGCGGCCATATTCCCGATGTGAGGCCGGTGCTACCTTGCCTCCGAGAAAATCAGTCATAATCTGCATGCCGTAGCAAATGCCCAGCACCGGAATACCGAGTTCGAACAGGCGCTGATCAGGCTTGGGAGCGCCATCTGCGTAAACGCTGTCCGGGCCGCCGCTTAAAATAATGCCCCGGGGAGCCAGGGCACGAATTTCATCTATAGTATAAAAATACGGCTTGATCTCGCTGTACACTCCCAACTCCCGCACTTTTCGGGTGATCAGTTGCGTGTACTGCGATCCAAAGTCGAGGATGAGTATCAAATCGTCGTGTTTCACAGGCAAAAGCTCGTTGCTGGGTTCAATCAAATGTCCATTTTTTGAGAGTATCGAGGGTCTCGTACGCCGTCATATCATACTGCAACGGCGTCACGGAAATATATCCTTTGCTGATGGCAACATCATCGACGTCGTCTTCTTCATCCGCATCCAGCTTGTAGCCTGTCAGCCAGTAATACACATGCTTGCGCGGATCCGTACGGCGATCGTAGTTATCTTTGTATTTCGACTTGCCCTGGCGCGTAATCTTCACGCCGGCCAGCTCGCTTTCATGCGCAACATTGGGCACATTGACGTTGAGGAATGTACCTTCGGGCAGTTTGTTTTCGAGAATATGCCGCAGCAGCCGGGCGGAAAAATCAGCCGCTGGCTTAAAGTTGGGATTCGTATATGTCGTCAGCGACACGGCGAAGGAGGGAATGCCGAGGATATTGGCCTCCGTGGCTGCCGAGACCGTGCCGGAATAGAGCACATTAATGCCGGTATTGGAGCCGAAATTAATCCCGGAGATCACGGCATCAGGCTTACGATCGAGGATCGAATAATAGGCGATCTTGACACAATCCGCCGGCGTACCGTTGACGGCATGGCCGAAAAAAGAACCGTTCTTTTCAAAAGAGCTCACACGCAGAGGGTTGGCGATGGTGATGGCATGGCCGGCTGCGCTGCGTTCTGTATCCGGCGCGACAACCGCGACCTCAGCCACCTCACTGATCGCCTGGTGCAGTGCATAGAGTCCCGGCGCAAAAATGCCGTCATCGTTGGTCAGCAAAACCAGAGGTTTTTTCATCAGTTTTTATCCGTATCCACTGGCGGTGAAATTTTCGCTTCCGTCAGTTTATTCGCTTCGACGCTGCCATTTTTAAGTTCTTTGGAGGACGGAGAATCCGCACACATGAAATCGAGAATCCGGTTGATTTGTTCTTTCATCTCAGGGCGCGGACAAATGAGGTCGAGAAAGCCGTGTTCCAGGAGAAATTCCGCGCGCTGAAACCCCTCGGGCAAATCCTCGCCGATGGTCTGCTTGATCACGCGTGCACCGGCAAAGCCGATGAGCGCACCGGGCTCAGCGATATTGACATCACCGAGCATGGCGTAGCTGGCAGAGACGCCGCCGGTGGTCGGGTCAGTCAAGATGGAAATATAGGGCAGGCCCGCATCTGAAAGCTGCGCCAGTTTGGCGGAAGTTTTCGCCATCTGCATCAGGCTCACCGCTCCCTCCATCATGCGCGCGCCACCGGACATGGAAACGATCAGCAGCGGGCATTTCTTTTCCATGGCAACGTCTGCTGCCAGAGCGATTTTCTCGCCCACAACCGAGCCCATGCTGCCGCCGATGTACTCGAAATTCATCACACACAGCACCACTTCGCGGCCTGCCAGGGTTCCGGTCACGCTGATGAGCGCATCCTTTTGCCCGGTCTTCTTGATCGCAGCTTTAATCTGCTCGGAATAGCGCTTTTTGGCTTTGAATTTGAGAAAATCCTTTGGCGCAATCTCCTCATTGAACTCCTGAACCGAATCAGGTTCGAGCAACAAATTCACATAACCATCTGCTTTGATCCGGAAATGGTGGCCGCAGTTTGTGCACACATTGCTGTTGCGCTCGAGCTCGCGTTTATACACGATTTCACCACAGCCCGGGCATTTCACCCACAGCTCAGGCATATCTTTTTTCTTCTGTGGCACCAGCCCCTGCGATTTGCGTTTAAACCAAACCATATTTTCCCTCTTATGCTAAAACCTTCGACATGAGCACGGCATCCTCATTGTTGTCTGCGTAGTATTTCTGCCGCGTACCGGTGCGCACGAAACCAGCCCCTTCGTACAGGGCGATTGCACCGCTGTTGCCGGCCCGAACCTCGAGATGCACGCCCGAACAGTTTTTCCGCATGGCCTGTTCGAACACAGCCTCAAGAAGCTTCTTGCCGATTCCCTGCCGGCGAAACTCCGGATGCACGGCGACATTGGTGATCTCGACGACATCCGCCATGTACCAGGAGATCAGAAAGCCCACGGTTTTATCTCCCCGCACGGCCACAAGCGGACTGGAAAAGGTGATTTCCGCCACTTCGTTGTGAAAGTGCTCGGCTGTCCAGGGTTGGGGCTGGCACATCTGTTCAATCTCCACGGCGGCAGCCACATCCTGCTCCGTCATCGGCCGGATGGTGAGTTCCGGCACTGCCTTATTCTGCATCCCTGCTGAAAGGGAGTTTTTTGGCCGTCGTGTGGAACGCTTTGACGTAAGCCGGCTCCAGGGCATCGAGATCATCGGTTTCATCCATCATCAGTTTGTGCGTGCCCAGCCGGGCCACAGCCTCAGCGCTGACACGCCAGAATTTTTCTTTCAGGTAAATAAAATCATCCAGCCCCGCCTGCCGCAGCGCCGGATAGCCCGGCCCGGCCACGTAGCGGGCGCCACCGGCCCATTGTGCAAACGCTTCCACTTCCACCGCAGCGATTTTACCGGAGCGGTGATAAAAGCCATCCAGGTTGCGATACGGCGCAGCATACACCTCTCCCCGCCGCGAAGGCAGAGTGATGATCAGCGAATCGCTCAACGGGACAATCCCGGCGGCGATGGCATCCGGCGTGTGCACACCGATGATGGGCAGATTATCAGCAAAAGCAATACCCTTAGCCACGGACAAGCCGATACGCAAGCCGGTAAAACTCCCCGGCCCGAGAGACACAGCCACAGCAGCGAGGTCTGAGGTCGATACAGCACAACGGCGCAGCATGGCGTCGATGAGCTCGACGATAATCTCGCCGTGCATCCGGGGCAGCTCGTAGCGCTCTTCTGCCAGGAAATTTCCATTGCGCGTCAGCGCAACAGCGCAGACCGGAGTTGCGGTTTCAATGCCCAATACCAGTTCGTTCATGAGCTTCTGCTGATCACGATTGTCCGTTTATCCGGATCGGTGTGGTAGTCCGGAATATCCAGCGAAAAAAAATAACTGCCTGCAGGCAGAATATCCGCCACGCGTTCCGGCCACTCGACGAGGCAAACACCCTCACCTTCAAAATAGTCCAGGGTACCGATATCAACGGCCTCGTGCGAGGTGGCAATGCGATAAAAATCAAAATGATAGACCGGCATTTTCTCTGCCGGGTAGATATTCAAAAGCGTGAACGTCGGGCTGGTGACATTGCCCTCATAGCCCAGTGCCCGGGCTATCGCCCGCGCGGTAACGGTTTTGCCACTGCCGAGATCACCCTGCAGCGCGACCACATCACCGGGCTGCAGGAAAGCGGCAAACTCCGCGGCCAGCTCTGCCGTCTGCTTCTGATCTTTGCTGATAAACTCGAATTCCCGGTCAACACCCGGTGCTGCTGCAAAATACATACATCAGGCCTCCAGCGGCTGCATGGTGACCACAGGCAAAATCATTTCCTCGAGGGACACACCGCCGTGCTGCAGCGTATCCTTGTAATGGTTGAGATAATAATGATAATTTGTCGGATAGACAAAATAATAATCTTCGCGGGCGATCAAATAATTGGTGTTCAGCCTGCCCCGCGGCAGGTGCCATTCGCGCGGGTCTTTGATTTGAATGGCAAACTTGCTGTCCGACTTGACGTTGCGCCCGTACTTGTAGCGCAGATTCGTGCTCGTTTCGCGATCACCGAGTACTTTGGCGCCGCGCATGCAGCGGATCGAACCGTGATCCGAAGTCAGTACGACCGTGTTGCCGCGTGCAGAAAGCTCTTTAAGAATTTTAAACAGCGCCGAGTGGGAGAACCATGTTTCCGTCAGAGAGCGATAGGCAGCCTCATCCGGTATGATCTCGCGCAGGATGCGCGAATCGCTGCGGCCATGGGCGAGAATATCGACGAAGTTGATCACCAGCGCGACCAGCGGCAGCTCGGCCAGGGTCGCTATCTGGCGTTCTGTTTGCCGCGCTTCATTGGCATCGAGAATTTTGACGTACTTGAAGTCCGGCTTCAGATGCACCTTGAGACGCTGTAACTGGAGGGCCAGCAGCTCGCGCTCGTATTTGTTCAGGCTGGACTCATCATCATTACCCATCTGCCACAGATCAGGGTGCTTGTCCTCGATTTCATCAGGGAAAAGGCCGGCGAAAATCGCATTGCGGGAATAGGGCGTCGCTGTCGGCAGGATGGAAAAATGGTAGTCGCGTTTGATTTCAAAATAATCATATAACGCCGGCTCGATAACCAGCCACTGGTCCAGCCGCAGATTATCGACGACGACCAGAACCGTACGCTTGCCCGCCTGCAGATGCGGCAGCACAAAGCGGGAGACGACATCCGTTGACAGCGGCGGGCTGTCATGACCCTGCAACCAGTCCACATAGTTGCGTTCGATGAACTTTCCGAAACCGGCATTGCCCTCGCGGCGCTGATCACTCAGGGTCTGCTGCAGCCCGCTGTCAGGGTGCTTGTCGAGCTCAACATCCCAGCGCGCCAGCCTGGTGGCGACATCGAGCCAGTCACTCCAGTGAGCGGCCTGCATCAGCCTGGCTGTGATGGCAGCAAAATCAGCGGTATAGTCGCGCGAAACTTTTTCGCTGACGATCTGCTTGCTGTCGAGGATTTTCTTGCAGATGAGCAAAATCTGGCTGGGGTTGACGGGCTTGGTGAGATAATCATCGATGCGCGCGCCGATGGCCTGCTCCATCATGCTCTCTTCCTCGCTCTTGGTCACCATCACCACAGGAAGTGAGGGCGCGATCTCTTTGAATTCCTGCAACGCTGTCAGGCCGTCCATACCAGCCATCTGCTCATCGAGCAAAATGAGATCAAAGCTTTCGCTTTTCACCAGCTCGATCGCATCGAGACCATTGTTGACCGGCGTCACTGAGTACCCCTTTTCCTTCAGAAAAAGAATGTGGGGCTTCAGCAACTCGATTTCATCATCAACCCATAAAATCTGGTATTCAACTGCCATACGGCTCTCATTTCCGCTAAAGTCACGCCTGACTCGCCCAGGAAAACAGAAACAGACCTGCCGTGCTCCGGTCCTTCCGTTCGTTTGAAAACAAGCTAAATAATAGCAATAAATGGCCTGTTTGTCAACCTGTTTTTCGCCCTGCACAAGGCCGGCAATGCAGGCACTTTCTATTTGTTTTTAAATAAGTTACAATGCATCACAACAGGATATTCTGCCAACTCCACCGGCTGGCACCGCGCGAGGGAGCAGAACCCGTGCAAAGCCGCACATGATCTCCGGGCGAAAAATTTTCCCGGCCCCGTACAGCAACAAAAAAAGCAATGGCGCCTGCAACAGGGCCATTGCTTTGCTGTACATCTGCTACCGGCAGAATCTGAAACTGTTCTGCTGCAGGATCAACTGATCCCCATCTTTGCCTTCAGGGCCGCGAGAGAATCAGAAGCACTGCTGGTTTCGCCGCTGCTGAGCGCACGGCTGATCTCATCATCCACATCACCAATCTCACCGACTTCGCCGTAGGCTTCTGCCAGCGACTCTTCCTCATCCACCTTGGCTTTCATCTTTTCCAGCATGGCCAGGGTACTGGAGGAATCGACGTTTGCGAGCTGCTGGTTGATTTTCTTCATCGAAGAGGCGGTTTTGGCGCGTGCGCGCAGGGTCACGAGCTCGTTTTCGTAGCGCGTGATGGTGGTTTTCAGCTTCTCCACCTTGGCCTGCAGCGAATCCGCCATTTTTTGCTGCGCCTGATAATCTGCAGCCAGTGACGCGGCTCGCCTGGCGGCTTCTTCTTTTTTGGCCAGTGCCTCGGTGGCCAGGCGCTCCGCCTCTGCAGGCTTGAGATCTCCGCTTTCCATTTTCTGCAACAGCAGCATGGCTTTGCGCTCATAATCTTTCGCACGTGCCTTGTTGTCATCCGCATCGCGCTTCATGCGGATGGCCAGCGCCTTCACTTCCGCAAGGCTGCGCATGGCTG
>WFTM01000232.1 GCA_015485525.1 Candidatus Zhuqueibacterota bacterium | reverse complement strand
GTCAAAGGGGGTTATCCAATTATCCTGAGGTTCTTGACTGTCCACGCTTAACAAAAATATTCGCATCTTCATCTCGTCACACCGCTCCTGCGGTGTGACGTACATCCCGACGCTCCAGCGTCGCTGCCTCTCTACCCGAACGGCGGAGACTACCCGCACTTTACGAAAATACTCTGCCGTAGATGGACTCAGGAAAGCCAGCCATGCGAAGCGAAGTGCCGGAATCTCCTCGAGTTAGGTACGGTCGCGGGATAGTCGGTATCCCGTTACGCTTCTGCATTGCCGCTGGAGCGGCAACTGGGCGTCACACCGCGGGAGCGGTGTGACGAGAACGCTTTACGAAATTTTCCGACGCAGGCGGACTCACGAAATCCGATCATGCGAAGCGAAGTGCAGGAATCTCCTCGATTTGAGTACGGTCGCGGGATAGTCGGTATCCCGTTACGCTTGTGCACTGCCGCTGGAGCGGCAACCGGGCGTCACACCGCGGGAGCGGTGTGACGAGAAACGCCTGCTTCCGGCGATGACTCGGGCTTTTTTATCTTTAATTTCACGGATCAAAGCACTACATTTTGCGCACTTTGTGCAGAAGCCGGAACGATATCCGGCGCGCAGCAGGCAGAATCATAAATCATCCGAAGGGTACGTCCATGGCGATCAGAATCCTCATCACCGGTGGAACATTTGATAAAGAGTACGACGAGCTCTCCGGACAGCTCGCCTTCAAAGATACGCACTTGCCCGAGATGCTGGAAAAAGGCCGCTGCCGCCTCGATATCCAGATTCGCAACATCATGATGGTTGACAGCCTGGAAATGACCGACATGGATCGCAAGATCATTCTCGAGTCGTGCAAAAATGCCGGAACCGATAAAGTTGTCATCACCCATGGCACGGATACGATGGCCGAGACAGCCCGTGTCCTCGGCCAGGCCGGACTGGCCAAAACCATCGTGCTCACCGGCGCGATGATTCCATACGCCTTCGGCAGCTCGGATGGTTTTTTTAATCTCGGCAGTGCGCTATCCTTTGTCCAGGTCCTGCCGCACGGTGTGTACATCGCCATGAACGGGCGCTATTTCAACTGGGATAACGTGCGCAAAAACAGAGAACTGGGCATCTTCGAAGAAATCAAATGACCGCGCCCTGCGGCTCTGCCTTTTAATCCAGGAACCGAAAGACTTTCACGCCGGATACCAGAAAAAATCTATGAAGTTATCAGGCTATATTCTGTGCGCGCTGTTTTTCCCTGCAGGCAGTAGCTGCACAGGCGAGCATACTCAAACGGAGCACCCAGTGAGCCCTGAACCCCGTCCTCAGATTTGCGCCCACCGCGGCGCATCCGGCTATGCGCCGGAAAATTCCCTCGCTGCCCTGAAGCTGGCCATGGAAATGGGCGCTGACATGGCCGAGCTCGACATCCAGCAAACCGCGGACGACCGGCTGGTGGTCATGCACGACGATGCTGTCGATCGCACAAGCAATGGTACCGGGTTGGTCTGGCAGATGACAAGCGACTCCCTGCGTGTTCTCGACAATGGCAGCTGGTTTGATGAACGTTTTTCCGGCGAGCGCATCCCGACGATCGAGGAGGCTATGAATCTGGTACGCGGCAAGATGAAGCTGAACATCGAAGTCAAGCTCCACGGCCATGAACGCGACATCGCCCGGCTGGTGGTCGATACCATTCGCAGAGAGAAGTTCGAAAATGAATGCATCGTCACCTCCTTCGGGCACGAGGTGGCCGATGAGATCAAGCGTCTGGCGCCGGAATTGAAAGTCGGCTATATTTTTGACCGCAAGGGCTACAGCGAAGCTGTTTTCGACGGCAACGTCGATGTGCTCAGCTCACATTTCTGGCTGGTGGACTCCCATTTCATGGCAAAAGCACGCGCGGCCGGCAAAGAAGTACACGTCTGGACCGTCAATCAGAAATTTCTCATGCGGCGCATGAGAAAACTCGGCGTCGATGCCATCATCACCAATTACCCCGACCGTCTGGCTGAAGTGCTGGCGAAAAAATAACGCCCGGCTTTGTACTACTGCCGCACTCGCCCGCTGAACCGGCGCGCCGCCGAAAGAATCATCATGTACTC
>WFTM01000231.1 GCA_015485525.1 Candidatus Zhuqueibacterota bacterium | reverse complement strand
TGCACGCCGCCCTGCTGCGACCAGTAGCCGCTGCCCGCGCTGATCTCGCGCACAGGGCCGGGCTTGCCATCGCGAACCGGGCGCAGCCGGGCGCCGATGGCCGCAGGGTTGGCTCTGCTGCCGATCACGCGGACGCGCACGCCGGCCGGGGTGTGTGCGCCGTGCAAAAGGCGGGTTTCCGTGCCGTTCTGGCTGACTGCAAGGTCGATACGGCCGTCGTTATCAAAATCCGCCGGCGCAGCCCCGCGTTGCTCGCCATAGACGCGCACGCCGCTGCGTTGTGCGGGCAGGGGGTGAAAATTCCGGCCTGTGCCATCTCCGAGCAGCCACAGGCCCAGCCCGGCGTCTTCACGGGGAGTGTCCTTTTCGTGGGCGAAGAAATTCTGGCTGAGAAAAATATCCTCGTGCCCGTCGCCGTCGATATCCGCGACAGCGGCGGAGAAAGCCGGGGCAAACTGTGCCTCCGCCGGCAGCGGCACGGCTTCGAAGCGCCCGCCACGATTGAGCAGCACGTGCGAAGCCAGCGTGACGGCCTGCAGCTCCCGCGCGATATTTTTCCTTTCACCGAGCAGGTCCGCGACCGTGGCCTGGCCATATTCTGAAAAAGAACGGAAGCGCTTGCGCACGATCGGCAGTGCCTGCGCCAGGGTTTCCAGCCGCCGGATCGGTAAAATACGGCCGCTGCTCTTTTCGGTGTAGGCTTCGATGAGATCGTAGATGCCGTTGTTGTCGAAATCTTCGTGAAAAACGCGCAGCGGCGCCTGCGGCGAGGGCGCATACTTCTGGTACACACTGTTCAGCCCGCGATTGGTGGCAATCAGATCGAGGCGGCCGTCGCCGTCAAAATCTCCTGTGGCAACGCCCTGCCACCAGCCGGTGAGCTGCGCGAGACCGTACGCATCGGTCATTTCCCGGAAGACGCCATCGCGCATACTGTAAACCCGCACCGGCCCCCACTCGACGGCGAGCACGAGCTCGGGCCTGCTGTCCTCATCGAGATGGGCGAAGACCGCTCCGCTGACCATGCCTGCCTGCGCTACAGCCCGGCTGCTGGCCTCATCCACGGCAAAGCGCCCGTTTTCATTTTTCAAAAAAAGCGAAGCCGGTGATTGCGGATAACGCCCCGGCAGAAACCGGCCGCCGACAAAAAGGTCGAGATCGCCGTCGCCGTCATAGTCTGCCATGGCCAGCGGGCCGGGACTGCCAAGCTGCGGCGGCAGTTCGATATCTTGCCGCACCTGCCCGCTGGCGAGCGCCACAACGTACAGCCGCGCCGGGGCTGCCGGTGAACTTTCAGCGCCGGAAACGGCGATCGCCACGCGGGCTTCGCCCGAGGCTGTCTGCCAGGCCACCATGCCGGCGGCATCACCACTCAGCCGGCGGGAGAAAAAACCGCGCCGCTGCGGCCTGAACCTTTTGCCCTTTTGGTTGAGAAAGAAGCCCACGCGCCCGCCACGCCCGCTGCCGATGAGCAGATCGTCGAAGCCGTCAGCGTTGGCGTCAAACCACAGCAGCGCCGGGCCGTTCTGGCTCAAGCGCCGCGGCAGCAAGGGCTGCCGGCGGAAGTCGTCGAACTCCTGCTCTGTGTGCACGTGCCCGAGGCGGGTACTAGCGTCTGTAAAAAGCGGCTGCGGCGCCGGTCTGCCCCCACCCTCGCCAACCGGTTCAGCGCCGGATTCATAAATTTCAAAGAGCTGGTTCGGGCGCACCGATTCGATGCGGGAGACTTTCTTTCCTCCGGGCCAGCGCACTTCGAGCTGCATCAGAGTGTCGCGCGCCGCGAACATCACCTGCGCCTGCGAGGAGGAAAGATACGTGCCGCCGCCGATCTCGCGTATCTGCTCGCCGGATGGGCCGCGCAACAGCACTTTAGCGCCAATCCCGGCTGTGTTGTTCTCACCGCGAAGCCGAACCGCGACACGCGGCTTTGAACTCACATTTTCATATATCCCGGCCTCGTCCTGATAGCGATTCATCACGACATCGAGGTCGCCGTCGTTATCGAGGTCTGCCAGCGCCAGCCCGTGGGCGATGTCCTCGCTCCGGAATCCCCAGTCCGCAGACTTATCCGTGAAATGCAGATCGCCGTTGTTTCGGAAGATGAAATTATGGGTGCGCAACTGCGGGTAGAGTAAAATCGTGCGGCGGATATCAGCAAAGGTTTTGGGAGCGAGGCGGCTGATGCGGCGCTGGGTGTCGGAATCCTGAATATCGTAGGGATGGCCGGTCGTGATCAGGATATCTTCGAATCCGTCGAGATCAGCATCCAAAAACGCTGCCGCCCACGACCACTCCGAGGCATCGACACCGCTGTAACGGGCAATTTCCGCAAAGGTCAGGTCGCCGCGATTGAGAAACAGGGTGTTTTGCATGTACTGCGGCCGATCATCGATCTGCCCGATCTCCAGCGGCAGGGGCGGATTGGTGTTCATCTGCATCATGCGGCGTTTGTGGTCCGGGCTGAGCATGTCAGGCAGAAAAAAATCCGTATCGCCATCAGCATCGATGTCGGCAAAATCCACAGACATGGTCGAAATGCTGGTATTGCGCAGGGCCAGCCTGTCGATCGCCTGAAACGTGCCATCGCCGCGATTGATCCAGAAACGGTCCGGCGACCAGAAATCATTGCAGACGTACAGGTCCGCATCGCCGTCGCTATCGACATCATGAAATTTGGCCGTCAGGCCCCAGTCCTGCAACACCGGCGAGGGGGCGCCATCCTCATCGAGAAAACGCGCGCCACCGACTTTTTCCGCGCTGAAGTGGCCGGTGCCGTCATTGATGAACAGCAGGTCTTCCTCTGCGAGCTCCAGCTTGGCCAGCACATTGCCCTGCCGGCGCACGATGAAATGTTTCCGGAACTGGAATTTGACCTCATAGGTACCGTCCTTTTCCTCGACGGTGTTTTCCCAGCTCAACTGTTGCGGTGGGTAAATGTCCTTGATGGAGATTTTTTTGTAGTTGGTGAGATAGATATCGAGGTCGCCGTCGTTGTCGATGTCGGCGAAGGCGATGGTGGTACTGCCGTATTTTTTGCGAAAGCCACGCTGGCCGGCCTCGTTGCGAAAACGCCCGCTGCCGTCATTGATAAACAGAGCATTGGGGCCGTTATTGGCGCTGAGGAGCAGATCGAGGTCGCCGTCGCCCTCGATGTCGGCAAAAACAGCGCCGGTGGACATGAGCTTGCTGGCCTGCACCCCGGCCTGCGCGGTGATGTCCTCGAACTTCCAGTTACCGAGATTGCGATACAGCACATTCGCGCCATCGAGACGGCAAAAATACAGGTCCACCAGCCCGTCGCCATCGACATCCCCGGCGGCAACACCGGAGCCGTTGAGTAAGTTCCGGTTGGCTGCGATCTGCTTCTCCGTCAGGCTGTTGCGGAACGTGATTCCGCTCTGAGCCGCAGGTATCTGCTCAAACCCGGCATCCCGTTCGCCGGCCACGCTCAAAGCAGCGACACGATAGCCCTCACCCTGTTGCCAGATCAGCTCGGGTGCTTTTTCAGAACAGCCGGCGGCCATGACCGCGACCGAAAGCAGAGCCGGAAAAAATAATCTCTGTCTCATCGTCCTCCCGTCCGAATAATCATCACAGTGTGTGCCCCGTGGGTTGCCCGCGCTGGTGAAAATTAGTCCGCCGGCTTTCCGGCCCGGCTTCTCTCCGGCGGGGAAAAAACGGTACTTTATAAAGGGGAACTCACTCCCTGGCATTTCTGATTTCCTGCACTGCCAGCTCATCGACGCGCTCATTGTACACGTGCCCGGAATGGCCGGCGACTTTTTCGAACCTCACCTCGTGGTCGCGGATGAGCCGGTCGAGCTCCTGCCACAGGTCGCTGTTCAGCACCGGCTGGTTTTTCTTCGGCCCGCGCTTCCAGCCGTTGCGTTTCCAGTTTTCCAGCCAGTTCTGGCGGAAGGCATTCACGACATAGGCGCTATCCGAATATACCGTCACTTTGCAGCGTTTTTTCAGGCTTTTGAGGCCATTGATAACAGCCAGCAGCTCCATGCGGTTGTTGGTGGTTTCCGCCTCATAGCCGGAAATCTCCTTCTCGGCATCGCCGGCTTTCAGGATGGCTGCCCACCCGCCCGGCCCGGGATTTCCGCTGCAGGCGCCGTCGGTATAAATTTCCACGTGGGATAATGTCTCGCTCATCTTTTTACCCGTTTTAAATGAGTTTGAATGTCATCTGTGCAATTTTTTGAACCACGAAGTGCACGATGGACACGAAGAAAAACAACGAGAAATGCCGGGAACTGCTGGTACTGATTTTTACAATACTTCTATTTTCTTCGTGCGCTTCGTGACCTTCGTGGTGAAACACAGCCTCAGACAAAAGCTGTGAGAACGGGATAACAAAATGCTTTTTTTATTCCCATACCAGAAACACTGGAAACGTTCTACCCATTGAGTTTGAATATCATCTGTGCAATTTTGTGAACCGCTAAGACGCCAAGGACGCAAAGAAGAACAAGGTGAAATGTCCGGAAGAGATTTTTATGACACTTCAGCGCTCTTCGCGCCTTCGCGGTGAAAACAAAAGACATCTGCACTTCAGCCCAGGGCAAAATGAAAACATCAGCTGCGTGTATGGATGACATACCGGCCAAGGAAAACAACCGCTGGCTCGCCCCGGGCATCCGGGATGGTCACCTTCAGGGTGATGCGCGCGCGGCCGCGGCGCCGGTATGCCTCGAGAAATCGCGCAAAAGCTTTGTCGGTATCGATACGGCAGCAGGCGGTGAAATCCGCACTCACCGGGCGGTTGTACTTGATCGAGCTGTCGTGAATGACGATGTGGGCATCCAGCGCCAGCGCCTGCAGCCGTGTGTAAATCAGCCCCCAGCCGGTGAGCACAGCCACTGAATACAAACTGCCGCCGAACACGGTACATTTATGATTGATATTGGCGTCAAGCGGGGCAGCGAGGGTGACAGAGTCTGGAGTCACCTCGGCAACCCGAATGCCGATCACGCGGGAAAGCGGGATTTCCTCATGCAGGGTACGCTGCAGCAGCGCACGCAGGGATTGAGTTGATTCAGGCATTTTCTATTCGTCCGTACGCAAAACGGTCAGGAGCCGGGCCTGACCGTTTTATAGTGTGCCAAAAAGCGTTGCAGGAATAATCCATCCGGGCATTGGAGCAAAAACGCGTTTCGCGCCCAGGCTTAACCGGCCCGGAAACCGAGCGTTTCACAACCATGGGTGAAAAACAAATTCCGGCAGCTCACCCAACCTGTTCTTCTGCATGGTAGGAGCTGCGTACCAGCGGGCCGCTCTCCACGTGTTTGAATCCGAGAGACAGGCCATATTCCTTGAATCGTGCAAACTCCTCGGGATGGACATAGCGCTCGATGGGCAGGTGCTTTGGCGTGGGTTGCAGGTACTGGCCGATGGTGACGATATCCACTTCATGCGCACGCAGGTCGCGCATGATTTCGTAGATTTCATCGACCTCCTCCCCGAGTCCGACCATGAAACCGCTCTTGGTGGTCAGTCCCATATCCTTGCTGTTTTTCAGCACATCGAGGCTCTGCTGATATTTCGCCTGCGGCCGCACGCGGCGGTACAGGCGCGGCACGGTTTCGATGTTGTGGTTGAGAATTTCGGGCTGGGCATCAGCGACGATTTTCAGCGCTGCGATATCGCCTTTGAAATCCGGTATCAGCACTTCGATGGTGCAGTCCGGCCGGCGCTTTCTAATTTCGCGGATGGTTTCGGCGAAGATTCCGGCGCCGCCGTCGGGCAGCTCGTCGCGGTTGACCGAGGTGATCACCGCGTGGCGGATATGCATTCTGGCCACAGCCTCAGCAACGCGCACCGGTTCTTCGAGATCGAGAAAGGGCGGGCGGCCGGTTTTCACCGCGCAAAAACCGCAACTGCGCGTGCACACATCGCCGAGGATCATGAACGTAGCTGTGCCGCGGCTCCAGCATTCCGCCATGTTCGGGCAGCGTGCTTCTTCGCAAACGGTGTTCAGCGATTTGCTCTTCACCAGCCCTTTGACGCGGGCATATTCGGGCGAGTTCGGCAGGCGAATCTTCAGCCATTCCGGCCGGCGCGGACGCTCGCGCCTTTTCAGTTGTATGAGATCAGATGCCATTAGATTTGTTCCGGGTTCATGGTTTCCAGGTTGCGAACGACTGCCTGCAGAAATCTGCCGCCAAGGGCACCGTCGATGATGCGGTGATCGTAGCCGAGAGACAGATAGACCATATCCCGGATAGCGATGTTGTTGTCGATCACCATGACGCGTTTTTTGATCGCGCCGACGCCGAGAATCGCCACCTGCGGCTGGTTGATGATCGGCGTGCCATAGAGATTGCCGAAAGCGCCGAGATTGGTGATGGTAAAGGTGCCGTCCTGAACTTCGTCCGGCTTGAGCTTGCGGCTGCGGGCGCGGGTGGCGAGATCGTTGACCATGCGCGCCATGCCGAGCAGATTGAGCATATCGGCGTTTTTGGCTACCGGCACGATCAGGCCTGCATCCAGCGCAACAGCCATCCCGATGTTGATGTTGCCTTTATAGATGACCTTTGTGCCATCGACAGAAACGTTGATGTCGGGATATTCACGCAGGGCCTTGGCAACCGCGTACATGAAAAACGGCTGGTACGTCAGCTTGAAGCCTTCGCGCCGGAAAAATTCATCCTTAACCGCCTCACGATACGCGACGATGTGGGTCATGTCCGCTTCAGAGATGGAATAGACGTGCGGCGAGGTCTGCACGCTGCGCACCATGTGCTCGGCGATGGCCTTGCGCATGGTATCCATTTCCACGACACGGGTTTCGCCGGTGAAAGCAGGCGTAGCCGGTTGCGCAGGCATGGCGGGCATGCCACCACCGGCAGGTGCAGGCTGTGGCGCGGGTTGTGCCGGCATGGCCGGAGCCGCTGGCTGCGGCTGCTTGCTACGATTTTCCAGCCAGGCGAGAATATCTTTTTTGGTCACCCGGCCGCTGGCGCCGGAGCCGGGAATGCCGGCCAGCTCCTGTGCAGACACGCCTTCTTCTGCAGCGATTTTACGCACCACAGGGGAATAAAAACGTTTTTCGCCATCTGCTACTGGCGCGGGTTGCTGTGCGGCCACGGCCACAGGCTCTGGGGCAGCAGGTGCGGGTGCCGGTGCCGCGGGTGCAGGTGAGGGTGCGGCAGGCTTGCCGTTCGCTTCCTCTGCAGCAGGCGCAGGCTCGGCTGCTGCAGCAGGCTCCTCGCCCTCAGCAGCGATCTCGGCGATCACATTGCCCACCTCTACCGTATCCCCTTCCTGCGCGAGGATTTTCTTCAAAACGCCGGAGGTCGGACTGGGAATCTCCGAGTCCACTTTATCTGTAGATATCTCGAGGATGATTTCATCGCGCTCGACTGTATCACCCTCTTTTTTCAACCACTTGAGTATCGTTCCTTCAGTAATGCTTTCGCCCATGCGGGGCATGACCATTTCTACACTCATGTTTTACCCTCAGTTGGTGTCAATCGTCCTCTGACAAAGCCTTAAAAATACGATAATAATCTCTCTCTTGAAAGTTTTTTTTACGCCCTGTTCCAACAGAAGCGGTCTGTGCGAAGAAAAAGACAACGGAATGACAAAAATTTTATCCCGCGAGCCGGAAGCCGTTGGCGAGGGGTTGTTGCGGCAGGCCTGTCTCCATGCCGGGAGAGTGAATAAAGCCGATGCGATTTTCATCGCGGCCTGGGTGAAAAACACGGAGTCTGGGCATGGAGAAACTGGTGGCGGCATTTCGCCTCACAGCACAGGCCGGCCTTCGAGATCCGGGCGTTCGGTGTAGTATTCCTTCACCGGCTCGTGCTGCAGGAGCTGATCTTTCGTCAGCAGCATGCCCTCGCGGCTGAGGGCGGCGATCTCGACGATGCCGGTGTCCATGCGGATGGCATCTTCCGGGCAGGCTTCGACGCAGTAGCCGCAGAATACGCATTTGCCGAGATTGATGTCAAAGGTCTTCGGCTGCTTTTCGATCTGAATATCCGGCCGTTCTTCGGCTACGATGTAAATACAGTGCGCCGGGCAGACGGTTTCGCACATCATGCAGGCGACGCAGCGCGGCGAGCCGTCTTCGCGCTTGAGCAGGCGATGCAGGGTGCGCAGACGCGGATAAAACAGCCGGCGCTCTTCGGGGTATTGGAACGTAACGGCTCCCTTTTGGACATTTTTACGCCCGAGCGCGCGCAGAATATGCCGCCACATGTTGCGGCGGAAATGGCCAAAAGTGACCAGCAAGCCGCGGACGATCTCCGGCAGATAGGCTTTTTCCCACCAGGTCAGAGGTCTGTATTTTTCATGCACATTCATCGTGCGATCCTCTCTGTTATCTTACGCATCTATAGTGCCGGTTCTTTTCCTTTTATCCGGCCATTATTGATACAAAACCTTTTTGATATTCAAAAGCGAAACCACACCGGGAGACGTTTTTCCGGCAGAATTTCCGGGTACGCAATCAGGCATTCGATGCCGG
>WFTM01000230.1 GCA_015485525.1 Candidatus Zhuqueibacterota bacterium | reverse complement strand
CCTTATCGTGATTAATCAGTTTTCGTAGCTGTAAAACCCCTGCCCGGATTTCCGGCCGAGACGGCCTGCGGCCACCATTTTGCGCAACAAGGGACAGGGCCGGTATTTGTCATCGCCGAGTTGCTCGTGCAACACGGTCATGATATTCAGACACACATCCAGTCCGATCAAATCAGCCAGCGCCAGCGGCCCCATGGGGTGCGCCATACCGAGTTTCATCACCTGATCCACTGCTTCAGGCGTAGCCACGCCCTCCATGACGCAGAAAACCGCCTCGTTGATCATCGGCATCAGCACGCGGTTGGAGACAAAACCGGGATAATCGTTGACCTCTACCGGGGTTTTGCCCAGCTCTTCGCTCAACTGCCGCACGGTCTCGTAGGTCGCATCCGAAGTTGCCAGTCCGCGGATCACTTCCACCAGCTTCATCACCGGCACGGGATTAAAAAAATGCATGCCCACAACCTGCTCCGGCCGGCGGGTCACGGCCGCAATCTCGGTGATCGAAATCGATGAGGTGTTGCTGGCGAGAATTCTGTCCGCCGGCACGATCTCGTCCAGTTTCCTGAACAGATCCAGCTTGATCTGCATGTTCTCCGAGGCCGCTTCGATGACGAAATCAGCTTCAGAAAAAACCTGCAGATCCGTGCCTGTGCTGATCCTGCCGAGCACGGCGCTGATTTCACTCTCCTCGATCACTCCTTTTTTCGCCTGGCGCTGCAGGTTTTTTTCGATCGTCTTCAGCGCCCGCTGCAGTGCGTTCTCATCCACATCCACAAGCGACACGGCGATGCCGTTCTGGGCAAAAACATGCGCGATGCCGTTGCCCATCGTGCCCGCGCCGATCACTCCTGCTTTTTTGATTGTCATGTCCTGCTGTCCTCAAATTCTGTGTTCATCAATTCATCATCATAAAGCATATTCTGCGCCTCACATCCGCTCGACGATCAGGCTGGAGGCCTCTCCGCCGCCGATGCACAACGTGGCCAGGCCGTAGCGTTTCTGCCGCTGTTCGAGGGCGTACAGCAGCGTAGTGAGAATGCGCGCGCCGCTGGCGCCGATCGGGTGGCCGATGGCAACCGCACCACCGTTGACGTTGACTTTTTCCGCCGGGATGCCGAGCTTGTCCTGCGCAGCCAGGGTCACCACGGAAAAGGCTTCGTTGATTTCAAAGAGATCGATCTCTTCCAGAGACAGGCCGGCTTTTTCCGCGTTGCGCTGCATGGCATCAACCGGTGCAGTGGTGAACCACTCCGGCGCCTTTGCCGCACTCGCCTGCGCCACGATGCGCGCCTGCGCTGTGACACCGAGCTTGTCCGCCACTTCTTTTGCCATCACCACCATTGCCGCAGCACCGTCGTTGATTTTCGAGGCGTTCGCTGCTGTTACCGTGCCCTCGCGGTCAAACGCCGGACGCAGGGAGCGCATTTTCTCGAAATTCGCCCGCGCCGGCTCGTCGTCGGTTTTGACGATGACCGGGTCGCCCTTGCGCTGCGGAATGCTCACCGGCGTGATTTCCGCGTCGAACAGGCCTTTTTCCCACGCCGCCTGCGCCTTGCGGTAGCTGGCCTCGGCAAAATCGTCCTGCACTTCGCGGGGAATATGGCACTCGCGCGCACACAGTTCTGCCGCGTTGCCCATGTGAAAATCGTTGTACACATCCCAGAGACCGTCGAGAACCATCGAGTCGAGCAGCTCGCCATGACCGAGGCGGTAGCCGTTGCGCGCCTTTTTCAGCAGATACGGCGCGTTGCTCATGCTCTCCATGCCGCCGGCGATGACGATATCCGCATCGCCGAGCATGACCGCCTGCGCAGCGAGCATCACCGATTTCAGGCCAGAGCCACAGACTTTGTTGATGGTCATGCAGGTGACGTGATTCGGCAGCCCGCCCTTGATCGCAGCCTGGCGTGCCGGAGCCTGCCCCAAACCCGCGGGCAGCACACAGCCCATGATCACCTCATCCACATCCTCCGGCTTGATACCGGCTCGTTTGACCGCTTCCTTCACCACCAGCGCACCGAGATCGGTCGCTGCCAGTGCCGCCAGACTGCCGTTGAACGCCCCCACCGGCGTCCTGTTGGCCCCGGCGATAACCACTTCCCGTACTTTTCCACTCATGATTTCCCTCCGCGCACACGGCGCTGTTTTTATAAAAAGGCTGTAGGTTTTTAGGTTTTTAGGTTTTTAGGTTTTTAGGTTTTTAGGGTTTTAGGGTTTTAGGGAGAATAAGCTGAAACCAGATTTTTTATCTCTGCTTCTAATGTTAAAATGTCCTCGGTCGCTGTTTTCCAAACGACGTGAGTATCAACGCCGAAATAATCATGTATCAATTTATCGCGCATGCCTGCCATATAACGCCACGGTATCCAAGAATAATTCTCTTTTACTTTTCTGGGAATTTTTTTTGACGCTTCTCCAATGATTTCTAAAGCCCGGATTACAGCATACTGCGTTTTTACATCTTCCTGAAAGGCAGAAAAATCCATATCCCCGGGAAAACTTTTAATATTCAAAATCGATTCCAGGATATCATTCAAGTAATCGATTATTATCCTATCTTGCTCCCTCATACGACTGATTTCGCCTCAGACAATATTCTCTGCCCGATATGGGGCTTTAGTGAGCTTTTCATGACCAAATCGACTTTTACACCCAGAAGGCTGCTCAGATAATCCTCCAATTCGATGAACGTGAATAAAGAAGGAGTCTGAGAAAATGTCACCAAAACATCCAGGTCACTGGCAGCCTTTTGCTCATGGCGAACATAGGAACCGAATATGTCAAGAGTAGCCACATTAAACCGGGCGCGCAGCTTCGGTAGCTCTTCACGCAATTTAGCCGTTATATTTTTTAATTGCGGTTCCATGGTTTATAAAAAAGGCTGTAGGTTATTAGGTTTTAGGGTGTTAGGGTTTTACATCTCGTCACACCGCTCCTGCGGTGTGACGCACATCCCGACGCTCCTGCGTCGTCGCTACGCAACATGCCCGGTCGAGCCTGGCCATGCCAAACAAATATTTCTGCCGATGGCTGGCTCAGGGGATCCAGTATTCTTCTCATCACTTCAAAACAAATCTGAGCCACACCTCACACTTCCACCCCATCAAGCTCGCGGCTCTTGCCGTCGATGCGCAGGTAGCCGGCGCGTTGCTCGGGTTCGTGCTCGAAAAACAGCAGCCAGTTTTCCTCTGCGGCCTGCCGGAGAATCTCATCCTTCAGACGCATCGTGTCCACGGGATAAAGATCGTAGCCCATCACCCAGGGGGTTTTCAGATGCGCCGGTGTCGGTACCAGGTCTGCGAGAAAACAGGCTTTTTTGCCGCCGGACTCAATCGTGATAATCGTGTGATTGGCCGTATGCCCGCCGGTGACGACACACCGGATGCCGGGCAGCAGCTCGCGCGAGCCATCGACCAGTTCGAGCTGGCCGCTGCGCTCGAGGGGCTGCCAGTTTTCCGTCAGATAGCTGGCCCGGCTGCGCGGGTCTGGCGCATTGGCGACATCAAACTCGCCGCGCTGGGCATAATAAACAGCGTTGGCAAACGTGGGCACGACCTCGCCGCCAGCATCGCGGCGCGTGTTCCAGCCGATGTGGTCGAAGTGCATGTGCGTCATGATTACATGCGTGACCTGCTCCGGCGTCACGCCCTTTTCCGCCAGCCCGTCTATCAGCGTCCTCTCGCGGTCGATGGCAAACATCTGCGCGAAGCGCGCATCGAATTTATCGCCGATCCCCGTATCCACCAGAACCGTAGCCTCGCCGGTGCGGATCAGCAGGGAGTTCAGTCCCATCAAAATCCGGTTTGCTTCATCCGCAGGCTTGAGCTTTTGCCAGAGCACCTTCGGCACCACGCCAAACATGGCGCCGCCATCGAGACGAAACAGGCCGTCGGAGATCAGATCGAGTTGTATGTTTCCAAACTGCATGCGTATCCTGAATTTATGATGATCCTCAGCTGATTTCCCGCAGCACTTCCCGGGAAATGACCAGGCGCTGCACCTCGCTCGTTCCCTCGCCGATTTCCACCAGCTTGGTATCGCGGAAAATGCGCTCGAGGGGATAATCGCGAATGTAGCCGTAGCCGCCGAGAATCTGAATCGCTTTTGTGGCTGTTTTCATGGCATGCTCGCTGGCAAAGAGTTTGGCCATAGCCGCTTCTTTGGTGTACGGCTTGCCGGCATCGCGCAGCAGCGCGGCGTTGTGCACCAGCAGGCGCGAGGCTTCGATGCCCGTCGCCATGTCCGCGATGTACCATTTGATGGCCTGCAGGTCCGCGATCGGCCGGCCAAAAGCGACGCGCTCTTTGGCATAGCGTGTGGCGTGCTCCATGGCGGCACGTGCCAATCCGAGAGACATGGCGCCGATCCCGATGCGCCCGCCGTCGAGGGTGTGCATGGCGATTTTAAAACCCTGATTCAGCTCACCGAGCAGATTCTCTTTGGGAATGCGCACGTTGTCGATGCTGATTTGCCGCGTGTCGCTGGCGCGCAGGCCCATTTTGTTTTCCTTTTTTCCAGGCTCAAAACCAGGCGTGCCCTTTTCCACGATAAAGGCGCTGATGCCCTGCGTGCCCTTGTCCGGATCGGTTTTGGCGAACACGACGAATACGTCAGCGTAGCCGCCGTTGGTCACCCACTGCTTGGCGCCGTTGAGCACGAACGTATCGCCATCCGCCTCGGCGCGGGTGATCATACCGCCGGCATCAGAGCCTGAACCCGGCTCAGAAAGACAAAACGAGCCCAGATTTTTGCCGCTGAGCAAATCCGGCAGATATTTTTTCTTCTGCTCTTCCGTGCCAAAAGCATAGATAGGGCCGCAACAGAGCGAGGCGTGCGCCGCGACAGACAACGCCGTGGCGCCACAGGCCGCGGCGATTTCCTCCATCGCCAGCGCGAAGGAGACCGTATCCATGCCCGAGCCGCCATATTCCTCGGGAAAATGCACGGAGAGCAAGCCGAGTTCGCCCATCTTTTTCAGATTTTCCAGCGGGAACTCGGAAGTCTCATCGATTTCAGCGGCTACGGGTGCCAGCTCGTTGCCGGCAAACTCCTGCGCCATCTGGCGCAACATTTTTTGTTCTTCAGTCAGGTGCATAGTTTTTTTTCTCGTATTTTTTTATGTTTACCGAAGACAGATTTTTTCAGCACTATCAAACGCGCCGTCCGGACTGGCGCCAGAGCGGGCAACAACCACAGTCGCAGCCGCTCCCGACAGCCGGGAGCCGTTACTCACCCCGGAACTGCGGCGGGCGCTTCTCCTGAAAAGCCTGCAACGCCTCGACGCGGTCGTGCGTCGGGATGATTTTGCGATAACATTCCTGCTCGATTTTCAGCCCGTCTTCGCACGAAACATCCCTGCCTCGGACGATTGCCTCTTTGGCCGCGCGTACGGCCAGCGGCCCGTTCGCCGCAATCTCCGCAGCGATGGACTCTGCTGTTGTCATCAATTCCGCTTCGGGCACGACGAAATTCGCCACGCCGTACTTCTCGCACTCTGCCGCGGAAAACACACGCGCGCTGGTAATCCAGTACACTGCTGCGGACTCACCGATCAGTCGCGGCAGGCGTTGCGTCCCGCCCGCACCGGGGATGATCGCCAGCGCGGTCT
>WFTM01000229.1 GCA_015485525.1 Candidatus Zhuqueibacterota bacterium | reverse complement strand
ACGAACAAATAAGCGATACACAGAGGATATGCTGCCCGGTGCAGTCCTGCAAACAGTTTACTACGATCAACTGGCTCCCTACCACTCTTTTCTATATGACAGGGCACGTGAGATGAACACTCTTTGGGATCTTTATGAGCTATATGGTCCCAAGGTGGTCACTTATGGTACTTTCCGTGGTAATTTGAACAAATATGAAATGCTGGCATTTGACCGGGTTCAAGATACCAAGCTGATCACTGACGGGGATCGCAGTACATTCGACCGTAACCTGATCCCAATAGATCTTACTCTGCAACCAGTGAGGCGACTGTTCAAAAACAAACCGGTGCTGACGGTTATTGCGCTGTCTCAGCCTGAAATACTCAGAAAGTCTTCGTCCCAGCGCCGTAAGAGATACCGGGTTAGCCACACACTGCGGACAAAATCTCCAGACGGCGCCATCATTCAGGAAAGAACCGAGAATCTGCCACCGGTTTACGACAACGTTTCGGTCTTCACCATCGACCACATGCCAGGGGGCGGGCAGAGCTACGGATTTATCAGCGAAGTTTTCGATATGGAACACGCTCCTGTCTATGCTGATGAAAATTACATCCCCGAAAATCAGGAAGTCATCGGTTATATCAGCACCGAATTCTCCAGTGCGCCTCCCTTGTCAACCATACCTGACAGCCTTGAGCTCAGTGACCTGGTCATCGGTGTCTCCACTCCCGAGGAAATAGGCAGTACAAGGTTGAGTTTCCCTGTGGTTCCGTCGAAAAAATTCCTGCGCTCAAAACAGCTCTACACCTGGCTCGAAGTCTATCACCTCTTCCTGGATGAAAAGGGGAGCTCACGATTTACGATCGATTTCCAGGTTTATCGAATCGGTAAATTTTCAGATGGTCGAAAGGAGATGATCGCCTCGAGATTTTCCTTCTCAGCCAACAGCATGACGGCCGCAGAATATTTCGGCATCGATATCAGCAACCTGGAGCCGGGGAAATATGAGATCGTAACTCTCGTCACGGATGAACTCAGCAACCGCAAAAAGGAACGCTCGGCCCGGTTCGAGATCGTGGGAATTGGAAGCATATCCAACTTGAGGTGATTGTGATCAAACCTAAACATACTATAAGGCTCAATTAATGCAGGAGTTATGAACTCCGCAGTCAGGGTATCCAGTTAACTCAGCAAACCGGGCGTGATCCAGATATTGACATCTGTCATTCCGTTTCCGTAAAAGCGGAATACCGGAATCTCATCTTTTCGGGCACATACCAGATTCTGGGGGATTCCGGTCTTCCCCTGCGGGGAAACCTGAATAACGGTTTCGGTATGGGTGCGTGCGTGGGGCAGGCGGTATCTCGTTTCGCTTGTGTACTGCCGCGGGAGCGGCAACAGGGGCGTCACACAGCTGGAGCAGTGTGACGAGATGAATGATGCAACCGTGCTGAGTGAAGTGGAGAACCAGAACTTTTCAGGTTAAAAACAGCCCACTCAGGCGAGACGTCTGACGATTTCAAAGTGGTTGATCAGCACCCGGCTGATATAGGTCACGGTTTCTTCAAAATTGGGGATTTTACCGAAGGGTTTGTAAACACCGCGGGCACGGGTAGTGCTCAGGCCGGCGTTATAGCCAGCGGCGGCGGCGAGGATATTGCCATTGCGTGCTCGCAGGCTGCGGGCCAGCATTTTCACCATGGCGAAAATAGGCTTCTCGTGCGTCATGCGTTCATCAAAGCGCTGCAGAAAAGCGAGGTCGTCCTCGTTAAAGATATCCCTGCCCTCAACATTGGCGTTGAGGAACTCAGTGTACTGCTCGCGTGCCGCGGCGATGCGATCATCATACTCTTTTTTGATTTTCTGCACATTCAGCCAGGTTTCGGCCTCTGCTTTCAAGCTCTCCACATCATCATTCAGCACACGTTCGAGCACGATATCCAGGGTCATGTTTTTGTTCGGCCTGAATCGGCGGGAAAAATTGCGCTTTGTCCTGCGTAACTGGTAATATTCCGCCAGCTTACCTGCATAGTGATTTTTCTGATATGGCTCCTGGGCGTGCGCTTCGAGGTCTCCGGCACAGATCATTTTATACTCTTTCGCTGTCGGCTGGATAAACTGGCAAATCCCGACTGCAAGGGATTTCGAGACAGCAAATTCATAAAAAAATGACTCATGCATGATCTGCGCCAGCACCCAGGAAGGATCGACGGGATAGATGGAGCGATATTGTTGAATCGCCTGATCGACCCAAAAGGTGATCGTGTGCAGGCGCCGCTCGAGGTCGATTGCGGCAAAAGGGCGGTTCCATATCGGCAGATTGCGCGTTCCGTAACTCGACTCCAGAAAATCGAGGGTGGCGCGGGTGAGCTTTTTGGTATAATCCTGCGTCGTCTCCGATGTTGGAGGCGAGTAGTTTTTCGGCAGGATGACGTTAATCGGTGATTCCGGAACTGCTGCCCCACCTGTGAGCGCCAGTCCCTGCTTGTACTCCAGCAGAGAAGCCAGCGCTGCCGAGCACGCTGCACCTAAGAAATGTCGTCTGTTGAGCGCCATTTGGAATTCCCTGTCATTGCGGATTCTTGCGAACGGCTCCCTGGCCGATCGTCCTTCTATCCGGTTCGTCAGCAGGAATGTATTCTCTGAGCAGATTACAGTTTTTTTTCACAGCCAGTTTACGGCGGGGCTGCGTGCAAGCCCTTGCCCCATCATGCACACAGCGAGATGCTTTGACAGCCTGAAAAACTCACAAACATTGTAATAATTCAACCTGACGGGCGGCGGCCAGGTCGTACCGCGACATTCATGTCGCGCAGTACGGTCTTCCTATATTAAACCAGGGACAAAACCCGACCCGTAGGGGCAACCGACGTGTCGTCCCCACACCCGTGCGTCTCTACAAATAAACCCAGACCAGACCCCAAATCCATCGGTTCCATCATGGCCGGATTTAAACCCGCGATCACCAAACGGGTTATGGGATTATCAACATCGTCGTAGGGGTTCAAAATTTTGAACCCCTACGGACGACGACAAAACAAATATCAAAAAAATTACCCCCAAATCCATTGGCGTCAGTACACGTGGATTTAAAATCAGCGTTACCAAATGGTTTCGTCAAAACACCGATATTTACACCGTCTGCAACATCATTATTGTTGATGGTGACCGTAGGGGCGACCAGCAGGTCGCCCCTACGCGGGTCGCATCCGGAATTCTATCGTCAACAATCCCAAAAATCGGGCCGGGGATAAATATCATTTTCCCGACCCAGACAATCTGAGGAAGAGCCAGACAGAAAAGCAGCCCGTTTGATACTGGTTTTAACTATAGATATCGATTATCCCGTGATGTTGCAGACTTTTTGGATTATGCGGTAAAGATAGACGTGTGCAGACAGCCAGGCGGCCTGCTGAAATACAGAAAAGAGCGCTCCCGGCTCTGCTTTTCCTGCCTTCTTCACAAAAGCCCTTCCTCAGCAAAACTGAAATAGCGGTTATCCCCGATGATCACGTGATCGAGAACCGTGACGTCGATGGTGCTGCAGGCGGCTTTGAGCTGTTTTGTCACTTCATGATCAGCCCGGGAGGGGCTGACTTCTCCGCTCGGGTGGTTGTGGATGAAGATGACCTGCGCAGCCCCGGCCTGAATAATTTCGCGGATAACTTCACGCGCGCTGACCAGACTCTCGGCCACGCTGCCCTCGAACATCATTTTCTCGGCGATGACACGATTGCGCGTGGTCAGCAGCAGGAGACTGAAGCGCTCGCGCTTGAGATCGCGGTAGCGCAGATGCACCAGTTCGAAGACATCGCGGCCGCAGGTGATACGCGGCCGCTCACGGCTCTGTTCATCCATCAGTTTCTTGCCGATCGCGATCGCAGCTTTGATCTGCGCTGCTTTGGCGATGCCGACTCCTTTCACCTGCGTGAGATCGGCAACATCCATTTTATCGATACCACGGAAACCGCCGCACTGGTGTAAAATTTTACGCGCCAGGTCGATCGCGCTGAGATCACGGTTTCCCACGCGCAGGATGATGGCCAGCAGCTCCGCTTCGGACAGGGCATCGCTGCCGAGCCTGATCAGTTTTTCGCGAGGACGGTCATCCTCCGGCCAGTCGGCTATGCTGGTGCGGTAGGTCATTTCCCCCACTCCCCTGTTTGGTTATGACATGACGTATCCCTTGCATACCCTTGCGAAAGCCTGACCCTTGCGAAGGTTTACAACCTTCGCAAGGGTATGAGGATATGCTTCACTTTTTAATCGAATCAGCATCGACCTCATCGGAGAGGTAGCGATACCAGTTGAAATATAAGCCGGCCGAAAGCGCAGCCAGAATGACTACAAGCCAGCCAAACTGAACCCAGTTGCGCATCAGAAAAGCCATGCCGGTGAGGAAGAGCACGATCTGCCAGGGCACAGCAAAAAAGGTGGAAAGAATATCCCGGCGGTTTTCTGCATTGATTTTTTCCATGATCTGCCCGGGAATCCCCTCGCGCACAGGCTTCCACAAGCCAAAAGGCCGGGTTTTGCGGTAAAATTCGAACAGAATATTCTTGTCCGTTGGTTGAGTCATGTAAGTGACCACAACCATTCCGATGAGGGAAGATACCGAGGCGATGGTAAAGGAGTAGTATTCCGGAATATGTGGCAACATGATTTTCTGTATCACGGCTGCGGCCATACCCACGAGAATGCCGGCAGAGTAGCCGTAGCCGTTCATGCGCCACCAATACCAGCGTGCAAAGGTCGGGATGATCAGTCCGGCGCCGAGGCTCGAGGTGATCCATCCCCAGATTTCGTTGATATTTTTAATAAAAACAGTAAAACCAAGGCCGAGCAAAACGATGATGATGGAGGCAATCCTGCTGTGCCAGAGCAGTTTTTTCTCATCTGCCTGCGGGTTCAGATAAGCCTGATAGATATCCTTGACCCAGTACGCGGCGCCGGCGTTGACAGTGGAATCAAATGTGGACATGGCAGCGGCCATCAACCCGGCGATGAGCAATCCCTTGATCCCGATCGGCACGAGCTGGTTGATGACGACAGGAAGTACCTTCTCCGGGTCTTCGATCGGCATACCCTGCTGGGTGCCAAAAGCGATTCCCAGCATGGCGATGGCTGCGATAAAAGGCCAGCGAAAGGAGAGCAGGAAGGTCCAGAACAGAGAGAGCAGCCCTGACTCACGATCGCTGCGGGCAGCGAAGAAACGCTGGATCATGTACTGGCTGGTGCCGCCGCTGCCTTCGATGGTGACTTTGAGCAAGTAAAACATGATAGCGATTCCGAACATGTTGTAGATGGAGTAAGCCGAAGCTGCATCGATGTTCAACTGCCATTTCGGGATGATATCCGTCCAGGCGCTGCGCGTGGTTTCCATGGCCATGAAGCCACCATCACGCAGGGGCATGGAAATTTGAAAAACTTCAGGCAGCGGGTAATAGACAAAAGCGAGGATGCAAATAAACGCGATGGTCATGAAGATGAGAAAGCCCTGAAACACGTCGGTCCAAACCACGCCATACAGCCCGGAGGCAACAGTGTAGATCATTGCCAGGACGATCATCAGAGTAGCGGCCCAGAACTGTCCGGAGAATCCGGCAAAAGCCGGAATACCGAGGAACTCGCTGACGAACTTGCCTGAGCCGATGGCAAAATAGGTGATCATGGCGATGGTCATGATGATGGT
>WFTM01000228.1 GCA_015485525.1 Candidatus Zhuqueibacterota bacterium | reverse complement strand
TTTTCCGGCGAAAAGTCCCCCACAACCTCCTGCTGTTTCAGCAGTGTCTTTTCGCCTGTGTCCATGTTATAATCATAGGTGGAATTCGGTGTGGTCAGCGAGGTGTAGCCATAGCGCAGCACCGGCGTGTCGAACTCCGGGTTGGTGGAGATATAGGCTGTGTACGCGGCCTCGCCGAAATCGAGATAATGGTCTTTGCTGCCATCCCAACGCCGGATACGCAGGTGCGTCAACCCGTCTTTGCGTTCTTCGAGAACGAGATGGTTTTTGAAAATTTCGATATCCTCCAGCAGCACGTCCTGACGGTGCGGGATCACTTCGATCCAGTTGCGCTTGCGCGTGCGTTCCACCGGCGTTTTCATCAGGCGGAAGTTTTTCGCCTTCCAGTTTGTGACGATGTAAAAATGATCGCCGTAGTGATCGACGCTGTATTCGTGGTCGCGTTCGCGTGGCTGCACGATGCGGAAATCTCCGTTCGGATCACTGGCGTCGAGAAAGCGGTATTCCGTGGAGAGGGTGCTCCATGAGCCGATCATGATGTAATCCTGCGATTTGGTTTTATACACGCCGGTGCTGAAGGTCTCGTCCGCCTCGTGCCAGACCATCTGATCGTGCTCCGGGTTTGTGCCCACGGTGTGGCGAAAAATTTTATACGTGCGCAGGGTCTGCGGGTCTTTGACACTGTAAAAAATCGTCTTGTTGTCGTTGGCCCAGGCCGAGCCGCCGGTGGTCAGCGGAATATTTTCGTCGAGTATTTCACCGGTCTTCAGGTTCTTGAAATAAATCGTGTACTTGCGACGGCTCACCGTATCGACGCCGAAGGCCAGCCAGGTGTTGTCCGGGCTGACTTCCAGGCCGACGACCTGGTAGTAGTCATAGCCCTCGGCCATTTTGTTGACGTCGAGCATGATCTCCTCATCGGCCTGCATGCTGTCTTTTTTACGGCAGTAGATGGGGTATTCCTTGCCTTCCTCAAAACGCGTGTAGTAATGATAGCCATTCCAGAAATAGGGCACAGATTCGTCCGTCTGCTTGATACGGCCGACGATTTCCTCGTACAGCTTTTCCTGCAGCGGTTTGGTGTGCTCGAGCATGGCATCGGTGTAGGCATTTTCCGCTTCGAGATAAGCGATGACCTCCGGGTTTTCCCGCTCACGCAGCCAGAAATAGTCATCGACGCGGGTATCGCCGTGGATGGTCAGCTCTTTCGGTTTTTTCTCAGCAACGGGTGGAACGGGTTTTTCTTTCATCTGTGTACATCCTGTTGTGATGAGCAAAAGGGTGAATAGGGACAAATGGAACGCATTGCGTGCCTGCATGATCACCTTCCTCCGGTTTGTATTTATTTTGCGAATTTCATCTCGCGGCACCGCTTCTGCGGTGTCGCGTAATTCCGGTGTATCCGCGTCAATAGCACTTTCCCTGGATAGCTGCCACCTGCCATGCCGCTGGAGCGGTACAGTTGCGTTCCACCGCGGGGGCGGTGGAACGAGATGGTCGTCCCCCTTCGAAGGGGGACAGGCCCGGCATACAAGCCGGGCCAGGGGGATGTCGCTACCACAACCGTAGCAAAACCCCTCAACACAAAACTTCCAGTACAAATTCAACACCGCGACAATTCGCACGAAGTCTCGTGACATCCCCCTTTTTCCCCTTCAAAGGGGGATTTGCTCCGTGCTCCCAAAATCCCCCTTCGAAGCCGGGCCAGGGGGATGTCGCTACCACCACACAACCTACTCAATCACCCCGCCGCCCAGGCATTCCTCATCATCATAAAAGATAGCGTACTGCCCCGCAGCGATACCGGTGTCCTCCTGAGCCAGGCGGACGTGCACCCGGTTATCCGGCAGGATGGCGATCTCGCAGGGAACCAGGTCCGGGCCGTGGCGCAGCTTGCACTGCAGGCTGGTTTTTTCCGGTGTTCCGGCAATCCAGTTGACTGCGGCTACGGTCAGCTCGTTGCGGGCATTTGCCGTGTAGTTATCGCGATGGGAGACGTAGATGACATTGTTCTCCGTATCCTTGGCAACGACGAACCACGGGCCGTTCCCCAGCCCCAGGCCCTGGCGCTGGCCGATGGTATAGTACCAGTAGCCCTGGTGCGTACCCAGCACCGCACCGGTCTCTTTCTCGATGATTTCACCTTCGCGGTTGCCGAGATGAAAGCGCACGAACTCCGGATAGCGGATTTTACCGAGGAAACAGATCCCCTGGCTGTCTTTGCGGTCTTTGTTGGGCAGGTCCAGCTCCTGCGCCAGCGTACGCACTTCAGCCTTGGTGAGATGACCGATGGGAAACAGAGCCCGGCTGAGCTGTTGCTGGTTCAGGTGCGAAAGAAAGTAGGTCTGATCCTTTACCGGGTCTGGCGCGCGCAGGAGATGAAACACGCCTTCGCGTTCGAGAATGCGGGCGTAGTGACCGCTGGCGACTTTATCGAAGCTGTCGTCGATTTTGCTGAAAAATTCCCCGAATTTGATGCGCTGGTTGCAGAGGATGTCCGGGCTGGGTGTGCGCCCGGCACGCAGCTCGCTGATGGTGTGTTCGACCACGCGGGCGTGATACTCGCTCTGCAGAGGGACGATTTCCAGGGGCACGCCGAGCTGTTCGCATACGGCGCGGGCGTGTTTGAGGTCATCCTCCCACGGGCAGTCACCGATCCAGGCCAGCTCGTCTTCGAGCCAGATTTTCAGATAAAATGCGGTGACGCGTCCGGGGAATTCACGGGAGAGCAGGGACAGAGCGACGGAGCTGTCAACGCCGCCTGAAAGCAGAACAGCAATTTTCATGTGATTTGCACTTTGTCGATAACCTGAAAAATTCAATAGTTCCGGAGCATTCGGGCTGTGTGCAGCACGATACGCACGTCCGCCGGTATCCGAAAAGAGAATTTTCAGTATCCCGTGTTTCGCGAGCACGGGACAGAACGGGATGAATGGTTTGTTGCGGCAGCGATGCGCAAGATAAAAAAGTTTTACCGCAGATGCAAAGAGCAAAATTGCTGAACGTGGTACTCAGCACCCCTGCGCATCACAGCCGGCAGGTCAGTTCATCCACGCCAGGGTATCGAGGGTGGACTCGAGCTGGTGCTCTAAGTTATCAGGCAGAAGCGGAAAGAAGTCGATGCCGGTGAGCGCTTCGATGGAGTCGATCGGGACGGCGCGGGAAAAGAAGCTGCCATCGATTTTGTCATTTTCCATCAAAAAACCGAGGGCCTTGATCTCCGGACGTTTGAGGTCGAGCAGGACTTTGTAATAGTAACGCGGCACGCTGACTCCGTTTTTGCCGATTTTCGGCAGGCCTGGTTGCAGAACCGGCCCGACGACGACATACAGCTCCTCGTTTTCCAGCGCCCACGTGCGCACCTGCTCCTCGAGTTTCTTCCAGATACCGCGGTTAAACTGCGGTTTCTGCGGGCTCATGTTGCTCATGAAAAAGGTTTCAGACATGGACTGGCGCGAAAACGGCATATCAGCGGCAGGCAGCAGGTGGCCGCGGTCATACCCGGAGCGTTTGTAGTCCGCCGGCGTGGCCGAACCCGTGGGCACAGCCGGATCAGCGCGAAAATTATCCCGGCGTTTGAATTTCTCTCCGGTGAGGTAATCATCCAGCAGTTTGTAACTCACCCACTCAGGCTGTTCAAACTCTTCTGCATAAGAGAGCGTGTAGTATGTGTGCTCGATGATTTCAGTGTTGGAGCCCGCGGGTAGCCCGGGGTCATCCGGGATGATGGTCAGCTCCCTTTCGATGTCCGGCGGCCGGTCTGCAGGGGCTTCGGTTTGTGGGTGCAGCTGTGCCTGCAGGGTTTCAAGCTGTCGTCTCTGTTTCAGCAGCAAATAAATCAGGAAGAAAATGATCAGAACCAGGATGAGGATGATGGTGTTCTTTTTCATGGTCAGTCTCGTTTTCACAGCTTTGGTCTGAAGCGCGGATAAATTTTGTTTTCACCGCTAAGGCGCGAAGAGCGCGAAGAAAGCCGAAGTGTAATAAAAACCGATTCCAGCAGTCTCCGTCCCGGCATGTAACCTTGTTTTCTTCGCGGCCTTGGCGCCTTTGCGGTTCAAAAAAAGCACTGATGATATTCTATGGCAGCAGCCAGCACCTTTCGTCTGGTTTCGCACAAAAAAGCCCCGGGAGCATCTTTCCCCCGGGGCTTTGCAAAGATGTCCAGCAGGCATCACGAGCCTTTGGCGCGCTGCAGCGGGATTTTCACCAGAAACCATCCCAGGGCGATGAAAGCGAGTAACCCGGCCCACGCGCTTGGGTTTTCTGCACCGAAGTCGCGTAGCTGGAAGCCGGCTTCGTAATAGTCGAGCACGCCGAAAATCAGCGCCAGGACGACGGCCATGAGCGCCTCTCCTGCGATCAGCCCGGAGGAGATGAGAATACCGGTGTTTTCTGCCTGATCCTTGCCGGCGGAGTCGATTTTTTCTTTTTCCAGCGATTTGTCGAGCAGCCACTTGATCAGCCCGCCGACGAAAATCGCGGCTGTGGCGCTGAAGGGCAGATACATGCCCACGGCGATCAGCATGGGCGAGGGCGAGTTGATCAGGATCAGCCCGACAGCGAGAAACATACCGGCGATGACCAGCGGCCAGGCCATCTCACCGCCGACGATGCCCTTGGCCATCAGTGCCATCAGGCCGGCCTGCGGTGCGGGCAGTTGCGGGCTGCCGATGGTATAGGCATTGTGCATCCACTGCATCGGAAAGGCGAGCAACAGTGAGGCGATGATCACGCCGATGATCTCACCGGTCTCCATTTTCCACGGCGTGCCGCCGAGAATGTGGCCGACTTTGAGGTCCTGCATCATATCACCGGAAATCCCGGCTGCGCAGCAGACAACACCGGCGACACCGAGAACCGCTGCAATGCCAGGCAGGCCGGTCACACCGATCATCACCATCAGCACCGCGGCGATGAGCAGCGAGGACAGGGTCAGCCCGCTGATCGGGTTGTTCGAACTGCCGACAACACCGACGAGATAGCCGGCTACGGCTGCGAAGAAAAAGCCGAGAATGATCATCAGGACGGTGAGCACGACCGAGCCGCCAAACGAGCTGCTGAAGTGCAGATACAGGAAATACAGCGGGATGGCCAGCGCGATAATGGCGATGACGATTTTCTTGAAATCGATATCGATCTCCAGCCTGCTGACCTCATCGCTGTGTTCGCGGGATTTGGCGATATCGCTGATTGCTTTGGTGATGCCGGTGATCAGGGTGGTACGCATAGAGTACAGGGTGTAGAAAGCCGCGACGATCATGGTGCCCACAGCCAGCGGGCGGATTTGCCGGAACCAGACCTCCTCGGCAACGGCGAGCCAGCTATTGGCTGCTGCCATTTCAGTCAAAGCGGGGTTGAGATAAACCCCGGCCGGCACGAGAAACATCCAGCCGAGAACCGCGCCGGCAAACAGAACAGCGGAAACACGCATGCCGACGATAAAACCAACGCCGACCAGCGCCGGCGAGGCTGCTGGAGATTCGAAAAAGAAACCGCCGCTGTAGGAAATTTTCGTACCTAAAAGTTCGATCTTCGACTGCGCCATCGTGGTAAAGGTTTTGGCAGAATCCTGTACAAACTGGATACCGCGCGAGTTTTTGAACAGCTCCCAGATGGCCGCAATACCCATGCTGTAGAACACGTATTTGGCGCCGGTCTGGCCGCCCTGCCCCGCCTTGACGATCTCAGCAGCAGCGACGCTTTCCGGAAAGGGCAAATCTTCGGACTCAGTCACCAGCGAGCGGCGCAGGATGATGACGAACAGAACGCCGAGCAGCCCTCCGATGAGCATGATCGCGGCGCTGAGGAAGTAGTTGAGCTCCGTCCAGACCTCGGCCATGATAAATGCCGGGATGGTGAAAATTGCCCCGGCGACCAGGGCTTCACCCACCGAGGCCGTGGTTCTGGCGATGTTTTCTTCGAGAATGGTGCCGCCCATGATGCGCAGCGCTGCCATGGCAACAACTGCGGCCGGGAAAATTGCCGAGACAGTCAGCCCGGCTTTCATGCCGACGTAGGCGTTGGCCGTACCGAGCACCAGCGCCATGAGCACCCCGAGTACCATCGCGCGAACGGTCAACTCCTTGAGTTCGCTGTCGGCTGGTACGTAGGGTTTGAACGCTTTTTTGTCCATAAATCCCTCCGGTTCTGTTGGTTCGCAAACGGGAAACGGTGGCTGGTAGCGTCACCGGAAAATTTGGCCTGTAACAGAAAATATGACGCCTGTATAACAAAAAATTAGTTGCAAACCAAACAGAAAAAGATGAATGAGAAGGCGGGGCAGGAGAGCGATGGCAGGTTTTGTGAACAGGCCGGAAAGAATTTTTCTGCCTGCTGAAGGTAAAGAATCAAGGTGCCGGCGTGTTATCGCTGAAGTACTGCACGGACTTATTTCGAGGTAAATTCATACACCCCGTCCCAGTCAGCCGGCGGCGGCATTTCGATGAAGTCGAGACAGCGGCGTGTGTACACGCGCGAGGGGCCGTCGGAAGGAAAGTAGTGCAGCACACGTTTGAACTGTTTGAGGGCCTCGTACCAGCGCTGCTGTTTGTAGAGCTCAAGAGCTTTGCTGTACACACCGATGAGCAGGTCGTATTCGATGTCCGGGATCGGTTCCATGCTGCGCAGTTCATAGATTTTGACGGGTTTTTTCTTGCCCTTGACCCGCACCAGATCGAGCTCACGCGCGATGGCTTTTTCCTGCGCCATGCGATAGGTCGCTTCCGAAATGATGATCGAAGTCCAGTACTGCTTGTTGGCGCCTTCGAGACGTGCGCCGAGGTTGACCTCGTCGCCGATCACGGTGTAGTCGAAGAGCTGCTGAGAACCGAGATTGCCGACGATCATCGGGCCGGTGTTGATGCCGATACCGATCTGAAAATAATCGCGCGAATCCTGTGACCAGCGCCGCTGCAGATCGCGCAGGCTGGCGATCATTTCGCAGGCTGTGGCGCAGGCGCGCTCGGCGTGATTGCCGATATCCACAGGAGCACCGTACACAGCCATGATTTCATCGCCGACGAACTTGTCCAGGGTACCGAGATGCTTGATGATGATCTCGGTCATGGCAGTGAGGTATTCATTCAGGCTGTACACCACCATTTCCGGCGTATGCCGTTCGGAAAAGGTGGTGAAGCTGCGGATGTCTGAAAACAGCACGGTGAGCACTTTTTTCTGGCCGCCGTATTCGGGTTCTTCTCCGCTCTCCAGCATGCTGTCCACAACGCTTGGCGCAACATATTGCTGAAAGGTTTTGCGCACCCGTCCTTTTTCCCGCCGTTCGATCACCACCTGCTGCACCACGCCGCCGACATAGGCGAGCAGGATAGCCATGGCCGGAGATATGACATCCATCCAGAGCTGCATTTCCACAAAGGACCAATAACTCAAGGCTGCGAACAGGCCAGCGAGCAGGCTGACGAAGAGCAGGCCGAGCACAGGCCGGGCGCGCAGGGCGATGAATGCGGAAAGCAGCGCGAGCACGAGCATGATCAGCATCTGCCAGCGGAAATCGAGCCTGCTGATAAAATCACCACGCAGCAGTGTGCTCAGAGCGTTGGCGTGGGTCTCGACCCCGGGCATCTTCTGTTTGACGCCGTTGTACTCGAAAAACGGCGTGAGTTTGTTGTCCTGCAGAATTTCCGCCGAGGCTCCGATGAAGACGATTTTATCGCGAAACGTCTGCTCAGGCAGGTGGTACTCATCAAAGATATTGTCGTCATCCTCGCCGATATCAAAGCTGCGGTCATCGATCACTTCGACAAAACTGTGGGTCTGGAATGTACCTGCCGGGCCGCGGTAGTTGATGAGCATGGTGTTGGAGTTGATGCGCGGGATACGCAGGCTTCCGAGGTGGTAGGGGCCGCTGCTGGAGGAGCCCTGAGGCTTGACACCCATGAGCCTCTCATAGGCGACCAGGCTCAGTGGAGCGAGCAGCTTGTCTTTATAAGGAAGAAAAAGAAAATATCGCCGGATAAAACCATCCTGATCTTCGAGGGCATTGATCAATCCCCACCCTGCTCCGCTGCGGCGCAGGCCTTCGAAAGGCAGGACGAGATCATAATAGTTGCCTTTGTTGACGATGTTCGCGCCGTAGAGAACATCGCCGAATTCGCGCGTGGCGCGGAACAGGGCCTGGTCTTCTTCAGGGTTCTTGTAGTCCGGTTCCGAGAGTTCGAGGTCGAAGAGCACCATGCGGGCGCCGGCGCGTTTCAAGTTAGTGAGTGCGCGCGCAAACAGGGAGCGCGGAAAGGGCCAGCGCGCCGGGATGCTTCTCAGGCTGAGCTCGTCGAAAGCGACGATGACGATATCTGAGTCGGATACGTCGATCTCACCGCGCAGCGCAAAGCGCAGGTCATAGCTCTTGAGTTCGAGAGTTTTGACCGAGGTCAGCTCCGTGGATATCACCGCGATGACAAAGGCCGCAATCGCCGTGATCGTACCAAAAGCGAGACGATTTTGTGTCAGTTTTTCGAAAAATTCGCCCATCTGCACCCGATTCCTGCCAGCAAGCCCCTTTTCCCCGGGGCATGGTATTTCGTGAGCCCGTTCAGATGGCGCGGTTCAGCGCCATCTCCAAATGCGGGCAAGGTAAGTCTTCGTCTTGAAGAATGCAACGTACTCAGGACGGAATTACAGGCGATATTCGTACATCACGCGTACGGAGCTGTTATTATAGGATGGGTTCCTGCTGATGAAGGCGTTCGTGCTCGTGTCAAAAACTCCGCCGGAATCGGTGTAATTATAGACCGTTGCATCGAGCAGGATCAGGTGTTTTTCCTGCAGGCGCAGGCTGGCGCCGAAGAGCAGCATGCCCTGCACATAATCCACTTTGCTGATCTGGGTGGTGGCCGAGGAGGCGCTTTCTCCCTTGCCCGTTGTGTAGCGATAGTTGGCGTAGATGTTCAGCTGGCGCTCGAAGAGCTGGTAGTCCGCTCGCAGGGAAAGGGTGTTGAAGGTGAACTGGTTCTGGCCGCCGGTGCTCTGGTTGTCGTTGGTGGCAAAAGTCAGGGTTGTGCTGAGGGGAAAGGAAAAAACCGATTTCAGATTGAACATTTTCACCGCTGTGACCACATCCTGAGTAGCATCCGGATTGCTGCGACCGGTTATGCGGTCGAAAATGCGCGAGTCGGTGATGGTGAAAATTGCCGTGTTCTGAATTTGACCTGTGTAAAACCCGTACTGTACGTTCATGTTGACATCACGTGACAGGTTGTTTTCGCGCAGGTCCAGGGAGCCGCTGGCTGCGGTGACATCATTTTTGCGCAGGTAATTGCGCACGGTGAAATTGACCGTGGGCAGATGCGGCGCCGGGTACCATGACACACCAGCGTTGAGTGTCCGGCGTTCTATCTTCGGGTTGCCGTCTGCTTTGCGGAAGTTATCGGTAAAATCATCGTAGCCGAGGTTGAGGAAAAGGCGGTTGTCTTTCAGGTTGATGCGGTCGGTGATGGAAAACCCCTGCAGGTTGTTGCGCAGACCAGAGAAGCCCTGCGAGATATACTCATTGCCGAATTTTTTCGCAGTGATCTGTATGCTGTTGCGGAAATAGTTCAATCGCAGGCTGGATTGCCAGGCCAGCGAGGACAGTTTGGTCGGGTCCAGGGGGGTAGTTGTGCTGTTGAGAACCAGCCAGTTTTCAAAGCTGGCCGGGTCGAAGGGCAGATTGACCCCAAAGAGCGAATCGATTTTGGCTTTGGTGTCCGGCCCGCGGCCGATGTCATTCGTGGTCAGGCTGAACGCGGTCGAGGCGCGCCATTCAAAACGCCTGCTGTCCAGGGAAACGACGAAATCAAGCCCGGCGACGAGGTTGCCGCGCGGGGTGGAGATGGCTTTTTCGCCGCTTGCAGTGACGTTGTCCAGGCTGGTCTTGTCCGTCACTTTCAGCAGGATGATGCCGAACTGCGACCGCCCGGGCTTGCCCAGCCCGAGGCGCAGGGAGGTCAGGCTCTGGCCATAATCTCCGGGGGCCACAACCGTTGCCGGTGTTACAGATGAATCATAGACCGGTGTGACCGTGCGCTTTGTCTGGCCGGTGGTGAACTGCAGTTGCACCTGCCACAGGTTGAGCGTCGCTGCGATTCCGCGTACGCGCCGTCCCCAGAGCACGAGGTCGTGATAATAGGGATAGACATCGCCCAGGCCGATATCGAGAAATCGATTGCGTGCAGAGAACGAGAAGCGGTTGATCGGCTGCAGCCGCGATGACTCCAGGGAGGTGGCATACACCCGGCTGCTGTACTCATAGCCCCCGGCTCTGCCGCTCAGCTCGCCGCCAAAAGTAAAGGCATCGCGCGTGCTGCCCTTGATTTTGTCCTGACGGTAATCCGAATATACGCGCCCGCTGTAGCTCTTTTGCGTGATGGACTGGGGCTCCAGCAGCCCCTCGACGACAAAAGTCCATTTCAGCGGTTTCAGCGCTTTGCCGTTTTTATCCCGTGCCACGACGATGACCCGGTGTGATCCCGGCGCCAGCCGTTTTGGCGACAGGGTAACGACATATTCCGAAATCGTGGCGCGCGAAGTCAGGTTTTTGCCGTCCAGGGCGATACGGATACTCGCTGAATCCACACCCACCTCGCCGCCGTCAAATCCTGCAGCGATGACGACCTCATCGTATTTCACCTGCTCCCCGGGTTCGGGACTGATGACATAGGCAGAGGCCGGAGAAGCACCGCGCTGTTTGGGTTGTGCGCTGCGCGCAGATGGCTTTTGAGCCTCGCCGCCGGTTGTTTCCGGCGACTTCCGTTGCGCGGCTTTACTCTTTTCCAGTTCTGCCGCTGCAGCAGCATCTTCTTCAACGAGCACTTCAAAAGGCCGGCCGTAGGGGTTGGCCGCGGGCAGCGTCTCCATGGAACGGTCAGGATAGAGCACGAGAATGAAGTACTGGATCGATGGCGGCCGGACTTCCGTGGCCGGAATTTCCCCGGAGTAGGAATCAAAGCTGCCGCGCAGATCGACATGGCGGAAATTGGCTTCGTTGGGGTGCTTGAAATAGGCACGCACATAGACCGGCGTTGCCTTGCTCTGCAGCAGCCGGGCCGTGATCATGATCGGTTGTGCCTGCCTGGCCATGGAGACCGGAAAATGCTCGATCCCCTGGCGTCGTGTTTCGCTCAGCAGCGAAAAAGGCAGCAGGAGAGCGAGAAGAAAGGTTTGTATTCCCGTCACTGGAAATCGATAACCCATGGTGTCATCATCCTTGTATTTCGTGCGTGAAAAGTGGCTTTATTCCTGCTCTGAAGTCTTGTTTTTGAACTTGATGATCAGCCATTTGACTTCGCCATCCTTTTCGAACTTGATGCGGATCTCGTCGTCCCGGCCGCTCCATTCTTTGGCCTCCGGCGCCTGTTCTGCGGTGAGCTCCCCGCGCATATTGGCCTTTATCTCGATTTTGCCGTGGCGGTTGAACAGCTCGACAATACCCTCGAAGCAGGTTACGGTCATGGTTCCGCTTTGATCGATACTGACTTCGAACTCGGTACCCTTGACAGCAGCCACCCCGGAAGGCGTTTCGACACGGAACAGATTGCCTTTGGTCACCTTGGCCCAGAGGGTGCCGAGACGCATGAACAGGGTTTTCTTGACGTTTTTCTTCTCACGTTTTCCTTTGATGACAAGCTGCGATTGCGGGCGCAGCTTGACCAGGCTTTTGTCGTCGGTAAAAATGAGGGACGCTTGCGAATTTCTGCCCGTGCGGATGATGTCTCCGGAGTGCAGGCGGTCGCCTTTGCGGGCGCGCAGGGCGCGTTTTTTGCCCGCCGGAACTTTCTGAACCCTGCCCTTGGCGCGCAGAATCAGTGCGATGTCTTTTGCCTTGCCGGTTTGTGCGGCAAGGGGAGCAGATGGGGACAACAGCAGACCGAGCACTGCAGCGAGAACACCCGCGCGCACGATGCCGGCCGCTACGCGCAGGGACTGGTTTGGCCCTTCCTGGCCGGAACTACTTGACGGTCGAGCTTTCAATTTTGACTCCTTTCAAAATTTCAACAAGTGCGGCCACATCGATCTCTTCGTTTTTGTACAGAATGCCGGTCGGAACATAACCCTGCAGTTGCGGGTGATCCTGATAGATTTCGCCGCCGAGAATGGCCTGCAGAATGTTCATCACCTGCCGTTGCCGGAGCTGCTCCTCGTCCATGCCGCTCAGGTTGGCGATGCGGAAACACCAGACCGGGCCGGGCTCGCCGTAAGTGGGAATCACCTGCCAGATGTAGCTCGCCCCTTCTTCCAGCTCGGTGACGCTGACGTCCGGACGCGAAAAAAGATCGTTGATGCTGATAAACTGGTTGCCGGTTTTGGCCAGGTCAAAATCGACGCCGCGACGCAGGGTGATATCTACCGGCCGCTGGCTCGGTATGTCGCCGCAGTTCAGGGTCTGGTCGGCATAGACCTGATCGATAACCTTGCAGATGATCAGCCGGAACTCATCGCCGGTGGAGTTCCACAGAAAACGCGGGCGCGTGCTGAACAGCTCGAAGCAGTCACCGGCCTGAGCCGCCTGCCCGGGATAGATCGGATCGACTGTAGAGGGAATGTTGATGATCCAGAGCTGCTCGGAGCGGTCGTTCAAAACGCCGGTTGAGGAAAACAGCTCGAGTACGGCGAGAAAGCGGCCTGAAGGGATTTTACCGGTTTCATACAAGCCGGGCACGGCCGCTTCGTTAAATTCGAAAATTTCATTTTGGATGTCTTCATCCTGGGCGTTGAGCAGAGAAACGTTGGTGAAACTCCGCTCTCCCTGGCCCGCGATGTTGAACGGACGCGTCTGTGCGCGCATGATGTATTCGTTGTTTTCTTCCCGTTTGAGCTCAAAGCGGAGATATACGCTGGCAGTTTCAGCGGCGTTGTTGGTCAGGGTCAGGCGGAAGAGACTGCTGTTGAGCATATCATCCAGCGTCAATACACCACTGCGGAAAGAGGTTTCTACGGTCATGCGTACTGTTTGCCCGGACGCTGCAATAGGCAGCAGCCCGAGAAAAAGAACGAGATATTTCATGATGTTACGGGTCATGCTGAGTTCTCCATACGAGATGATCTGAAGCAAATTTGTTCGGATTCTGCAGTAATTATGCCAGGGAGTGTCTCACCGGCACAAGAACATTTTTTCTCATTTTATCTTTTTGTTTATCATAGGGTTGTCGCGCGTTTTCCGGCAGGCATTTCATGGCTGAATGCCCGGGCGTACATGTGCACGATCTGGTGAAGAACGGTCGATTTTCGCGCGCATCGCGGTAGTACACATCATTTCGTATAATACAGGCCTTTCCGGGTAATAGCGGAATAAATTGCCGGGTTTTGCCCTCCGGTTGTTACTGCCCGGTAATCTCTTCAAGAATACACCGCCATCGCCGATGACAATTCCGATAAATTGACGTTTTTTTTGAAACCAGTGCCGGAGCGTGTTATGCCTTTTTTTCTGCATGTTTTGCTACTCGCGTTGATTCTCCTGAACAGCCGGCCCGCGCAGGCTCAGCGCCTGCTCGAAGGCCGCCTCGATTATGCCACCGATAAACGCCCGGCAGCCATCAGTATTGCTGATTTTGATGGCGATGGCCTCCCTGATGTCGCGGTCCTCTCGGTGCGCAAAAGCACGCTGCAGATTTTTCGCAACAGCGGGGATGCGGTGTTCGAGGCGACAGCACGCTATACCGTCGAAGAAAAGCCGCGCGGCCTTCAGGCCGCTGACATGGATGGCGACGGTGCCATAGATCTGGTCATCGCCGAGACCGGTAACAGCCGCGTGGCGGTGTGGTATAACGACGGCAGCGGCCGTTTTGAGCGCGGCTCAAGCCTGGCCGCCGGCAACTGGCCTGTCAATCTGCTCATAGATGACCTCAACGAAGACGGCAAACCCGATATCGCTGTCAGCAATACCCTCAACGATGGTATTTCCGTCTTTTTTAATCGTGGCCGGCGTACGTTTTCGATCATGAAAAATTTTTCCGTCGCCTGGAAACCCGCCGGTATTGCTGCGCTACGCCGGCAGGGTCAGGAGTTCCCGGACCTGGTGGTCGCCAATGAGGGCAACGGCACGGTCTCGGTGCTGGAAAATCTCTACAAAGGACAGTATGGGCCACCGGAAAATATCCGCGTCGGTGATAAACCCGTGGCTGTTGCCGTGCATGATTTTTCCCACGATGGCAGGCCGGACCTGGCTGTGGCCAACTTCGGCAGTGGCTCGGTGATGCTCTTTCATGGGACAGATTCGACCATCTTTCAACCTGCAGATACGCTGGATATCGACGACAGCCCCTCCAGTCTGCATTTTGCCGATCTCGACGCAGACGGAGACGAAGAACTGCTGGTCTCGGCTGCGCTCTCCAGCCGGCTGCTGGTTTTCGAAAATGAAAACGGCCGTTACGCAACACCTCCCCGTGCCTGGCAGCTCGGCACCTGGCCGTTGGGGTTTGCTTTTGATGACATCGATGGCGACGGCGAGAAGGATATCCTCTCTGTCAACAGCCAGGGCAACAGCTTTTCCGTGCTGCTGAACAGGGGGCGCGGCACCTTTACCCAAACCACGACAGTGCCGACCGGTGCGCTGCCCGTAAGCGCCACTGCAGCGGATTTTGACCGCAACGGCACTCTCGATCTCGCTGTCATCGATGCCAAAAATGGCCGTGTCGTCGTGCATCTCAACCGGGGTGATGCTGACTTTGCGCCCGGCCATGAGGTTTTTGTCGGCACCACGCCCCGGCAGGCACAGGCTGTGGATTACGACGGCGATGGCTATGTTGATCTGGCTGTTGTCAATCAGCACAGCTACACGCTGGCGTTTCTGCACAATGACGGCCGCGGCTTTTTCAGCAAGGGCATGGACAGCCCTCTCGGTGTCGAGCCTGTGGCGATCGCCCGCGGGCAGTTCCGCGGCAGCAAGCGTGATCTCGCCGTGGCGCTGAAAGCAGACCACACGTTGAATACCTTCGCCTGGCAGAACGGCGGTTATTTTTACGGCGATTCCCTGGCCACCGGCCTGCGGCCGATCGCCCTTGCCGTGCTGGACTGGAACAACGATGGTCGTGATGATCTCGCCGTGCTCAGCGAAATTGACCGCAGCGTGACGTTGTATCGCAACAGTGCCGAAGGCCTGGCCTATGGCCCCACCCTTGAAACCGGCATCGATGCCATCGACATGCGGGCAGCAGACTTTGACCGCGATGGCCGTGATGACCTGGTGCTGCTCAGCCGGCGTGACAAAAGTGTGCATGTTTTTACTGCCGGCGCAGACGGTGATTTTGCTGCAAAACACGAGATCGCCCTGCCGGGCACGCCTTCAGCTTTTGCTTTGAGTGACCTGAACGCTGACGGCTATCCCGAGCTGCTGGTGACGGAAGCCGGCTCACGGCTGCTGCGCGTCTTTCTCAACCGGGCCGGCCGGGGTGTCGTGGCGGAAAACCTCTACGGCGTCGGCGAAAAACCGGTATTCGTACTCACGGAAGATTTTAACGCAGACGGCCGCAACGACGTGGTCGTCTGCAACTCCGGCGACAGCACGGTGACAGTGCTGCGCAATATTTTTAAACCTTCGCTTTATTTCACCCGCAGTACGCCGCTGGGCGGAAGACCGCTGGCAGCTCTGGCATTGCCAGACGGCACGACGTTACTGCCGCTTGCGGGTGAAAACCGCGCCCTGCTCTTGCGCGCTGAAGGTGAGGGGTTTGCCCCCGCCGGAGAAGTAGCTGTGCCCTTTCTCCTCGCTGGTTTCGGCCGCGAACGAAATGCCGGGGGCCAGCGCTTTCTCGCGTTGTCCGCGTCGGATTCGTTGATGTACCGATTGGAATGGCAGAAGGGAAGGCTGGTCGCCGATGGCGAGGCTTTTACTCCCGGCCAACAGTCTGACTCG
>WFTM01000227.1 GCA_015485525.1 Candidatus Zhuqueibacterota bacterium | reverse complement strand
TAGTGCAGGTGTGGCCCGGTGGAGCGGCCGGTATCACCGACCTTGCCGATGACGTGCCAGCGATCGACTTTCTGGCCGACTTTTACGAGAACTTTGGACAGATGGGCGTAGCGTGTCCGTATGCCGTTGCCGTGGTCGATGACGACTTCTTTGCCGAAGCCTTTCTTGGGGATATATGTTTTGCGGGCCTTGACCACGATGCCGGAAGCGGTCGCTTTAACATCCGTACCGTGCGGTACCGAGATATCGAGACCGTCATGGTGCCGCTTGACATCGGTGAAGGGGTCGATGCGGAAGCCGTAACGGTCAGAAACGCGGCCACCGAAAACCGGCCGGATCGATGGGCGGTGTTTGAGTTCGGTGCGTTTCTCCACCAGCTTTTTCTCGATTTCCATGCGTTCATCGCTGAACAGGGAAACGCGCCTTTCGAGCTGATCGAGTTTTTCGCGGACGCGTTCTGATTCCGAGGCATATTCCTTGAGAAAGGGTTCGTTGACGGCCAGGTCATCCGGGGCAGCTACAGCACCACCTGTACCGACCTGGCGGGTGTCGGAGTCCAGACGCGGCAGGTCAGCAAAAACGCGCAGGTCATCGTTTTCTTTTTCCAGCAGCCCCATCTTTTCTTCCAGCCGGGCAACGGTCTGGCCGATAATGCCGAGCTCACTTTTGAGGTGCTTGTTTGCCGTCGATAACGTCGCTATGCGCTGGTTATGAAAAAAGTCCGTAAAGAGCGCAATACCACCGCTGATGAGCAATGTAAGAATGACAAAAGCAGAAAAACCTAAAGAAAGGACTTTCTTCCAGGTAAGTATATACTCTTTACCTGCAGACCCTTGGAATGAATAATAGATCACCTTGATCTGCTTATCGCGCATGTTCCCTACCTCCATAAGAATAAAACCGTACCCTTAATCCAACCCATAGTGCGAAAACCCTCAGAAATCCCTCAGACGGATACGTGCGGGCCTCCCCGTTTTTATAACAGCAACACTGCGCAATTTCTGATTTCATTTCAGAGCCCATAGGCTTGAGAGGCGCTGAAATCAATCCGGAAACTGTGGGGAAGACAAGCACAGAAAAACACCACAGACGTTAAAAAAAACGGCGTTCGTCAAAAATCAGGCTACGCCGGCCCTGGAAAGCGGGCATGAAAACCGCTTTCTTGTCCTGTGAACACCTGATGATTAGACATTTTGTTGAGAATGAGTAGCCGATTGTGCGGCTGTGGGTGAAACGATGTAACCTGCTAAGAATAATAAAGTTGTAGTGTTCAGGTAATTCGTAAATTTCTTTACTCAGCGCAAGAATTACCCGAAATGAGGTGCCAATATAATAAGAATGTGCCGCGTTGTCAAGCAATTCGGCTTGAGATGAGAGAAAAATTTCACTCTAAGTCGAAAAAATACAAGAGCGGCTGTGTCTGGCTAAACCGGGGAGTTGAAGGGGTGTCTTATCCTAAGAAAGGGCGGAGGGGCTTGCTGCGCGTGGCGTGGCGCAAGCGCTTGATGGCTTTTTCCTTGATCTGCCGGACGCGTTCCCGGGTCAGATTGAAGAGCTCGCCGATTTCCTCCAGAGTAAGTGGGTGTTCTCGTCCTAAGCCGAAGTAGAGTTTGACCACTTCAGCTTCCCGTTTTGTCAGAGTTGACAAGGCACGTTCAACCTCTATCTTAAGTGAATCGTCCAAAAGCAGCCCGTCTGGAGTCGGTTGTTCATCATTTTCCAGAACATCGAGCAGACGGCTTTCTTCATCCTGGTTGAAAGAGGCGTCAAGGGAGAGTTGTTTGCCGGAGATTCGCAGGGTATCTGACACCTCATAAGGCGTCATCTCCAGCTGGGAAGCGATTTCTTCCTCTGAGGGTTCGCGTTCAAATTCCTGCTCCAGTGCACTCAGAGCCTTGCCGATTTTGTTCAGTGCCCCGAGGCGATTCAGGGGCAGCCGGACCACGCGTGATTGCTCGGCAAGGGCCTGCAGGATGGATTGACGGATCCACCACACGGCATAGCTGATGAATTTGAACCCGCGGGTTTCATCGAAACGCGTCGCTGCCTTGATCAGACCGAGGTTACCCTCGTTGATCAAATCACCCAGGGACAGGCCCTGGTGCTGGTACTGCTTTGCGACACTGACGACAAAACGGAGATTGGCCCGGGTAAGCTTTTCGAGGGCCCTCTGGTCACCATTGCGGATTTTTTTGGCAAGCTCGATTTCTTCCTCCGCGCTGAGAAGAGGAACTTCACCAATCTCTTCAAGATATTTTTCCAGAGATTGTTCGGCACGCGATCGCCGACCGCCGGTAAGTCTTGCCAAACTCGCTCCCTCCTGATTTGCTCTGAGCTGCAGAAAGGGGGTTTCTGCAGCCGCAGTACTGATGCTGGCCTGAGCCGCCTCCCGTATCTCCGGCTCAAGTGTACGACTCTGTGCTTTATCAAAACAATTTGAGTATGATAGCGAATTATTTTCAAATTGTCAATATTTTTTAGTTTTTCTGCATGAATATACATAACCGTGGAATATCATGCACTCATGACCGGCTTGTGCTTCCGGCAGACGTATTTTCCCGGGCTGCATCCATCCAGCCGGCGAGAAGATAATGCACTGCAAGGTTGCTATGTACGCCCCAGCGCCGGGCAAACTGGCGTAACGTGGCTTCGTCCACATTTTGTTGGTCAAAATAGAAAAACTGGACGGCCTTGCGCACACCGAGGTCCCCTGCAGGAAAGGCCGCGCCGCAGCCGGCACCCCGGGCGAGAAACCAGTCCACACACCACTGACCCAGGCCACGAACAGCCAACAGCTTTTCCCTGATCTCTGCCTCGGGCAGTTGATAGAGCCGCTCCTGATCCAGTTCACCTGAAGCCATTTTCTCCGCCAGCCCGACGATGTATTCGGCCTTGCGGCGCGTAAACTGCAGCTCGTGCAGCCGGGCAGGGTCGGTGCCGGCCAGTTGTTCCGGGGTTGGGAATGCATACAGCGTTTCTCCCTGAAAAGAGAAGGGAGTACCGAACGTGCGTACCAGCCTGCTGCGGACTTTAAACGCAAAACGCAGGTTGATCTGCTGGGCAGATATCGAAGTGACGAGCATTTCGAATGCATCGGGTACCAGTGTTGGGCGCAGGCCGGAATAGCGTTTCACCAGGTGGCGTAAAACATCGTCCTCAGCCACGTGCCCGGCAAATGCTTTGAGTTCAAAATCGAGGCCGAGAATGTGGCGGGCATGCTTTTCCAGCAGTGCGACTGACGGCTCGTCCGGCAGGGCTGGCGTGCAAACTACGCGCAGGTCGCCATCGTCGGTTATCTGTACGCAGTGCAAACCTCCCGCGAAGCGCAACACCTTGCTGAATGTCCGCCCGTCCCAGCGGTTGGCGGCATCTTCGCCAAAAGCGAGATAACGCTGCAGCGTCAGGCGGATATCGATAGGGTGCTCTGCCGCCTTCCCGAGGATGAGGGTGGTTGCCCTCTGGCTCATGCTTTTGTTCCGATTGCCAGAAAGACCGGATAGCTGCGGCTGTCGCCGTTTTCCGTGTTTTTCTCGATCACGTGGGCTCTGTGGCACTCGATATCGCTGAAATTCGCGTCTGTGAGCATCTGCTGAAAAGCATCTGTAGCAAAACCGTGATGCACGACGCCGCGGTTATCGTCGTGGAAGGAGCCGTCCTCCTTTTCGAGGTCAGCGATGGCGATGCGCCCTCCTGGTTTCAACATGGAGTGGAAAAGCGCGAGCAGGCCGGCTACATCATCGATGTGATGCAGGGTCATGCTGGAAAAGATAAGATCAAAAAGCTGGCCCGGCTTGCTGCTCGCATCGAGGTGGATTGCGAGAGGTGTAATGGAGCTGATTCCCTGCTTGCTTATTTTTTCTTCGAGTACTGCGAGCATGTCTTTGGAGCTATCGACAGCGAGGATGCTGCCAACGTAGGGCGCGATTTGTACGGTGACGAGGCCGGTGCCGCAGCCGAACTCCAGGACTTCCTCATCTGCAGAAAGGGGGACGTATTTTTTGATCGCCGCAGCTACGGCGCGGGCGAGCTCGACCCGCTGCGGTTTTTCGTCCCAACTCGCTGCGGCTTCGGCAAAGCGTTCGATGTTTTCTCTGGTCGTTGATGGTGTCATGAT
>WFTM01000226.1 GCA_015485525.1 Candidatus Zhuqueibacterota bacterium | reverse complement strand
CCTGACTCATGGCTGCATTCGAGCCAGCGTGAAGGGGAGAAACTGAAGAAAGGCGGGGGTAACCGAACGGATACCGTGCTCGAGCAAACACTTTGCATCCTGTAGCGGAACTCGCAAGAGTTCCGGCCTCCCGGGCGCCCGAAGTGTTGCCACTTCGGCTACTTCTCTTCCGTAGCAGTACCTGACTCATGGCTGCATTCGAGCCAGCGTGAAGGGGAGATACTGAAGAAAGGTGGGGGGCACTGGACGGATACTGAAAAGCAGGTATCCGGGGGCCTGTCCCCACAACCATTGACGCAGGCAGCGACTCAATACAGCAGCTTGAGCAAATCCATCGTGGTAATGATGCCCACCGGCTTATCCTCATCGACGACAAGAACGCGATGAATGCGCCCCATCACCATCATTCTGGCGACATCAGGGATGGCCATTTCTGCCGGGACTTTGAAAATCATCGGCGTCATGATCTGTTCAACGGTCGTATCAGGATAGTCTTCGACGTGGAACGCGCGCATGTCGTCGCTGTCCATGGCATCTTCCCAGCCATGGAGATAATAATGGTGTGTTTTTTCTGACTTTGCCTTGCGCGCGCTGTAGCTTTCATAGCGGGCAATATCCATCAGAGAAACCACGCCGACCAGTTTCCCGTCCCCGTCTGCAACTGGTGCGCCGGTGATCGCTTTTTCCAGAAAGAACCTGGCCAGTTCGGCAATCGTCCAGTTCTGTGGCACGACGATGATGTTTTTGTTCATGATGTCATGTGCTGTCATCTTTTTCATCTCACTTCTCCCGGTTGAAAGTACACCCCGTCGAATTTTAGTGAAATATGGTATTCCAAAGCTTACGGTTCCTGTCGTACAGATTAACGCCGGGCATGGAAGCGGGACATGCCGAAAATCCTCCTGCACGCGTGTTTACAGAACACCAGCAGGCGAGAGCTTTTCTGATCATAACGCAATCACGGCATCATACACTTCCTCATCGGCATTAAAGCGGACATCAAAACCGATCTTACGGCAAACCTGCAGCATGCCGCTGTTTTCCGGCAGAATTTTCGCTGTAATCCGTGCCAGGCCTTCCCGGGCACCGATGGCAACCAGACGGCGCAGCAGTTCGGTTCCGATCCCGGAACGCTGGTATTTATCAGCCACCAGGATGGCAAACTCGGCTTCATCATCGCCGTGGGCGCGGATCAACCTGCCGACAGCGATAATTTCCCGGGGATCGGCGGTGGCAATTTCAACCACTAACGCCATCTCCCGGTCATAATCGACAAAACAGATTCGGCTCAGGCGCTCGTGCGCAATGCGCTGGTCGAGCTGAATCGTGTGGAAGTAGCGAAAATAAACGCTCTGGTCCGAGAGGTGCTTATGAAAAGCGACGAACTTAGGTTCGTCTTCGGGGCGAATCGGACGGATGAGCACAGGTGTGCCATCCCGCAGGTGCCACTCGCCGACGTACTGAATCGGATAGGGACGGATGGCCGGGCGTGGCAAGCGGGCGTCCGGGACTTCTTTGCCAAACAGACGAATCCGGCAGGCTGCGACCAGAGGCCGTGCATCTCCGCTTTCGTCGATGTGCAGAAACAGAGGATCGAGCCTGACTTCGTGAATTCTCGGCAATTCGACCAGCATCCTGCTGAATCCCACCAGAGCCTGCTCGAGTTTATTCAGATCAACCCTGCCCTCTGCCTGCATCTGCTGATAAAACCGTGTCTGTTCCAACATACGCCGGGCCAGGGTTGTGTTCAGGGGAGGAAGTGCCAGAGTTCTGTCGCTTGCCGGTACCGGGCCCTGTGCTGTGGCACTGAAATACAGCACCGGCCCAAACTCGGCATCCACGAAAGACCCCATGGCGCAGGGATAACTCTGACCGCCTGCGGGCTTTTCATCTGATACATCCAGGCCATAGGCGGCCAGAAGCCGGGCAGCAGCATCGGCACTCAGCTCTTCCCTCCCGAGTTCGAGCTCTTTCTGCAGCAGTTCATCTGCACATGCACGTCGCTCGCCGGCTTTTTCCTCTGAATCAACCAGAGCAGGGGTTTCGTACAGGGCACGCAAATTATAGGCATAACGCCACATATAGTTGAAAATTTTCGCGGCCGTATCCGGATAGGGAAACGTCGGGATTCCGGCGCGCTCGAGCATGGCCGTGCCCTTCTGTACGCTGTTGCCTCCGATCCAGCTTGCCAGCACCGGTTTCTGCTGCGAATGTGCAAAGCGGATAACTTCACCTGCAACCTCTTCTGCCGGGGTAAAAATGGTCGGCGCATAAACAACCAGAGTGCCGTCAGTATCTGCATCTGCCTGGAGCACACCCAGCACTTCAGAATAGCGCTCTGCATCGGCGTCTTCACCGATATCGACGAAACCGGTGACCAGAACGCGATCGCGCAGCTCGGCGGCAATTCCTTCCGGCACATGACCGGGCGCACCGCCTCTGGTCGTGAGCGAGTCTGCAGCCAACACACCCGCACTGCCGGAATTACTCACGATCATCAGCCGGTTGCCCGAGGGCAGCGGCTGCCGGGAGAGCACTTCGGCCATATAAAACAGCTCGGCGATACTCTCGACCCATAACACCCCGATTCTTCTGAACGCCGCCTCGAGCACAGCGTCGTCTCCGGCCGGATGAAAAGAATGTGCGGCCACGGCACGGGCTGCTGTTTCCGTCCTGCCTGCTTTGATCACGATCACCGGTTTGCTCAAGGTCGTTTCGCGGGCAGCCGACAGAAAAGCGCGCGCTTCTCCGATGGATTCCATATAAATGATGATGCTGCGGGTTGCCGCATGATCCCCCAGCCAGGTGAGCAGCTCGCCCCAACTGATATCAACCATTGCACCGACAGAGACAAAGGCGCTGAAGCCGATCTGCTCGCACAGGCTCCAGTCGAGAATAGCATTGCACAGAGCACCGCTCTGGCTGAGAAACGCGACAGACCCGGTCAGGGCCGTGCCGGGGATCACGCTGGCGTTGAATTTTTCGCCGGGTAGCATGAGACCAGCGCTGTTGGGACCAAGAACGCGGATAGACAGGTCTGTGAGCTCCTCACGCAACGCGGTGTATGCATCAGCACGTTGCTGGCTTGTTCCTTCCGGGCTCTGGATGAGAAGGGCTGCTGCGACACCTGCCGCATCACAGCTCCGCAGCACAGGCAGGGTTTCTGAAACGGGTATCACGAGGATCGCGAGATCGATTTCGTTAGCAAAAATTTCCGGCGGCATCTGCCGTTCAGGCCCGAGAATGACAGGCCAGACCCGGGATTTCCCCCTGGAGGCGGCGAGATTATTGAGGACTTGCAAAAATAACGGCGACTGCCATGAGCTGCCGATTACAGCAATACCACGGGGTGCAAACAAAGCCTTCAGAACTTCACGGGTTTTTCTTCGCTTTTTCATGCCGCCTCCCGGTACGGGATCGAATCCTTCGGTAAAATGGCGCAATTGTGCGGGACCGTTTACTTCTGCAGTGCTTTTCGAAGCGTACTATCCCGATTCATTTCAAAATAAGCATCGCGCACAGGGGAAGCCGGGATATCTGGTGCGCAGAATACGGGTTTCATTACCAGCAAGAAAGCAAACCATGTACCAGACAAAGCAGCACGCGATGACAGCACCGCGAGTGCGGATGATCGTGCTGGCGTCCAGTAATGCTCTGGATTAATTCGGTGAGAAAAGCGGCAGGAACTATTGCAGAACGCGGGCGACGGTACGCAGCAGAACTTTTTTGCGGATCGGTTTGACCAGGCTGGTCACCGCCCCGAGAGTATCGATGGTTTTCTTCGCTTTCTGGTTGGTGAAAGGAATCAAAACGATCACTTTAGCCTGCTTCGCCATATCCATGATATGCCGCAGCCGATCCAGACCACCGTTGTAGATATCAGCGATATCGACCAGAATCAGTGAAAAGTCCAATGAATCGAGGAATTCGGCGGCTTCAGCGATGTTGACTGATGCAAAGACATTGTAGCCGTCTTTTGCAAGGGTTTTGAACAGCGTGCGGCGAAAAACAGACTCGTCTCCGATGATGAGGATACGCTTGTGCTCCGATTTGGCGTTCATGCTCTTTGCTTCATATCCCTGGGGTGGTAATCCATCGTCATAAGGCTCTCGTGTTTTTACTCCTGTATGCATAACCATGGCCTTAACCTGAAAAGCTCGTTAATCCGGAGACTCTTCTTCATAACACACGTTCTTGCCTGAAAAATTCACGAACCCGAAAAAATTTGCCGTAAGCCACATTTTATGAGACCATTACTATGAAATATCTCGTCGAGCAAAATTTTTCAGCCATCCCGCGCGAAACATTCTTTTTGTGCACCATGCGGGATACAACTCCTGGTGTAACACACACTCCGGAAGGAAGGTTCAGTTATCCCGATTTACCCTGGCCGGTACGTACATTTCGAATAGATCGGGGTAACTCATATCACATCTATCGTCAAAATTATTGTGTACGAGAAATAAGAATTGTGGCAATTAATACAATTATAGTGCCACTGCCCCAAGATTGAGCAAATGGAATAAAAGCGCCCGCGCCGATAAACAAAGCTGCCTACCACCATAAGAAAAAATTATAGCACGGTAACATGCCTGCAAGTTATTAGAAATATTGTTAATAGCCTTTCCCAATAATGGCAAATGGCCAGCAGGTGATTCTCACTTTCAAGAATCCTTGTGACCGTATTCTTTGACATCCAGCTGCAACTCAGACATTTTCCTATACAGGGAAGAAAGACTGAGACCGAGCAACTCCGCTGCAGCTTTTTTATCGCCATCCACACGCGCCAGGGTGTTGGTGATCTGCAAGCGTTCGAACTCCATGACCGATTCTTTCAGACCCTGCTGGTGAGTCAACTGACTGACTTTGGTTGCAAAAAAATGGTGTGGCAGATTCTCCGGACGCAGCTCTTCGGTATCACACAGAATCATCGCGTGTTCGATGGCATTTTCCAGCTCACGGACGTTGCCTTTCCAGGAATAGTTCATCAGCATCTGTATCGTCTCGGGGCTGGCTCCGGTAACAGATTTGTTCAGCTCGTGGTTGAACTTTGCGATGAAATGCTTGATCAGGTGGGGAATGTCATCGCGGCGTTCGCGCAGGGGGGGGATATTGAGGGCAACGACATTCAAACGATAATACAGGTCCTCGCGGAAATTTCCGGCTTCCATCTCATCCTGTAAATTCCTGTTACTGGCTGCGAGGATGCGAACATCAACGGAGATAGAACGTGTAGAGCCGACAGGGCGAATTTCCTGTTCCTGCAGGGCTCGCAACAGCTTTACCTGCATATTCAACGGCAGGGTACTGATTTCATCGAGGAAAAGCGTGCCTCCGGATGCGATTTTGAACAGTCCATCCTTGTCGCGTGTCGCGCCGGTAAAGGACCCTTTCACATGCCCGAACAGCTCGCTTTCGATGATATTTTCCGATATGGCGCCACAGTTGACAGCAACGAAACGGCGATTGGCGCGCGGGCTCTTGTTGTGGATCATGCGTGCGATGATCTCCTTACCTGTGCCGCTCTCGCCGGTGATCAGCACGGTTGAGGGCAGCGGTGCAACTTTATCAACCAGCTTGATAACATTCTGAACCTGCGGGCTTTCGCCGATAAAAACCAGACGCGATTCATTGGTCTTTTCCAGTTGCTCGCGCAAAAATTTGTTTTCCGAAGCCAGTGTATGTTTCTCAATAGCCCGCCGCACTGAGCTGAGAATTTCAGCACGCTTGAATGGCTTGGTGATGAAGTCATAGGCACCCAACTTCATGGCCTCAACAGCCTTTTCTATAGTACCGTGCCCGGTGATCAGGATCACCTCGATGTCCTGAAATTCCCTCTTCGCATGTTCGAGCAATTCGATACCACTCATCTCAGGCATGCGCAGATCCGTCATGACTACAGAAATATGATTTTTCTCGAGTATATCGAGAGCTTCGTGGCCGTTGGACGTCAGGCTGACGGAGTAGCCCTCTTTCTTTAAAACCCTGCCGATTGACTCGCGCACACTCTTTTCATCATCGACGACGAGGATGGTATATTGGCTGTTATCTGACACTCTGGTTCTCCCGGGTTTCCTGGCCTTCTTCCGAGGCATTCAAAGGTAAACGGATGATAAAAGTCGTCCCGTTTTTGAGCCGACTCTCATAAGATATTTTACCACCATGTTCGGTGATAATCTGTTTGGTGATAGCCAGGCCAAGGCCTGTACCAAGGTCTTTAGTGGTGAAAAAGGGATCAAAAATCTTCTTACCATACTCATCAGGTATTCCATCCCCGGTATCAGCGATACGGATTTCCACATCGTCACCGAGCAGGTTCACTTCTGTGCGGATCAGCCCGCCATTTTTCATCGCTTCGATGGCATTGCGGTACAGATTGAGCAACACACGGCGGATTTGCTGATAATCAAAAGGAAAAGGAGGAATATCATCCTGTATTTTCGTGATGATCTGGATACCGACAGTATTGGCTTCTGGCTCGATGAATTCTACCACATCGCGCACCAGGTCATCTATATGGCACAGGGTGATTTCTGCCTCGGGCAGGCGTGAAAACTGCAGATACTCTTCCGAAAGATTCGCCACCCGATCCACTTCACCGATGATCGTTTTCAGCAGCGTCTCAGCCTCTTCCGGCAGACCGCCAAACTCGGTTCGGATTTCGTCCTCCAGAAGTTCTGTATTCAAACTGATAGAAGAAAGGGGGTTGCGGATTTCATGGGCAACTTTTGCTGCCATCTTGCCGATCACAGCCAGCCTTTCGCTCTGTAAAATGCGTTTTTCCAATTTTTTCTGCGGGCGCATGTCGATCTCAAAGCCCATATAGCCAACCCGCTTGTCGTCTTCATAAACAGAGGTAATCGATAACCATACCGGGATCTCCTCACCGTGCTTCGTGCGGTTGTAGATTTCTCCCTTCCACTCGCCTTTTTCCTCGAGTGACGTCCACATCTGGCGGTAAAGCTCGTCGCTGGTACGTGACGATCGCAAAAAGCTGGTCGTGCGCCCAATGACTTCGTCATGGCTGTAGCCGAACAACTCCAGAAACGCGGTATTCGCTTCTGTTATTTTCCCATGCAGGTTGGTGATGATGATCGCATCTGTGCTGTTCAGAAAAGCGCTGTAAAACAAGTTCAGACGGGAGTGCGGCGTCAGCTCGTCTTCACCGGCGTGAGCAGTGCCATCGTCCTCGGTGACCTGGCTTTTTTCACATTCCGAGACCACGTGCAGCGAGATATCATCAAAGCAGGCATCGATGGCGCGAAAGACACGGGCCAGATCACCACCTGCCGGCAGCGCCTGCTCCAGCAGGTCAAACATTTTTCTCTTGCCATGATTGAGCAACACCTGCAAGCCGAAGCGGGTCTCCGGCAACACCGGCTTCTGCACCAAAGTCAGAACCCGATCAAAGCGCTTGCTTGCGTTTTTCTCCTGCCGGAACGATTCCAGCACATACAGATAGAGCTCCTCAACGACCTGGGCCAGGGACGCCGATGGAATCGTCGCCCGGACGGCGTTATTCTCCCGGATTGATTCTACCCATTTTTGCAGAATAACGCTCTTGTTCTTGACCAGCAAATCTGCTGTGGCCTGTTTCATGAATAAAACCTTTTCAAATTATCCGGAATTTACCGGCAGGAAGCCCAATCCGTCAGATGCACGGGCGAATGTTTTGAACACGCAAAGCAAGGTGATATTCGCTGACTGACATGAAATGCCTCAGACGAAAAAACAGAATCACCGTGCGGGAAGTGCGGCAATGATTTTTCCCTCAGCCCAGCTTTCTTCGCGCACTTTGCGCCTTTGCGGTGAAACCCGTCTTCAGCCCAAAAGCTGTGAGAACAGCATAACCAGCCTGATTCTTGTAAAATTTGAGATTTTTTCAGGTTAGATCACGCGTGAGATTTCAGGTTAAGCTACTGAAAAAATTAGTGGTGGAAAAATTATTCATTCACGCCCCTAAAGTCAAGCTGTTTCAGGAGGAAGGGACAGGAATGGCACGCTGCGTACAAACCCCCGGGAGGGTCAGTGTGCCATGTGGTGCTGATGCGAGGCAGAAGGCGTAGCGGAAATTTTCGGACTGACCCACGGTATTCCGAGAGACAGACCGCGGAGGATCAAGATGATGGCGAGCAAAAAAGTAGCGACCGGGATCATCCTGGGCATGAGCCTGCCGAAGCGCAGACGCAACAGCCGTCCCATCAGAGCAATGGTGAGCAGCGCCGGCACTGTGCCAAGGCCGAAAAAAACCATATAGGTCAGCCCTGCCGTCGCACCTCCTGTGGCAGAGGCACCGGCAAGGGCGACATAGACCATGCCGCACGGTAGCAGACCATTGAGCAGGCCGATCAACAGGAAGGCGCCACCGCCGCGCTGGCGGAACAGAGATCTGAAACGGGACTGGATACGAGACGAAAAAAACGTCAGTCTGCCGGTAAAACGCCTGCTCCAGCGTGCCGGGAGCACTAAGGACAGCAGGAGCACCGCACCCAGGGTAATCGAAAGAGACTGCTGGTAGCCGGCAAGAATAATCGCATGCCCGACAGCTCCCATCACAGCACCGAGAACAGCATACGTGATGATGCGCCCGAGATTGTACAGCACGCGGTTGAGTGCGTACTGCATGTTAAAATAGTGCGCGGTTCCCGGCAGGGAGATGGCGATCGGCCCGCACATGCCGATACAGTGGATGCTGCCGACAAAGCCGAGTGCCAGAGCTGTCCAGTAGTCGTTGATCATGCTTTATCCCGGTTCTCTCGTTCTTGTTTTCTATCCCGCCCTTTCCCGTGAGAAGCTGTGAGTTGCTGCAGAGGCCAGAAGACCGACAAACCATCCACAGTTCTCACCTGACGACGATGACCTCTTCCTGATAGTATTCAAGACCGCGAGCCTGCCACAACATCTTGACTTTCCAGCGCCCTTTTTGCAACTGTGCGGTCTCGATGAGCTGTACGCCGGAATCGTCCAGCTCGATGGCGATCGTATGGTCGAGATCTGCCTCTGAAGGCCGGAAGAAAGTAATCGTCCCGCTCACGCTGCTGGCCGGGAATTCTTCGGGGAAAGACAGGGTCAGCAGCTGCTCATTGTCTGAAAAAAACAGGCGCGGTTTTTCATGCAGGGAACGCGTGCGTTGCTGCCGGTAAATTTGCTCCTGATAACGCTGCTCGGCAGCATAATAGTCTTTCGTAACGAGATCATCCTGATCCATTGCCGTCAGAAAAAGAGCCGCCAGCAGGAAGAGGACGAAAGAAGCATAGAAAACGGCGATGCCGATGGGCCAGCCTTTTGCAGATTTTTTTTCCTCAGGCATTGTTATCTCCTCGGTGCCATAAAGGTTGTCTTCAGTTCCTCGAGCACTTTATCACCACTGAGTACTTCCAGAGTGATCTTATTGCTCGCGCTGCCCAGTTTTTCACGGGGCAAATCGATAAAAAAGGCGGCTTCAGCGATGCCATCTGAAGGCAGAGTGAGTTGATCGCTGCCGATCATTTTGATGCGCCCCTCCCGATCTTTCAGGCGGATCGAAAGCGGCATGGCAGCAAAAGTTTTGTTCACGACCTTGATGTTATACAAATTTCTGACGTAGCCATCGTCGAGCTCCTGGTACAGCACGCCCGGTGTCCGCAGCACCGTGCTTTCGACATCGCTGCGGTGCACAAACAGAAAAATTTGCGCGACGATGAGAATAGCGAGCACGACCGTGTAGCCGATCACTCTTGGCGTTATCAGCTTTTTAGCCCCTTCTGCGATGGCAGTGTACGATGAATACCGGATCAGGCCTCGCGGCTTTTTGATTTTATCCATCACGCCATTGCATGCATCAATACAGGCCGTGCAGTTGATGCATTCGAGCTGTGTACCGTTGCGAATATCGATACCGGTGGGGCAGACTGCGACGCACAGCTTGCAGTCAACACAGTCGCCCAGGTTCTGCTCCTGCTTTTTCGAACGCTTGCCGCGGGGCTCTCCGCGTTTGAAATCATAGGACACGACGATCGAGCTTTTATCCAGCAGAACAGACTGGAAACGGCCATACGGGCAGACGATGACACAAGCCTGCTCGCGAAACCAGGCAAAAACCCAGAAGAAGACCAGACTGAAGAAGAAGACTGCCATAAATAATCCGATGTTTTCCGCAGGCGGGTGTGTGACCAGTTGCGCCAGACGATCAACACCGACAACGTACGCCAGGAGTGTGTTGCCGATGAGAAAAGCAATCGCATAGAAAATGGTCAGCTTCAAGCCCTTTTTCAGAATCTTTTCACCCGTCCATGGCGATGCATTGAGCGCCCTTTGTTTGTTGGCATCACCCTCGATCAGATATTCAATTTTTCTGAACACCATTTCCATAAACACGGTCTGCGGGCAGGCCCAGCCGCACCAAACACGACCGAACACAGCGGTAAACAGAATGATGAAAATGATGAGCGTGATCATCGCCAGAACGAAAAGATGAAAATCCTGCGGCCAGAATGCCAGGCCGAAAATGATGAATTTTCGCTCGATGACATTCAACAAAAGCAGCGGCTGGCCTCCCACTTTGACAAAAGGAATGCCGAACAGGATGGCGAGCAGCAGATAAGAAAACCAGGTCCGCGCCCTGTACAGGTCTCCTTTCGGTTTTTTGGGATAGATCCAAATCCGCTTGCCAGCCTTGTCCACCGTTGCAATTGAGTCACGGTAAGACTGATCCGGCTGGTGTTGTTGGTTTTCGTTTTTTATGGCAGCCTTTTGAGCTCCTTCAGTCGTCTCCATCGTTACTCACCTGATACTTTTTTGCCTTGCGGCTCCTTGGCATTTGGAGGGTTAGTACCATGCAGTGTCAGAACATAGCTGCCAACCTGCAGAATCTGATCCGCGGGGAGAAAATTCTTCCACGCAATCATACCTTTGGCGGGCACGCCATTCTGAATAACATCGACGATACCATTGATATCTCCGTTACCGTGAATCCAGTAGTCATCCGTCAAGTTCGGCCCGATGCCTCCTTCTCCGGCCATACCATGACAACTGGCACAATTCGTCGTGAATATCGCTTTCCCCTTATCCAGGCTCTCGGCATCGGTCAGAGCAGTATATTCAACAGGCCCGCTCTCAACTGCCGCAGCTTCTTTTTCCTGGCTTCCCTGTTCTGCCAGCATCTTCGGAGTGATCTCTTTTCCGCCGGTGTAAAATGGCGAATGGTAGCCTTTTGCCATCCGCATCGGGCGGTAGGTCGGGTCTGTCGTCTCCTGCCAGTTCGGATCGATCGACTTCTGATATTCCGCATAGGACAGATCACCGATACCCAGAACATGATAATAGAAAATATAACCGACACCCCAGATGATGGTGACATAGAACAGGTTCAGCCACCACGGTGGCAGTTTGTTATCCAGCTCGCGAATGCCATCATAATTATGGTCAAGCAGCTTATCGACTTGATCGGCCATTGTCTGCATCTCCACAGTTTAATTGTCACGATTTATTCATTCTGACTATCCCCGGGCTGCTCATTGTGCCGGTTGATTCATGAATACATCCGGCATGATGAATTTTCAGGCTTTATGTTTTTCAGAAACCAGAGCAGCTCCGGTGTACGGGCCACATGCCCTGACAGCTCCTTACCCCGGTCTGAGGCTCGTGCAACACATCGCGCCAGGTTATCCGGGGCCTGAAAAATGTTATTCAGACTACATCCGCAGCAGTACACTTTTCTGGTTACAAGCTGTCTTCCGGGGAATCCGGCTCAAGCGGCAGTTCCTTCATGTGGTCCACAACATTGTTGTCGAGCCGCACGGTCCAGATGATCACGCCGATGAAAAAGGTGAAAAATATCACCAGCCCGATGATCGGGAACAGCTCGATTTCTGCAATATGTGATAAAATTTGTGAAAACATGGTTTCCTCCGGCAGCATGGCCGGCGCCGGGCACCAGCCATGTCTGTCTCAGGTTATTGATCAGCGAGTGTCCTATTCGGAGGCTGTGTTATCCTCCGGGGCAAGGCCACGGATATCCGTTCCGAGACGCTGCAAATAGGCGATGAGTGCAATAATTTCAGCATCAGCCTCCACGTCGATACCCTGCTCTTTCAGTCCGGCGGCGATCTTCCTGGCCTGTTTCATCAGGTCATCATTGGCTTTCTGATCATAGCCTTCCGGATAGGGGACACCGAGAGTTTGCATGGCGCGGATTTTCGCCGGCGTCGTCGCAATATCGATCTTCTGCTCCGCCAGCCAGGGATAGGTCGGCATGATTGACCCCGGTGACATCGACGTCGGCTGTATCATGTGGTTATAGTGCCATGCGTCGGGATATTTGCCGCCGACACGGTGCAGATCCGGGCCGGTACGCTTTGACCCCCACAGAAATGGGTGATCATAGACAAACTCGCCGGCTTTGGAATATTCACCGTAGCGTTCCGTCTCAGAGCGGAAAGGCCGGATCATCTGCGAATGGCAGTTGTTGCAACCTTCACGGATGTAGATATCGCGGCCCTGAAGCTCCAGCGAGGAGTACGGGCGCACACTGGCGATGGTCGGTACATTGGATTTGACCAGATACGTCGGGATCATCTCCACCGCACCACCGATGAGGATCGTGATCAGCGTCAGCACGAGAAACTGTACCGGACGGCTTTCGATCCAACGATGCCAGTAGTACACATCGTCTTTGTTTTCCGGCTCTTTGGTCAGCGCCGGGGCCTCAGCTTTTTCTTCGGCAACGAGAGAGCCGCTGGCAGCCGTTTTGATCAGGTTATACACTCCGATGCAGATACCCGTCAGGAACAACAGGCCGCCAAAGGAGCGAATCACATACATCGGCAGAATCTGCACAACGGTTTCCAGGAAGTTCGGATAGACCAGAAAACCTTCCGGGGTGAACTGTTTCCACATCAGACCCTGGGTGATTCCGGCCCAGTACATGGGCACCGCGTAAAACAGAATCCCGATCGTCCCGATCCAGAAGTGATAATTTGCCATGCTGACCGAGTACAGTTTGGTGTTATAAATTCTCGGGATCAGCCAGTATGCTACACCAAAAGCAAGAAAACCATTCCATCCCAGGGCACCGATGTGCACGTGCGCGATGGTCCAATCCGTATAGTGCGAGAGTGCGTTGATGCTCTTGACCGACAGCATCGGGCCCTCAAAGGTTGACATACCGTAAGCGGTCACGGCAACGACCATGAATTTCAGCACCGGGTCTTCACGCACGCGATCCCAGGCGCCGCGCAGAGTGAGCAGGCCATTGAGCATACCGCCCCATGAGGGTGCGATCAGCATGACGGAAAAAACCGACCCGAGAGATTGTGCCCAGTCCGGCAGAGCGGTGTAGAGCAGGTGGTGAGGCCCTGCCCAGATATACAGAAAGATCAGCGCCCAGAAGTGCACGATGGACAGGCGATAGGAGAACACCGGCCGGTCAGCCGCTTTGGGCAGGAAGTAGTACATCAACCCGAGAAACGGGGTGGTCAGAAAAAAGGCCACGGCGTTGTGCCCGTACCACCACTGCGTCAGGGCATCCTGTACGCCGGCGTAGAGAGAATAACTTTTCCAGAAGGTCACCGGAATCTCGAACGAGTTGACGATGTGCAGCACCGCCACAGTCACGACCGTTGCGATATAAAACCAGATGGCAACATACATGTGCCGCTCACGGCGTTTGAAAATCGTGCCGAACATGTTGATCGCAAAGATCACCCAGACTACTGTGATCAGGATATCGATCGGCCATTCCAGCTCAGCATATTCCTTGCTCGAGGTATAGCCCAACAGCAGGGTGACGGCTGCAAGCACGATGATCAACTGCCAGCCCCAGAAGTGCAGCTTGCTGAGCAGGTCGCTGTACATCCTCGCCTTACACAAACGCTGCAGGGAATAGTACACACCCATGAAAATAGCATTACCGGCAAAGGCAAAAATTACCGCATTGGTGTGCAGCGGACGCAATCGCCCAAAGGTCAGATACTGGATTCCGAAGCTCAGATCGGGCAAATAGAGCTGGATAGCAATGATCAACCCGACGAGCATGCCCACGACTCCCCAGAACAGAGTCGCGATCGTAAAATTCCTTACGATCCGGTTGTCATAATAAAAGGTTTCCACAGCCATACATCACTTCTCCACGGTTTGGTTCGTTTGTTCCTTGTCATCTATCAAGATTCTTACTGATGGTGTATATCGATCTTCGAACTGGCCATTGCGTACAGCCCAGATAAAGGCGACGAGAAATCCGGCTGCCACGGTCAGGCTGGCAGCGATGAGCAAAAACAAGACTTCCATAAAGCTCAAATCCCGTACTTTTTTGCGAGTGCGCCGGTCGCGAGGGTGGTGAAAGCCACGACCGAAATGGAACTGATCGGCATGAGAATCGCCGCTACAACAGGCGCGAGATTGCCGGTTACTGCAAAGCTCAAACCGATGATATTATAAAAAAACGATACCCCAAAACTGACATAGACTACGTGCACTGTCTTGCGGGCAAACTTCAGAAATGTGGACAGCCGCCGGAACGAGCCGGCTTCGAGGATGCCGTCACAGGCCGGCGAAAACGCCGAAGTATTTTCTGCTATGGCAACACCAACATCACTCTGCCTCAGCGCACCGGCGTCGTTCAGGCCGTCGCCGACCATCATGACGAAATGGCCCTCTTGCTGCAGTGCACGGATAAAACTCAGCTTATCTTCCGGGCTCTGGTTGAAATGCAAAACACTGCCATGCCCGAAAATGCGTTCAAACTCCTCCCGGCTGCTGTCATTATCTCCGGAAAGCAACTGGACAGGATACTGCTGCTGCAAATGTCTGATCTGCTCATGCATGCCGCTGCGGAAGGCCTGGTGAATCAGGAATACGCCGATCACGGTTCCGTCTATGGCGACGAACACACGCGAGCCGTTTTGTCCTTTAATTTTTTCGGTGAGCTCCGTGCCCGCGCCTGTCCATGACGCTGAACCGATACGGATTCCGTGGCCACCCACATGGCCGGAGAGCCCACTCCCCTCTGTCTCCGTGAGGTGTGTGACCGGCAGCAGCTCCTGTTCGCGCCCTGCGAGCAGACTCCGAATTTTTCGGCTCAACGGATGCGTGGAATGGCGAGTCACAGCAGCAATGAGTTCGGCTTCCTCATCCCGCAGCCTGTCGCCCCGGCCATCCAGACGCAGGAAATGCATCTCCTGCTCGCCCTGTTCAGTCAGGGTACCGGTTTTATCGAAAACGATACTGTCGATGCCGGCAAGCCGTTCGACGGTATCACTGTTTTTCAGGTAAAACTTATTGCGCCCAAAAATGCGCAGGGCATTGCCGAGGGAAAACGGAATCGACAGGGCCAGGGCACATGGGCAGGCGATAACCAGAACTGCGGTAAAAACATCGACGGCATTGCGATAATCGACGCGCGCCCAGTATGCCGCTGCGGCAAGAGCGATGAACAAAACCGCCAGAGTGAAATTCTGCGCGACGCGGTCTGAAATCGATTTCAGGCGGCTCTGTTTTTTGCCCTGAAAAACGTCGTTGTTCCACAGTTGGGTGAGATAGCTCTGTGAGACTTTCTTAATGGTCTGCACTTTTGCTGCCGGCCCAACGATCCTTCCACCGGCGAAGAGCAGGTCGCTGTTGTGTTTTGTAACCGTCCTGGCCTCGCCGGTGACAAAGCTATAGTCGATTTCGCAGGTATCGGAGAGCAACACCGCATCGGCGGGGATGATCTCATGATTGTGGACCAACAGAATATCGCCCACCTGAAGGCGCGAGATGGAAATGACTTTCTCGCCCTCGCGTTCGAGCCGGGTGACGGAAACCGGGAAATATGACTTGTAATCGCGCTCAAAGGACAGCGTCTCGTAGGTCTTCTGCTGGAACAACCGGCCCAGAAGCAGGAAAAAGACAAAAGCTGCCAGCGAATCCATATAGCCGGCGCCGCTGCCGGTCAGGATATCATAGCTGCTGCGAAAAAACAGGGCCAGAATACCGATGACGATGGGCACGTCGATCGTGAGCATGCGCTGGCGCAGCCCTGTCAGGGCGGAGTTAAAATAGTCCGTACTGCTGTACAACAGAACCGGCAGGGCAAGCAGCAGGTTGATATAGCCGAAAAAACGTTTAAAATGTTCCGGCAGCTCCATTTGCCAGGCGAGATATTCCGGCAGGCTGAGCAGCATGATGTTGCCCATGGCAAAACCGGCAACACCCAGTTTCATATACAGGCTTTTTCTGCTGTTCCGTTCTTTGCGCCCGGCAATATCATTCAGGGTAATTTGCGGTTCGTAACCGATCGCAGCCAGCAGAGTCACGATGCGGCGCAGCGTCGTCTTCTGCGGGTTGAAAGTCAGAGTGAGCTCTTTGCGCGGAAAGTTGACCTGCGAAACGAGAATACCTGCATCGAGTTTGTAAAGATTTTCCAGCAGCCAGATGCAGGCGCTGCAATGCATGAGGGGGATGTAAAAAGTCGTTTTTGCTCGCTCGCCATCTGCAAAGTCGAGAATTTTGGCGCTCACTTCTGCTTCATCCAGCCAGGCAAAACGGGCATCATCCGCCGGTTCACGGGCGGTTACCCCCGGATGCTGCTCAATGCCGTAGTAACAGGTGAGGTCGCTCTCAGAAAGCATCTGATACACAACCTTGCAACCCTGACAACAAAAATATTTGTCCTCGATATGCAGCGAGAGATCCGGACACTGCTCCCCACAGTGGTAGCATCGTGTCTGCTCAGCCTGCTCTATCGTGTCTTCGGCCATATTGTTGACATCTGTCGTGCGCATATTCTCCACAGCGTATGAACGGTCAATCAGCTCTGCACCCGGCTGGCGGGCCAAAGATCGAAAACTGCATTATCCCGAAATTCGAACATTTTTCAGGTAACCGGAGTGTTTTTGCGCGCAGCGCAGTTACAGAAAAAGGCACCCGTTGAAATTCTTTCCGAAAAACCGGACTAAAATGGGATGTGAATTAACGAAAATCATGCCACAGGTATAGTGAAATCACTATATAGCGCTATTGCAGTATAAAAACAGATTATTAGTCTGCATATCATGACAGCGAGCCAGGGAGATTTTTTCTCAGCATTGATAAAAAAAATGTTAAAATTCCTACATTCAAGAACTGAAAGTCCGAAATGTGGGCAGTCGAAAAGATAATCGTTTCAGGGGATGCGGACTTCCCTCATCCTGAAGAACATGTGTGGCGAGGCGACGAAGGACATATTGTGTACACCAATCATCATGGTCTGAGAAATCCATAAATCCGGGGAAATCAGGCTGAATTATCCCGATTTATGTCCCGAGCTGTATGTCAGCAAAATCAGGATAAGAGATTTTTCACACGGGCATCTCAGCGTCAGCTTGTTTGAGTGCCATCTCGGCTCGACATAAATGTCGAGTTACGCTACTCCTGACGACCGTGGGCACCTGATATCTCGGGAAGGTCACAACATAAGTGTCGTGGTACGCAACTCCGATTTGTTGGGATAACAGTCTGGTTATCCACTTAACTCAGCATTGTCGCATCTTTACTGCCAGCCCGCCAGAGCACGGAGATGCCTGCACCAGAACCGTCATTCCGGTTTCCCCGCAGGGGAAGACCGGAATCTCCCTGACTCGGGCACGTGCCGGAAAAGATGAGATTCCAGCACGGCGCTGCACCTGGCCGGAATGACAGATGTCAATTTCTGGATTAGAACCGGCTAGCTGAGTTAACTGGATACCCTGAGAATAACTGTTTTATGCGCTATCCTGCGCTCGACATAAATGTCGAGTTACGTCATTCCTGACAACCATGTGCTGCTGGCATCGGGGTCTGCTTGTCTGTACAGACTTGTAAGTCAAGCCCGACACGATTCAGGCGACCTGACAATCCGCTAATATATAAACAGAACCTGTGGAGTAAAAGCATTAATTTATATTTTACATTGATTTTATCTCAGCAGTATACTGGCTATCCACTTAACTCAGCACGGTTGCATCTTTTCAACCAGACCGTGTGACAACAGCACATGCCTACCCCAGAATCGTCATTCCGGCTTCTCCGCAGGGGGAGACCGCTGCCCCGGACTCAGGCACATGCCGGAAAAGATGAGATAGCGTCATACCCGTCGCATTCCCGGACATGCACCCTTGTTTTTTTCACGATTTATTGACACATTCCCCCTGCTATCTGCTGGCTACGCAGAAGTAATCGGAATGCCGCAGGAAATCCGACTTGACCCAGACACCGGCTCACTGCATGAGAGGCTATGATCACAGAAAAGGAATATCAGGAAAAATTCGAAAGCTTTGTCCCGCAAACATTATTTGCAGACATCGACCCGGCTGAACAAAGCTTCATCCGCTGGCTGGCATTTGAAAAAAAATTCACCTTCCAGGAGTTCCGCCAGGTCGTCGAAGCGAGCAGAGATCTGCAGATGTGGGGAGAGGGAACGCTGCAGGATTGGTGGCACAAGCAGGGGCAGGCACACCAGGATAAGACAGAGCTTCTGGACACTTTGCGCCGGTTCATGCTGTCCCTTGCGGGCAGTGCGAAACACTATCCCGAGCACGGGCTAAAACGTCCCAAAAAAAGGGAAAAGAGCCGGGTTGTAGTAGAACAGTCTGATAAGGATGTTTTTGGCATGTGCCCGGTAGCTTCGGAAAAAACCGTGTGCTGCAATCTGCGCACTATCGATGCGGTGGAGAACTGTGTTTTCGGCTGCAGCTACTGCACGATCCAGACTTTTTACCGGGACACTATCGTGTTCGACGCCGGGCTGGCGCAGAAACTGGCACAGATCGAGCTCGATCCGGAGCGGTATTACCACATCGGCACCGGACAGTCGTCTGACTCCCTCGCCTGGGGTAACCGCAACGGCAATCTCGAGGCTCTGTGCGCTTTTGCTGCGGCTCACCCAAACGTCCTGCTGGAATTCAAAACCAAGTCGGACAATATCCGCTGGTTGCTCGACAACCCGGTTCCTGCCAACGTCGTCTGCAGCTGGTCGATGAATACAGACACGATTATCAGCAACGAAGAACACTTTACCGCAGACCTCGATCGCCGCATTGCCGCCGCCCGCGCGGTTGCAGACAAGGGCATCAAAGTCGCTTTCCATTTTCACCCGATGGTCTGGTACGACACCTGGCAGGCCGACTACACCGCACTCGCGGAGCGGTTGCTGCGCCTCTTTTCCCCTGAGGAAGTGCTGTTCCTGTCGTTCGGATCAGTAACGTTCATCAGACCGGTGCTGAAAAAAATACGCCGCAAAGGCTTCCCCACAAAGATCACCCAGATGGCATTGGTCCGTGATCCGCACGGCAAACTGACCTATCCGGACGATATCAAAGTGACCATGTTCCGCGCCATGTACTCTGCTTTTGAGCCGTGGCAGGAGCATGTTTTCATGTATCTCTGCATGGAAAAGGCGGCAATCTGGGAACAGACCTTCGGGCGTGTTTTCGCTTCCAATGATCAGTTCGAATCCCAATTTGCCGCCCACTGCATGGGAAAAATTTACCCCGAAAATTCAGGCATCACGACCTCGGGCGAAGCAAGCCGCACCCGCTGAAACTGCCCGGCGATATGCGCGATACTCTTTTCCCTGCTATCGCTGCGCATGGCCGGCCGGCAACGAAACACTGCGAGGTTGCCAGGCCGTCTCGACGCGTTTGCTATGCAATTTTTGGGGCACGCCCTTTGACCGAAACCCCGAAATACAGCAAGTAAACACCGATGAACACATCGACAGCGCCACAGAACTCCGGCCACCACACCGGTGTGCCCGGGTTGATGAAAAATGAATTGTGGATGACATCATATCCCCCATGAAGGATGTATCCAATGGCCAATAATATGAGTCCTGTTACGCTGTTCAGCCTGTACGCGATAATGGCTACGAAGAAGAAAGCGAGCCCAATTCCAACTTCAGAAATGAGTGCCCCATAGTCTGCAGCATAGAGAGCAAATGCCCAGTAGTAGATCGGGAATGTTGCAAGCAATACCGGGTAAACCCATTTTCTTTTTTCAAGTTTTGTTTTCTTGAATCGGGCTACCACAAATACAGCAATCGCAATTCCAGCAAGCAAAGCGTAATAGTTCACTTGTTTTCCCTTTCATCACAGGAGTAACCTGCCGCGCGTCTTCATTCCCCGCGCTGAAGTGCGGGCATCTGTCGCGCATGCCCGGGGACCGGTGACCGAGCAGGAGTCTAACTGTATCTTCCCGCGGGATTGCAGCCCCCTGCCTCACTCTGAAGCTGGTGCAGGCCATCATTTTTTAAGAATCTTCTTATCGCCCTCGACGATGAGGATACGCTGATTCACCGGGATATCGGAGAATACCTGCTCGCTGCCCAGGGGCCAGCGGATGCGCAGTTCATCCACTTTTTCAGCTTTGCCGAGGCCAAAATACAGCTCACGCGCATCTGCAGAAAAATAGCCGGCTCCGGATACCAGCTCCTGGACCTGGGTTTTGCCACCAGCGGTCACCCACACCCGCGTACCGTAGGCGTCCCGGTTTGACTTCGTGCCCTGTAAGCGGACGTGCAACCAGGCGTTTTTGGCCGGACTGATATTCTTCAGCAATACACCTCGCCGGTCTTCTGAAGCGTCGTAGGTTTTCTCACCATTGTTGACGACGTAGATATCCACCCTGCCATCCCCATCATAGTCGGCAAAAATCGCGCTGCGATAGATACGCTTGCCGGCATCGAGCACGCCCGATGAAGCGGTCGCATCACGAAATGTCCCGTCACCGCGGTTTTCAAAAACCAGGTTGTCATCGCGGTTGTCACCGCTGATGGCGTTGAGGTGGCCGTTGGCGACAAAGAGATCGAGGTCAGCGTCGTTATCGAAATCGAAAAATCCTGTGCCCCAGCCGACTTTACCCCAGGTTTTTTTCTGCATGATCGGCGAGTTGAAATCTGCGATGAACAGAGCATTTCTGAGCTTGCCATCATTAGAACTTTCATTATCGACCAGAGTCAGCAGAATATCTGCCTCGCCGGTGTAGTTGGAGATAAACAGGTCGAGCTTACCATCATTGTTGTAATCACCGTATGCCAGCCCCATAGAGCCATCGGTGCTGCTGACGCCGCTCGGCCCGGAAAATTCCTTGAATTTTCCACCGCCGGTATTGAGATAGAGCGAGTTCGGATCGGTGTCATTTGCCACGAGAATATCCGGCCAGGTATCTTCATTGAAATCCGCGACCAGCACCTGCATGGATTTTCGGAAGCCGTCGCTGACGTGCAGCTCATGGGCGCGCTCGGTAAAGGTGCCATCCCCGTTGTTGAAATAGAGTTTGTTGGGAAAGCCACCAAAATCCATAGGGAAGCGCATGCTGGTCTGCTTCTCGCGCTTGTGCAGATCGACATAGCCGGCGACATAGAGATCGAGGTCGCCGTCATGGTCGAAATCCCCCCATGCCGAGCCGCCGTACCAGATATCATCGACCTTATCAAAGGCCTTGCTGGTAACGTCTGTAAAAGTGCCGTCGCCATCGTTTTTATACAGCACGAACCCGCCAAAATTGGTGACAAAAATATCGGTATAGCCGTCGTTGTCGTAATCCGCCACTGAAACGGCCATGCCCTCGCCCTTGTCGAGCACGCCGGCGTCAGAACGCCGCACGGTAAAGGTGCCGTCACCGTCGTTTTCGTACAGCGCATTGGTGATGTTTTCTCCGCCGGCACCGTTGACGAGATATAAATCCCAGTCACCGTCGTTGTCATAATCCAGCCAGGCGGCACCTGAACCGTTCATGCGGATGAGGTGACGTTCAGCAAATTCAAACGGCTTGTCGAACAGTTCGAGCATGATCTCCTCATTGGTGGCAACGCCTTTGACCTGCGGGCCTATTTCGCACCAGCGGTGGCGCTCACCGAAGTGTTCAAAATCAATCTCTGCTTTTTCCAGCACATTGACAAAGCGGATCGAGGCGGCGCTCTTTTCCTGCCCAGAAACGGCAGCAAAAGACAGGGATAAAACGAAGAATGCGGATAGCGTACTGTTTGGCCGAATCATATCGGTCTCCAGAACTTGGGTTTGGGGGTTTCAGGGTGTGGCGGCGAAATACTCACCCTGTTGAATATGATTTTTTTGTAAATACACCTGTATGGCGTTTAAAACACGTTTTTTCTGCATGCTCCACAGCGGTGCCAGCAGACCGTCCTGCGGCCGGCAGTCAGCCATCAGGCGATGCACGACCTGGTCCGGTCGCATCCTGCGGATCGCTTCTGCGACCAGGGTGATGTAGGTTTCTTCAGCCAGTGGCTGGTACTGCCCGCGCCGATACATGTGCTCCAGCGCTGTATTGCGGATGACCATGAGCTGGTGAAACTTCAGGCCTTTTACAGGCAACTCTGCCAGCCTTTCCACTGTCTCCAGCATCTGTTCCCGGCTCTCCCCCGGCAACCCGAACATCACATGGGCAACGCTCTCGATGTTGCGCGCCGCCAGTTCCCGGAAGACAGCAACGCTTTCGGCAAAGGTGTGCTTGCGGTTGATTTTCTGCAATGTGGGCTCATGAGCGCTCTGCACGCCAATTTCCACACTGAGCCAGGTTTTTTCCGCCAGCTCCTGCAGATAATCATAAATTTCCGCACTGAAACAGTCCGGCCGCGTGCCAACACTGATGCCGACAACTCCGGGAATCTGCAGCACCGGCTCGAAAGTTTGCCGCAGATAGTCCACCGCAGCATAGGTATTCGAGTAAGGCTGAAAATAAGCAACAAACAGCCGGAAACGGTCTCCGGCCCGCTTAATTCCGGCGTGCATTTGCTGTATGACATCATCACGGTTGCGGGCCACCGGGCTGAACGCGGCGTTGTCGCAATAGATGCACCCACCGCGTCCTTTGCTGCCGTCGAGATTGGGACAGGTGAAGCCGGCGTTGAGGGGGATTTTCAACACCGGCTCGCCGAACCGTTTGATGAGGTCATTTTTCAGGGAGCGATACACCGGAATACCCTCATGGTTACTGTGGCAACTCTATGCCATAGCGTGCGCTGATATCAAGCGGCGGCTTGGGGCCATCCAGAGGCTTGAGATCGCGTACGTACCAGTCCCACCAGTCGAGAATACGATACACCACATCGCGCTGGCCGGTCTGGTTACGATTGCCATGGGGTTCCCCCGGATACTGCACCAGGCGAACTGCTGGGTGGTCGTTCATTTTCATGCGCCGGTACAGCTCCAGGCTCTGCGATGGGTGCACGCGCGTGTCGGCAGTACCGCCGTAGATCAGCGTCGCGGTTTTGCTCTGGTGCGCCCAGTAGATCGGGCTGCGCTTCAGGCTTTCCTGCCACATTTCTTCCAATTTCTTGCCGGAATGGACATATAATTCTTCGTAAGGAATATCCGTGGTACCGCGCTTGCTGATCAGATCGCTGATGCCGACAAACATACACACAGCACGAACCTTGTCCGTGTAATAGGTTGCAAACCAGCCGGAAGCATAGCCGCCATAGGAGCCTCCGCCCATTCCGACCCGTTTTTTATCCGCCAGCCCGATGGCGATGAGGTGGTCGATACCATCAGCGATATCATCGAATTCGCGCCCGGCAGCGTCGTTATAGCCTGTTGCAGAAAATTCGATGCCATAGCCAGAGCTCGAGCGATAATTGGGATGAAATACGGCGTATCCTTTTCCGGCCAGAACCTGTCCCGGCGTTGCATAGCGGCTCAGCCAGCCATTGGAATAGTGCGTCTCCGGGCCGCCGTGCACCAGCACGATCAACGGATACGTCTTACCTTTTTCATAGCCGACCGGATAGATCAGAATACCTTCGATGGCCTGGCCATCGCTGGCCTTGTAGGTGATCACCTCCTGTTTGCCGAGTTCACGCTCGGCCAGCCAGGGGTTGACCGTCGTCAGGCGCTTGAGCGCTTTGCCCGGCTGCCAGTAAAACAGGTCGCGCGGAATCTGCGGTGACTGGCCAACAAAGGCAAAATGGCGGACGTCACGGGTGTAGGACGGCGGCGCAGTGACGATGCCGCTGTCCTTTGAATGCAGGATGACCTTGCGTTTGCCGCCGCTGGCTTTCACCGTGCTCAGCGTCGTCATCGTGCCTTCGCCGGCCATGTACAGCAGCGTCTTTTTATCTTTCCAGCCAACCCAGTTGATATGGCCGCGAAAATTCGGCGGTGTCAGGTTGCGGGCCTTCCCACCGGTGACGGGGATAACAAAAGCCTGACTGATGGCGTTGTCTTTGCGGTCCAGCGCTGCGGCAAAAGCGAGCTGCCTGCCGTCAGGGCTGAAGCGAAAATTGCCCAACTTGCGCGGATTATCCGTCAAACGGCGTACGGATTTGTCTGCGAGATTCAGGATATAGATACTCTGGCCGATGTAGCGCTGGTCGATGAGGTTCTGCGGCGAAGCGGAAAAAGCGATCGTGTTACCGTCAGGCGAAAAGGTGAAATCCCACAGCGTGATGTCTTTGGTCAGTTGTTCACTTGCGGCACTGCCTGCATCAGCGATGTAGAGATTGCGGTGACGCAGATTCTCTTCGAAATAGATAAAGCCGTAGCCTTTTTTCTCCAGGGCACGCTGGCGCGCGCTCTTCGGCGGTGTCGCCAGCCAGGCGATCTTTTCCCCGGAGGGATGCCATGCATAGCTGAAAATATGATTATCTGCGTGGGTCACCTGTTGCGCTTCTCCACCAGCCATCGGAATCATCCAAACCTGTGTCAGGCCACCATTCCGGCGGGTGAGAAACGAAATAGCCGAACCATCGGGCTTCCAGGCCAGGGCGCGGATGGATACTTTACCGGTGATGAACGGCCGTGACTCTCCGCTGCGGGTGGAAACAACATGCAGCTCGCTCCAGGCCCCGCCAGCGGGCTCGTCCGCCTCACGCGGGACAGAGACCGTGTATGCGATCCACTGGCCATCCGGGCTGATGCTCGCTGAAGTGACCGAACGGATGCGCAGCAGATCATCCGGCGACAGCACATCTCCGGCGACAAGGCTGGCCGCCCACAACAGCAATACAAGCCAGAGGCCTGTACCGGCCGCTGTGGAGAACCTGACATTTTTCGGGTTGAATTTCATCGTGCATTTCCTCTCTCTTGATCCTGAAACCATGCGCCGCTCCAGCGACGCGTTCGTATTGTTCATTGCAGGCCCCTGCATGGACTACCCGATCATTTCAAATAAAGCAAACATTAAACACTCGACTGACAACGCGGCGCTTTTTGCAAAGGCAGACGGGACGAGGGAATTTCTTCGCTGACTCGTCAAACCACCTTCCTGCCGGCCTATCACAGGCCCCATTCTTCCGGCACCTGCACAGCCACAACATATCCGCGGGCGCAGAGCTCTTCGCCGCTCATGAGGTCAATAGCAACTCTGACTTTGCGCGCCTTAACCTCAACAATGCGAGCGACCAGTTGCATTTCCGTGGTGATGGGCGTTGGTTTGAGGTAATCGACCTTTAACGAAGCTGTGACAAAACGAAACGCCGGCTCTGAGCCCATCTCCCGCCCGGCTGCACGATAGGCTGCTGCAGCAGCCGTGCCCGTTGCATGACAGTCGATCACCGAAGCGATCAGCCCGCCGTAAACATAACCGGGTACCGCGGTGTGATAGGGCCGCGGCTGAAATGTGCACACCGCCTCCTCGCCGCGCCAGAAGCTTTTGATCTGCAAGCCGTGTTCATTGAGCCTGCCACAACCGTAGCAATGGCTGAGATGGTCGGGGTAGTAGTCCTGAAAGGCTTTTTGCGACATCGATGATCCTTATTTGACAGACACGGTGTTCTCTGCGCGAACAGAATAGCGCAGTATTATCGTAAAAACGAACAACAGCAGAGCCACGGCCTGATGCAGCGACGCCAGCGCAACCGGGACGTTCATCAACACGGTGAATATGCCCAGCAGAAGCTGCAGGTTGATCAATACACTGAGCACGATGACGGGCATCTTTATCAGCTCAAAGTGCTGCTCGCGATACAACAGCCTGACGAGATAAAAAGCAAAGAAGAGGACGACAAAAGCATTCCAGCGATGCAGAAAATGAATCATGACAGGATTTTCAAAAAAATTCATATACCATGGTTCGAAAGACCAGGCCAGCGGCGGAATCCATGTGCCGTGCATGAGGGGGAAAGTCGGTGAGACAGACCCGGCTTTGAGGCCTGCAACCAGACCACCGAGAGCGACCTGTCCGATAAGAACCCAGAGAAAGATTCGCGTGGTTTTCTCAGCTTGCGCTGAAAACACACGCTTAGCAGATGCAGTCTGATCGTACAGCCAGCGCATGCCCATCCACAGGGTAGCGGCGATGAACGCCATGGCCAGCAACAGGTGTCCGGTGAGGCGAAAATGGCTCACATGCGGCCGGTCCACCAGGCCACTTTTAACCATATACCATCCGAACAGCCCCTGAAACAGCAGCAGCACCCCGATACCCAAAAACGCCAGGCGCTGCTCCCCTGGAATTGTGCCTCTGCGCCAGAAAATCACCAGCGGGATAAAATAAACCAGGCCGATTACCCGACCGAGCATGCGGTGCAGATATTCCATATAAAAAATAAACTTGAACTCAGAAAGCGCCATCCCCTTGTTAACCAGCTTATACTCAGGAAACTGTTTATATTGCTCGAACTCCTGCTGCCAGCCCTGCTCGGTCATGGGCGGGACAATCCCCATCAATACATCCCAGTCGGTCATCGACAGACCGGACTGGGTCAACCTGACCAGCCCGCCGAGCACGACCATCACGGCCGCGAGTCCTGCGAGCCAGAACATCCAGCGGGCGACTTTTTTGTTATCCATAGGTATCTCACATGTTCATTCAAGAGCGCGCGGTATCGCGTAGATTAACCCAGAGCACGGCCACAGCGAGCATGGCAAACACTCCGGAAAAAGAGAGACCTATTTTAAGGAATTTAAACAACACAGGCAACATTTCCTCGAGGGAAAGGGGCAAAAGCAGAGGAATGATGCGGAAAACAGCGGCCATCAGCAGCAGCCAGTAAGAAAACTGCACCAGCCTCGGGCGGGCAACCGCACGTTTGTGCAGAAAACCGGGGATCATCCTCGGTGCCATTCCGAAGATCAGGTGGGTGATAAAGCCCATGAGATACATGTGCCGTATAGCGTCACGGCTCGCCATGGGTTCGTGGCCGAGCAGCCATGCGATGCTCACCGTCAGTTCCGAGACCGCGGCAAACAGCAGCCAGAAAAAGGCGGCACGGATGAGCTTTTCAAAAGCCCCGAATTCGCCATAGTCCGGCATGCCCGGGCGGGTGGGCTTTCGGTCCGGCTTAACGGGCTCGTTTCGGCCTTCTGTCCAGGGTTGTTGCAGCCGGGTGAGGACATCCAGCTTCCAGATCAGCAGCACGACAACAGCGCTGTATGCAATCGTGCCGGCACGGCTCACATAGAGCAGCACCATGCTATCCCAACCGAGCAGCAACAAAAGGTCAGCCAGCAGCTTGACCGCCACCCCGGCAAGATATACCCAGGCTGCCGGGCGAACCGGCCAGTTCTGCGACGGCAAACGCATGTAGAGAGGCAAGGTGCGCAGGCCAACGCCGAAACTGATCGGCACCAGAGAGAGCAGCACAAAAAGGTCGATCATGAACTGGTTCCATCCATAGGGCAGAACGACTTTTTTCTGGGCGACCATCAGGGCCACGAGGGCGAAATTGATCATGACATAGAGCAACCACCCGGCCAGCATCATTGCAAAAAAAGGCGCAACCGTGTGCACCGCCGGACGGGCCTTGCCGGCAAAAACCGTGTGCATGGTCATCAACAGCGTGGTCACATAGAGAGCGACAGCAAAAAGGATGAAAAACGCCGACAGGACAGCGAGAAATCCGAGGATATTCCAATAGAGCGGATCATCAAAGTAGGGCAGCAGGGACTGGGAAAAATAACGCAACAGCAGGCCGCTGACCATGAGCCAGAGGATCTGGCCCTGGCGATGCGGTTCTTCCAGCGGCACGCCGGCAAAACGCGGCAGAAAGAACAGGCTGATGCCCATGACGAACAAGCCGACCCACCCCATGAGCTGGAGCTGCCCGTGCACCTGGTTGAAGGCAAAAAATCCGGGGCCGGGTGCAAAGCCGAGCCCCATCACAGATATGGAATGTGCACCGACAGCAAAACCGCCCCAGAACGCCAGCAGGATTGCTGCTTTGATAAAACCGAAGTGGAATTCTGCATACCCCGCCCCGATCCGGGATGCACCCAATTTGTCATCACTCTGCATGATATCTGTCCCGACTGAATTTTTCATCTCACGGGCGCAGCGCTGCGGCGTTGCCCTTCCTGTTCTGTCTCTGTCTCACTTCATCGGCTCAAAATGGCAGGTAAAATGGCGCAGGTACTGCGGTTGTCTGGTGATGCGATAGCCGGGTATCTGATCCCGGTGCTGCAAAACATCATCGATGACCTCGACGATATAATCGAAATGGCTCTGTGTGTAAACACGACGCGGGAAAGCGAGCCGCACCAGTTCGAGACGGGCCGGTTTTTCAACACCCTGGTCATCTTTTTTACCAAACATGACACTGCCCAGCTCAACACCACGGATGCCGCCATCGACGTAGAGCGCGTTCACCAGGCCGATCCCCGGATAGTGCAGTGGGGGAATGTGCGGTAAAAATTCTTTTGCATCGATGAACAGCGCGTGCCCACCTACGGGTTTGACAAAAGGAATATTCCGCTCTTCAAACTTTTTCCCGAGGTAAGTGATCGTCGCGTGGCGATAGACCTGGTAATCGTACTCCAGCGCTTCCATCAGGCCGACAGCGATGACTTCGAGATCACGGCCGGCCAGCCCGCCGTAGGTTGGAAACCCCTCGCGCATGATCAGCGCATTGCGGAAGGCTTCACCCCAGCTATCATCATGACAGGCAAGAAAACCGCCGATATTCGCCAGGCCATCTTTCTTCGCGCTCATCGTGGCAGCATCCGCATAGGAAAACATCTCTTGTGCAATTTCCAGCAACGATTTATCGCCGTAGCCGTGCTCCCGCTCGCGGATGAAATAGGCGTTTTCTGCAAAACGGCAGGCATCGATCACCAGCGGTATGCCGTATTCCTTCAGCACAGCTTTGACCTCACGGATATTCTGCATCGAGATCGGCTGGCCGCCACCGGTATTGTTGGTCACCGTGATCATGCAAAAGGGGATGCGCTCCCTGCCATGGGTTTCGATGCAGGTACGCAGTTTTTCGATATCCATATTGCCCTTAAAAGGAGCATCCAACCCCGGCTGCATACCTTCATCGCACACCAGGTCCAGGGCCGTGGCGCCAACAAATTCGAAATTTGCGCGCGTGGTGTCGAAATGGCTGTTGTTGGGGATGACATCCCCCTCACGAATCTGCGTCTGCGCCAGAATGCCCTCAGCAGCCCGCCCCTGGTGAGTGGGCAGGATGTGCTTAAAGCCGGTGATCGTACGGACGGCATTCTCGAACTTTTTCCACGATTTGCTACCGGCATAGCTCTCGTCGCCGAGCATGAGTGCTGCCCATTGCTTTGCTGACATGGCGCCCGTGCCGCTGTCAGTCAGCAGATCGATCGGGCAGAGTTCAGCATCGAGGAGAAAGACATTGTAGTGCGCCTCTTTCAGGGCTTTCTCGCGTTGTTCGCGCGGAACCAGCCTGATTTCCTCCGTCATCTTGATTCGAAAGGGTTCGATTATCGTTCGCATCGTTATTCTCCGGTTTCAGATATGATTTGCTGCGGGCATGGCATGTATGAATCTGCAAATTGATAAAGCCGAACACAAGCCTATTGCCTGTGTAACTCACAAACTGTGCAATATACGGCTTATCCCGATTCTTACCACGATCACTGTAAATCGGGATAAAAGAGTATTTCGCGCCGGGAGCGTCAGAATGCGGAAGAATTTTGCCCACAGCCGTGCATCGCGACATGAATTTTTCAGGCTATGGAATGTCGTAAAAACGCGCATGAATTGTAAATCAAAAAATTACAAAACCCTGCCCCGGCATCATAATTTTTTCAGGGTGAATTTTGCGGGCACGCATCTTCATGACAACAGCGACAGAGTTTTTTAAACAAACCCGAACCCGTTCCCGGTATTTTTCTCCTGCCTGCTCCGCGTGGCCCACAGAACGGTGAACCGTTCTTGACAAAGCGCCCGGACTTGCTTATACTCAGAAAAACAAGAGCACATAACGGTAAATAAAAACCGATCCATCCTATTTTGAATATCTTATCCGAAAGGAATCACCATGAGTCGCTCCCTGATGGCGGCTTTTGCCGGGACACTGAGTGCAATTATCATCATCATGTTCGTGGAAATGCTCGGGCACCAGGCCTACCCTCTGCCAAAAGACATCGACATCAACGACACGGTTGCGATGCAGAAGCACATAGATAACTTGCCGATGACTGCGTTTCTTATCGTCCTGGCCGGCTGGGGGCTGGGGACATTTACAGGAACCTGGCTGGCAGTGCGCATCGCTGGTAAAGATAACGGCAGGCCTGCGCTGCTGGTCGGCCTGATTTTGCTCATCGCCGGTATCACCAATATGATCATGCTGCCGCACCCGGGCTGGTTCTGGTTCCTAGGTATCGCTGTCTTCCCCCTCGCCACGGTTTTCGGAATGCGTACTGCTGCACAAATGGGATAACTTGCCTATGCCACGATTTTATCGAAGCAGCCTCGTTTCGTGGCTGTTGTTTTTCTCATCATCGCTGTCTCCGCTCCTGAGCGGACAGGGCGAAACATCCCTATGGCCGGACAAGCAGGAACTGCAATCACGCCTGTGGCAACATCGCCGCATCGTTTATCTGTACCCGGATCAGGGTAAAACAGCGGCGCTCTACGAGCAGCGGCTCGGTCAGATGCGACGCGGACGGTACATCCGCACTACAGCCATCCCGGTTTCGGCTGCTGATTCCCTGCCTGCAAACACTCCCATAACACTGGTCGGACGCCCCGGGAACAACCCCCTGCTGCAACGCCTTCTGCCTGCGCTCCCTTTTGATATGAACCGGGACAGTTTTCGCATCAATGGTCACACCTATGACAACCGGGGCGATCGCCTGCTGCTGCGCATGCCCAATCCTCTTCGGCCCGGGCAATGGTTGCAGATCATCACCGGCAACTCAGACCAGGCAATCCTGGCAGAATTTCAACCCGGCAGGCGCAGCCCTGAGCTGATTGCAGACTACACCATCCGCCGCGGGCAGGAACTGCTCGCTTATGGTTTTTTGTCCCAACCGCGCCCCTCCGCCCCCTGGGTGATCAGCAGGAACCGGGAAATCAACCTGCTGCATTCGCTGCGCAGAGTTTCAGCTGATTCGATATTTATCGTAGATTACATCGGCAGATCACCTGACCGGGAAAAAATCCGGGCTTTTCTGGCCCGGCAAAAGCAGCTCGTGGAAGAACAGTGCGCTATCCTGCAAATCGATGCTGAGCAAAGGAGACGTTTCCTGCCGATCCGGCTGAAACTCTACGAAAGCTCGGAAAGCAAAACCATTGCCACACGCAATTCACGGCTTTCACACTGGCAAACGGGCAGCTCTGTCGTGCACATCGTGTTCAGTGAAAATGCGGTCGGCGCGGATTACACAGCCATCGCTGAATACATCACCTGGCACTTTGCCGGAGAGGTACCCAACCCCCTGCTGCTGCGCGGCGCCGGTGTGCTGTTCTCCGATGCCTGGGGCGGCAAAGGATATCCGGTATGGGCGGGGATGTTTTTCCACAACGCCATCTTTCCGCCATTCGAGCTGATCTTCGCTCCGGCGGAGCGCCGCATCAGCCGCTACGTCAGCGAGGTGCAGGCTGCGACTCTGCTGCAGCTCGTACTTTTTCACTACTCACCCCAGGAACTGAAAAAATTTCTCAGACAAACGCCGGCCAGGTTGGACGCCGCCACATTTCCGCGCTACTTTTCTCCCAAACTGATCCAGCAGTGGCGTACCTGGAGCCGCGCCATGCTGCCCAGGCCGCAAACGGGAAGGGCACCTACGGTCTGGCAGTTTGCCCGCGGTTTTTGCTTTGCGCACGAGGGTTATGCGGTTTACAACGGCTACATGGGCTCAACTGCCGAGGCTGCACTGCAACGCCTGCAGGAGCTGAACGTCAACGCCATCTCCATCACCCCTTTCGGTTTCCTGCGCGAAAAAAACCGGCCGGTTCCCATCGGCCTGAGCACCGGTGCCGGCTCTGAAAACGACGAAAGCCTGATCGTCGCCATTGCCCGGGCGCGGCGGAAAAACATGCGCATCATGATGAAACCACACCTCTGGGTCTCCCACAGCAGTTGGCCCGGAGACATCGCCATGAACAACGCACAGGACTGGCAGCGTTTTTTCGTCTATTACAGCGACTGGATCATGCACTACGCCATACTCGCTGAAATGCTGCAGACCGAAAGTTTCAGCATTGGCGTCGAGCTGGCCAGGACCACCATCGGCCATGAACAGGAATGGCGGGAGCTGATCGGACGGATCCGGAAAATTTACCACGGCAAGCTGCTCTATTCCGCCAACTGGGGAGAGGAGTTTGAAAACATCACGTTCTGGGATGCCCTCGACGCCATCAGCGTCAACAGCTATTACCCCTTGAGCGACAATCCGAACGCCTCGGACGCGGAACTGCTCGCAGGCGCGCGCCAGGTCGCAGAACGTATCGGTGCAGTCAGCAAAAAATTTCAGAAACCGGTGCTGTTAACAGAGACAGGCTATGCCAGCAGACCCGCGCCGTGGATCGAACCGCATCGCGATGGTCGCGGCCAGCCGGCTGACGAACAGGCACAAATGCGGGCTTACGACGCCTTTTTCAGAGCATTTTACCGGCGGCCGTGGCTCGCCGGCATTTACCTCTGGAAATGGCCCACAGTCCTGGAGTCTGGCGGCGGCAGCCACAGCGGCTTTACCCCCAACGGCAAGCTGGCGGAAAACGTGGTTAAAAAGTGGTATGCGAAAATCAGCGGGGAATGATATTGGGATGCAGGCCGTCGTGCTGCTTCTGTGCAGATGTGCAAAACATTGCAAATTCGAAAATTTCTTGTGAAAATGATCGAAAAAACGTATATTTTACACAATTCAATCATCCTGACCTCGCCCTGTTTGGATTCGACTCCGGACGTGGATCATCACACGGTACGTTCCTGAGTCCGCATCATGCTGTATCTCCCTCTTCCCCGGGCTTTGCCGGTACGGGCTAACCGGCACGACTTTCCATATTTGAGGTACGGCAGTATCTTCACGACGACTCCAGCTTGCCGGCACAACGTGGTCTCGCTACAGGATGTGCAAACGACCGTTCTGCACTCAAATCCAAGGGGAGCCATATGTTACTACCAACAGGTGAATTCAAGTACGTCTTCAAACCAGACCCACCAAAACCCAAACCTCCGTTTGATGCTTTTTGGGAATTACTGGGGAAGTTCATCAAGGCCTTCCTCGTACCTGCCGGTGCGGCGTTGTTGATCATCTACTGTACTCTCGAAATCGCAGCCGGACGTAACCCCCTCGAACAAATTTTGCCCGGATGGCTCATCCAACACATCCCGGGCAATACTGAGCGCCTGCACTCATACGGCACTTCGCTTCCGGATACGGCTTTTCCCGAGCTGCCAACCGGTCTGTCAACGCAAACCATCGAATCACTGCGCCTGTCAACTTACCGGATTCTGGTTTTCACTACAGCGGATCGGACAGCGGCGACGCGGGCAATCTACAAGCTGAAACAAAACAGGCTCTGGGCTTCATCCGTTTACCGGCAGGGGCGTTATTTTGTTCTTGTCAGCGATCTCATCAGCCGGTCACAGGCCAGGCGGGCTCTGCAGATCGTGCAATCTGCAGGCTATGAAGAAGCGCGTATTCTGTCACCGGGTCATTAACCCGGAGCCTTCGTAATATGCGCTTTGTACAAAAGAAGCAGGTAAGGCCGAAAAATATTGCGCCGCGGGGTTTATCATCGTAACTTCATGATAAAATAAAATTAAGGCGATGTTCGGTCTGGTTATCCACTTAACTCAGCACGGTTGCATCTTGACAACCAGACCGCCTGATAACAGCACGTGCCTGCTCCCGAACCGTCATTTCGGTTCCCCCACAGGGGAAGACCGGAATCTCCCAGACTCTGGCACGTGCCAAAAAAGATGGGATTCCAGCCCAAGCCATGTACGTGCCGGAATCGCCTCAGTAGGGGTGCGGCCGGTACTGGCGGAATCTGGTTTCGCTTATGTGCTGCCGCGGTGTCACGAGAAGGGATGCATTCACAAAATTAGCGCGTCATGCGAATAAACAGAGAAGCCAAGACTACAGCGTAGTCTGGCGCGGCCGTTAGTGGAGCTCGACAGAAACGACAGAGTTGAAGCGAATTTTTATCAGGTTTGTGAATTTTCAGGATGGACATAACACGGCAGCAGCACGTGACGAGGACTAACAAAAGAAATGACTTTTGACGCGAAAAAGAATCCTTTGCTGTTTTTCATCGAATTCCTTTTGCTGTTAGCGCTGAAAATCGTGGTTCTGGTGGTATTTGTCATCATCGTTGTCCGATTCGGCTTCAACTATACTTTTCCCATTCCATTTCTGGACAATCTGTACCATGAGCCATACGACAACAGGGAGCAGCCGGTCCAGCAGGCAACCGCCTTTCCGGATGAGGCAATCCGCAGATGCTACGTGGTTCTCGTTTACGATATCACCAGTGAACATACCAGTCTTCGGCTCGAATATGAACTCAAAAAAAGCCGCATCAACCTTCTGCGCTATCATGGAGAGGACGGGCGCTACTACCTCTACGTCGGGCCGAGAAATACTCTGGCTGGTGCACGCCAGTTACTGGAGGCGGTTGAAAAACATGTCGGCCGGCGCAGAACCATGATCGTCAACGTTGCCACCATGAAGGCTATCGATGGCTATCTGAGTGCTGCTTTGATGACGCCATTGCTCAAAGACATGTGCAAGTAATCTGAAAAACCCGAAAACGTCTCAACGGGCCGGATTAACTGTATTTTTCCCGGCGGTTGCAGAAAAGTACGTCGTTGAGCAAAAATTTTGTACTGCCCTGGCTTCCCCGGCGGCCAGCTTAAACTCGTAAATGAACTGGGATAAACAATGCGAAAAATAAGAGTTACGGAGAATTTTCTTGCAACATCTTGTATGTTTTTACTACATTTAGCCTGAAAATTTTTCAAGCTCTGGATAATCTCACTATAACCTTAATCTTATTAAGACGTTAGAACAAAACATATCAGGGTATCCAGTTACTCAGCAAACCAGGCCTGACCCAGATTCCGACATTTGTCATTCCGGCCAGGCGAAGCGCAGTGCCGGAATCTCATCTTTTCTGGCACATGCCGGAGTCTGGAAGATTCCGGTTCCCGCGCTGCGCGGAAACCGGAATGACAGCTCTGGTGCAGGCATGTGCTGTTTCAGGTGGTCTGATTGAAAAGATGCAACCGCGCTGAGTTAAGCGGATAACCAGACAAAACACATCACAGAGCAAAGTTTTTCAGCTATCCCGCATTACGGAGAAAAGTGTTCATCTTTGAAGAAACCGGGGTAGCAATACGTACGCAGGAACTTCATGGCCTGATGCCTTTCCCTCCAGACAAACCCGGCTTTGTGCACGGCATCCGGAAAAGTGGACCATATCCGCTGATAATCTGAAAATTCATAAATTCGGAAGTTTTCCGCATCAATCAATCGAAACCATGAGATTAGCCGAACACCCCCTGTTGCATTTTTCAGTTCTCCCGATTACCCGTGCGTGTAATACCATGTGCCAAGAGAAATCGGGAAAAAGATAAGAACCGGCGCGCATGGAGTAAACAGCGCAGCCTGATCGATACAGGAATCCACACCTGGTACACGATTCCGTTCTGATAAATATATAACCCGAGAGAGAAGACAACCCAGGGACTGAGGTTGTCGCAATTTATCCCGATTCATTCATACAATGAGCGCTGCGCACGAGGAAAACCGGGATAACTGAAAAATTTTACCCCACGGCAGGCCTTACTGTAACCTTCTAACAAAAATACAGTTGGGCCAACCTTGTACCAGATTCATAAATTTTTCAGTATCAGAACCAGAGCGAGGAAGCACCCGGCCCTGTCGCATCAGTGAAAAAAGGATTTACACATGCCACCGCAGAATGAACACACTTCTCTTGCCCAGTTCAACGAAGGGGTCGGAAAATTTCTGATCGTTCTGGGGTTGCTTTTTATTGCCGGATTTTTCTTTAAGGCGGGAGAAAAAGCTTATTTTCCGCGGCTGTGGCATGCTTTTCATGACTTTGTCGAATCATTTAAGGGCTCGGACCCCGACCATTTCGAAGCTCCTGGCGGTGAGCTCATCCTGCCCGGCCATTCACCATCCCAGTACAACATCGTCGTCGGTGAATACAACGACATCGGCGAGGCCATCGCGATGCAAAAAAGGCTCAAAAAAAGACGCATCCATTCAAACATCCATCCCATGGGCAGCAATTATCTGCTGCTCGTCGGCCCATTGAGCAGCCACAAGCAGCTCAGATACAGCCTCAAAGTTCTGCACAAAAACGGCTTCCCCGGCAAGCCCTATACCGAATACTGAAGCCGGCAAGCCCTACCTCTTCACAACAGCCGGCCGTAGCCAAAGGCGATCTCATCGCGGACCGTATCCGGCTCCAACCACAAGCAGGTGCCCTCGCGCGACGGCCGTACGTCCCCGGCGATAATGCGGGCCCGGTAAACGACATCCACGGTGCGCACCAGGGTATCCGCCCGCTCGCCCGATAAAATCCCGACAATACCCTCGAGCTCAACATGCAGGCCGGTCTCTTCCAGCGTTTCCCGGATAGCCGCTGCCTCGGCCGTTTCATCCAGCCGGACGAAACCACCGGGCAGGCCATATCCATTGCCATCGCTGCGCTCGATGAACAGAACACGGTCACCGTCGCGCAGGATTACAGCGACACCGGCAAAGGGCGGCCATTCGCCCAGAGCCAGCAGATTAAAAATGCGCTGCATCAAACCGAGCAGCACGCGCATGCCCCGAAAAATGATCCCCATCAGTACCAGGCGCAGGTGCATCATGCACTCTTCCGGCTGCGGACGATTTTCAGCACCAGCAGGAATGCGGGAAAACCGTGAAAAAACAAATCGAATATATCGATCGGGCGGGTCAGTGTGCCATTTTTCAGCATGATCAGCTTTTCAAGAAAATGCGGCATCGGCTGAAAAGGAGCCAGCAGCATGAAGATGCTGACAAGGATGAGCACAGGCCAGGACAGATGGTCGACAAACTTCAACATGGGTCACCTCATGATTTTCTATTCTGATTGCCCGCTGCCGCTTATGGCAACGAGGTTTCCAACAAAGAATGCAATATACGCATTTCAACCATACACCGAAAACAAAATCATCAACACCGGTGGCACACGCGCTGGCACACTCTTGCTTGCGTTTGTCATTGAAAAATCGTATGTCTGTACTTTTTGGAGCCCGGCTGCTTTCGTTTTTTTCGCTCCTTTTGCAGACAGAAATTTCTTTCTTTTGCCAATAAATTTCTGTGCATAAACTTACCACCACTTCCCGATAAAACGATACGGACATAACTAAATGGCCACACTTCTGCTGCCGCCCATCCTTCACTACCTTGCCGGCAACACGCATAAACTCCAGCTGCCGGACACAACTCTTGAGGCTGCGCTGGAGCATCTTTACGCCGAATATCCGCAACTGGCTGTCAATGTGGGCTCCGATTCCGGCCTGATCCGGCATCACTTTTCTCTTTACCGCGGCGGTGAATCGCTGACACGAGCGGACACCATCCTGAGAAAAGACGACATCATCGAACTCACCCTCGCGGAAAAAAATACCGGCGAGGACGGCCTGCCTGAGCTCACCCGTGAGGAAATCCAGCAATATATCCGCCACCTGACGTTGCCCGAATTCGGCATGCAAAGCCAGAGAAAGCTAAGAAAAAGCAAAGTCCTGGTCATCGGAGCCGGCGGGCTGGGCTCTCCGGTACTGATGTACCTGGCTGCAGCCGGGGTTGGCACGATCGGAATCGTCGATGACGACCGTATCGATACCTCAAACCTGCAACGCCAGGTGATTCACTCCAATTCTCTTGTCGGCAGCTCAAAACTCACCTCTGCGCGCCGGTTCGTACACGACTTAAACCCGGGCGTCTGTGTGATCAGTTATGAGACGAAATTTATCGCTGAGAATGCCCT
>WFTM01000225.1 GCA_015485525.1 Candidatus Zhuqueibacterota bacterium | reverse complement strand
TATGATCTCTTTGTCGAAGCCTATGTCTCGACCTTCGTGAGTGATACGACGACGCCGAAGATCAGCCTTGGCGTTGTGCAGAATCCGGTTTTTACTGAGAATATCGATATTTACGTCATCGGTGAAAAGCCCCTGAATGAGAATTCGGTGAAGGCAATAGTGCAGGAAGGCACGGGCAGCAAAGAATACAGCTTCACAGCCGTGGATGACGAAAATCTGGTTTTCGGCAGTACGGATGTCCGTCTTTCCGGTCCGGGGCAGGTGACCGTAATTGCTCAGGCAAAACCAGCTCGCGGCAGTGTTGCTGGTTATGATTCCCTCACTTTTACCGCAGCTATAGCTGTCCCCCAGTCAGCGCTGCAGTTGACATCCTTTGATCAGACTGTTTCCCTGTCTGTCAGCAAAAATGCCGTCAGCAGCCCGGTATGGCTGACGATGATCCCTTATGCCAGTCATGCAGCGCGTGTCCTGTCACAGCAAGAAAATGCTGAATTTGTCAGCGAACCGGTGGTCATCGGCCCGGCGGGCCTGCGCTTTGAACGCCCGCTGCGGCTGCACTGGCGCAGCCCTGCTCCAGACGCAGACAACCTGACAATCGCCCGGCTCGACGATGAAGGCAGGTGGCTGGCAGTTCAGACATGGCGCTCTGACAAAAGCTCTATAGTAACTGCGGAAGTTTCGCAGACCGGGACGTATGGCCTGTTGAAAAGCAGCGCTGCTGTACGTGCTGAGCAGGATGATCTGCCCCGGAGCTATTCACTGCAGCAGAATTTTCCCAATCCGTTCAACCCGGAGACGCGCATCGCTTTTGCCCTGCCGGAGAAAACGGCGGTTCGTCTGCGTATTTATTCAGTAACCGGTCAGACGATAGCTATACTGGTTGATGGTGAGTTGGGTGCTGGCACCTATGAATACACCTGGAACGGGAAAAGCATTCTTGGAATGGACGTGCCCAGCGGAGTGTATTTTTATGAAATAGAGACAGCCCAATTCCGCCAGGTCAAGAAAATGACGCTCATCCGCTGAGGTGCGCACGTCCTCATGTGACTGATATAACTTTTCAATACTCCCGATTCCCGTGCGCAGAGCACAGATGAATCGGGAGAAATGCAGGAGAAATCATGTTGAAAAAATACGCTCATATCCTCATTCTGATCGCACTCGTGGTTTTGGCAGCCTGCGATTCCGGTGGTAATGGTCCGGCAACTTCTACGGATGAGCTCATCCAGAAGGGGTGGGAAGCTTTTGAAGCCGGGCGCTATTCCGACGCCATCCAACAGTTCGTTACAGTACTCAATCTGGAAGAAAAGGGCAGCGTTGAGGCCAGTATGGGCTTGGGCTGGGCACGGGCATTTCAGCGCAACTTCGATGGAGCCATCAATGCCTGGCTCACCGGCCGGGCAGATGATAACGACAATGCCGACATCAATGCCGGACTCTGTCTGGTCTATCACGTAAAAAGCGATTTTGCCAACGCGATTACCGCAGGTTCGCAGGCATTGCTCACCAGCCCGGACTATGTTTTTGAACATAAGACAGATATCACGGCGCAGACCATCAGACTGACGATGGCGCAATCGTACTATGCCACCGGGGATTTCAGTAGTGCCGCATCGCAGATGGATGCTGCCTTCCCTGAAGCTGCTCCGCACAGCCGTGACCCCGAAACACTGCTCAACCAGATAATGGTTGCGCTTGGCGTGAAATAGTCCGGGTGACAGTGGCTGTTTCTGCCTACACGCGAATCTGCTCAGCCAGGCTGCAGCTTGCTTGCGGCAAGTCCCTCTATGCTCCGGAAATTTCGGGCAGTTTCTCGGTATCTGTCCGGTAAACTACTGGTTGCTTTTTTTACAGTTTCCGGGCCAGTTTGTAGCGGAACTCGCAAGAGTCCCGGCCTGCGGGAGGCCCGAAGTGTTGCCACTTCGGCTACTTTTTCCCATGTCGGCTGCTGCGCTTGGGCATACGCTTTTGCCTTACGTGTAGCGGAACTCGCAAGAGTTCCGGCCTTTGGTGTGCCCGAAGTGTTGCCACTTCGGCTACTTTTCACCATAGCGGTGCTGCGCACGAGTACACGCTTATGATCCACATGTAGCGGAACTCGCAAGAGTTCCGGCCTTTGGTGTGCCCGAAGTGTTGCCACTTCGGCTACTTTTTCCCATGGCGGCTGCTGCGCTCGGGCATACGCTTTTGCCCTACGTGTAGCGGAACTCGCAAGAGTTCCGGCCTGGGGGAGGCCCGAAGTGTTGCCACTTCGGCTACTTTTTCCATGGCGGCTGCTGCGCTTGGGCATACGCTTTTGCCCTACGTGTAGCGGAACTCGTAAGAGTTCCGGCCCTCGGTGCTCCCGAAGTGTTGCCACTTCGGCTACTTCTCCCATAGTTGTTTCATCATTCCCAGGGTTGATATTCATTGCAAAATGTCAAAAAAATGCTATAGTATGACTCGACGTCGTGCAATCTATCATTTCATCCGTTAGCAGGATTTATGTTCAAGATCATACCGAGATTTTTAGTGCTTTCCCTGCTCTGGTCTGGTGCAACCGGTTCACTCACCGCCCAGACTGAAGACTGGACCTCGTTTACCAGCATGTGGGACATACGCGCACTCACCCAGGCGGGAGACGATATCTGGGCAGCAACAGGTGGCGGGGTGTTCTCCTATTCACCAGACGACGATATTTTTACCGGCTTCACAAATATCGATGGCCTGACGGCAAACGATGTGACGACTGTTGCAACGGATTCACGCGGTCGTGTCTGGGCGGCCTTATCAGATGGTAATATCGTCATCATAGAGCCCGGGGCCGGTGTTTCAAATCTGATAATCGATTATGAGTCGTTGCAGATTCTCGACTTTTACCCCAACGGCGATACCATGTATGTTGCCCTTGAGATCGGTTTGGGCGAGTACCGCATCGATAAGGAAGAGACAAAAGAAGTCTATCGCCAGCTCGGTGCCGGGTTCAAAACAGAAGCGGAAGTGCGCACAGCACTGGTCACTGGCGGGTATCTCTATGCAGCCACGGAAGACGGTATTGCCCGCGCCAGCCTTGATCTGCCGAACCTGAAGGCCCCCAGCAGTTGGCAAACCTTTACCGTGCGCAATGGGCTGCCTGATATCGATGTTCGCCAGCTCGTTACTTATGATGGTAAGGTCGTTGCCGGCAGTGCGACCGGCATCTCGATAGAGACAGGCGATGGGTGGCAGGTACTCGATACACCGTTTGCCGGACAAAGGGTCAACTCTCTGGCCGTTCTGGAATCCCTGGGCGGCAGCCGGCTTTATGCTGCGGTGGCCAACCGCGTCTATTTCAGCGATGACCTGACCACATGGTCGCGCACCACGGCGCTGTCCGGAACAGGTGCGGATTTGCTTTTGGCAGATGGTAAAATCTGGGCTGGTCAGGTTGGCAAGGGGCTCAGTTTTACCAGTATCGATGGCGGGAACTGGTCCAGAGTGGCCCTCAACTCTCCGAAAACCAACAAGTTTACCAGCCTGTATTTTACGACGGACAGCATCTTGTGGGCGACATCATCTCTCGATGGTTTTATAGCCTATGATGGCAGGCAATGGTATAATTTCGATGAGCTCGGCGGGATTTCCAACGGGGATTTCCGCAACGTCATCCAGGATAATTCCGGCCGCATCTGGCTTTCGACCTGGGGGCGGGGAGTGTATGTTCTTGAAGGCCGGCTCGACAGCTTACAGGTCACGCGTCTCGACACTACGGCAGGCTATCTCTCCGGCAGCACCACTGTCAATCCGGGCTATGTTGTGGTCAGCACCATGACCCGGGACGATGCTGGCACGGTGTGGCTGGCGAACATCGGCGCCCTCAATGGCCGGCCCATCATCGCAGTGACACCGGAGAACGAGTGGGTCTATTTTTCCCTGTCCGCCGGCGTGCGGTCGGATGATATCCGCACCATGCTCGTCGATCGCATCGGGCGGTTGTGGTATGGCACCGGGAGGAATGGCGTTGGTGTTATCGATTATGCCGGCACGCTGCTCGACCAGAGCGATGATGATTTGAGCCAGGGGCTGGGGGCTGAGGACAACCTGCAATCACTGACCATTTCAGCCCTGGCAGAAGACGATGATGGTACGATCTGGATCGGAACGGCCGATGGGCTCAACAGTTGGTTTGGCGGCTCGGTTTTCAGCTTTGTCACCAACAGCCTTGGCCAGCGGCTGATCAGCGAGAACATCAAGGCTATCGGTGTGGACCCGGCGAACAACAAATGGATCGGGACGACCGCTGGCATTACCATGCTCGGCGCGGATGGCAACACGATGACAGATTACACCACCGATAACAGCCCGCTGGTGAGCAACGTCATCACGGCATTCGCTTTTGATGAAAACACCGGAGATGTTTTTATCGCCACGACGAACGGAATTTCCGTTCTGCGGACGCCATTCACACGGCCTCAGGATGATTTTTCCTCCCTGAAAGGATACCCCAATCCGTTTATCATTTCCGGCAGCCCATCTGATCGCTTTGTGATCACCAATCTCGTCAGTAATTCCGGAGTGCGTATTTTTACAGAAGATGGCAGACTGGTGAAAAATTACCCGGCCGGAAGCGTGCTCGGTGCTCAGGTGATCTGGGACGGACGGGACAGCAGCGGGGAACTCGTACCCAGCGGCATCTATCTCTATGTCGGTTTCAGCGAAGACGGCCGCAAGGGTGTCGGCAAAATCGCGGTTATCCGAAAATAAAGGCGACGGCAGATGCTCAAGTCAGTTTATATCAAAAACTACGCGCTTGTCGAGGAAAGCGAAATTCACTTTGAAAAAGGCCTGAATATCCTTACCGGCGAAACAGGAGCCGGGAAATCGATTCTGATCGGTGCTATCGGCGCCATTCTCGGTGAACGTACCTCGCCGAGCATGCTGCGGTCCGGTGCGCAAAAGGCTGTCATCGAAGGCGTTTTTGACCTGAGCGAGAATCCGGCCGTGCTCGAACTGCTGCGGGAAAAGGAGTACGACATCGATGATGATACCGTGATCGTTCGGCGGGAAATATCCAGCAGTGGCCGCAGCCGGGCTTTTTTAAACGACACGCCGGCCACCCTCGAGGATATCGCGCAGGTGGCAGCGCGTTTGGTCGATCTGCATGGCCAGCACGAGCACCAATCACTCCTGCGCGTCAGCGAACACCTCGAGTTTCTCGATACATTTGCCGATGTTGCGACCCTGCGCCGCGATGTGGCGGATAAATTTTCCGCAGCGGAGAACCTGCGCCGGGAGTATGAAAAACTCTTGCATGACCAGCAGCATTTGAAGGAAAAAAGAGACTATCTCGAATTCCAGCTCGCGGAACTGGAACGCGTCGATCCCAAACCCGGCGAGGAACAGGAACTCGAGCAGGAGGAAAAGCAGCTTGCCCACAGCACGGAAATTATCGAACTCGCCGGACGGATTTCTGCTCTGCTCTATGAAGGCGATGCCTCTGCACAGGAACGCATCAGCGCTGCTCTGGCGGATTTGAATAATTTAGTCCGTTTCGTACCATCGCTGGAAGAAAATCTCAAAGAGCTGGAATCTGCTCTGATCATCGTTCAGGAGAGCGCGCAGAGCGTCCAGGAACACAGTGCCCGCATCGAGATCGATCCCGCGCGTCTCGAACAGGTACAAAATCGTCTGGCTGAGATCAGTTTTCTGAAAAAGAAATATGCCCTGAGCTACGACCTGCTGGTTGAGCGCGTAGAAGAGCTGCGAGGTGAGTTGCGGCAGGTCGAGTCGATCGACGAGCAGGTGCACGCGGCCGAGAAGGCGTGGGCTGAGGCGATCAGGGCATACCGTGCGGCCGCGACAGCACTATCCCGTGCCCGCAAAGATGCCGGAGCCAAACTGGAAAAAGTGGTGCCTGAGCTGCTCAGCGAACTGGGCATGCAGCACGCGACCTTTGAAGTCCGGATAGATACCGAGCCGGCCGCAGAATCCTGGCTTGAGCTCGGTGGCGAACCTGTTCGCGCCTCGCGAAACGGCTACGATCGTGTGGAATTTTTCATTTCCACCAATCCCGGGCACCCTGTCAAACCCCTGGCGCGCGTGGCCTCAGGCGGGGAGGTTTCCCGCATCATGTTAGCCCTGAAAAGCGCCGGAGCGCATACGATCGGTATCCCGTGCCTGATCTTCGACGAAATCGACAACGGGATATCAGGCCGGATTGCCCAGGCTGTAGGGCGCAAGCTGCGCTATCTTGCCCGGAATCATCAGATACTCTGCATCACTCACCTGCCACAAATCGCCAGCGCCGGCTCGACACATTTCATGGTCGAAAAAAGCCTGCGCAACGGCGAAACCATCTCCACGGTGCGTAAGCTCGATGAGAGCGAACGTGAAGAAGCGGTCGCGATGCTGCTGGCCGGCGACACTCTGACAGAGAGCCACTTGTCCAGCGCACGTGAGCTGCTGAAACAGGCGCATGATGGATAGCCCTGCGGTGATCTGACCTTTCGTAAAATATTTAGTTTTTTTCACAAGAAACTTCCTGCATTTATTCGCTTTGGATTGTACATTCAAAACAGTATAATTTACTCTCATCATGGAAGAACAGGGTAACACAACGTGGACGTGCAAAACAAGGGAGTACCCAAACAATGACGAAAACACAGAAATTAATCGGCGGATCCACCGTAAGCCTGCTGCTGCTGGCGATCACGATGTTCTCGATGTGCGGTGTCAAACTGCAGAAACTCAACTCATCTGCAGACGATCAGGCCTTCGTCGATGAGGCAGATTCCGAGTTCAGCGATGACATTTTCGATAAGATGGAAATGAGTGAAGGCGACGAATTTGCCGATTCTGGCGAGGCAACGGGTGATGATCCCTTTGCTGATGATCTTTTTGGCGATGAGAACAATGCTGTTGCCGAGAATACGGAGACGCAGAAGTCTGCGGACAGTGGCTGGGATAACAGCGGCTGGGGCGATGACGACTGGACCAGCAACGGCTGGGGCGATGATGGCTTTGCAACCAGCTCTTCGGAAACCGAAACAGCCAATGCTATGGATACCCAGGAGCTGACATCAGAAGACCCCTTCGCTGAAAGTGGTTCATCGGACGACCCCTTTGCTGAAGAAAGCACACAGGCTGTTGCTGATAACAGTGAGCAGCAAGCGGATGACTGGATCACCCCCGAGCTGATGGAAAAAATGCGCCGTGAAGTGCGTGATCTCGAAACCATTATGGCAACTCAGGATCGCGTCGCTGACAGCTTGCGCCAGATTCAGCAAATCGAACAGTTTCGCGCCATCGCAGCAGAATCTGCCGAGAAAACGAACGAGCTGACACAAAAAGATTTCCCGGTCAACAGCCAGGGAGACTATACCGGTTTTGACTCTTTCGGAGACAATGCCACGGCTTTTCAACTGGAATATGAGCAGGCGCGCAGCACTTTGCTGGCCAAAGACTATGACTCGGCCATCGCCATGTTCAGCGAGCTGGTTTTGAGAAGCGATGCCGGTGACCTTGCCGATAATTGCCAGTACTGGATTGCTGAAGCCTATTACGCAAAAGGCGCCTACTATCAGGCAGCGATCGAGTTCGAAAAGGTCAATGCCTATGTCAATTCGAACAAATCAGTCGATGCTCAGCTCATGCTCGGGCTGGCTTTGATGAAAGCAGGTGAAACAGAGCAGGCAGAAACAGAGCTGTCTTCTGTGATCAACTTTTATCCCGGCAAGAAAGCTGCGAGAAAAGCGCAAAAATATATCGACATGATCGAACGCGTTTGATCAGCGTTTGCCTCCGATTTTCGGCCGCTCTCATGTTAGCGTGAGAGCGGCTTTTTTTTGCTCTTGCTCGCATCATGTAGGGCTAGCAGGACTGCCGGCAAGCTTATGGATGAAAAGTTGTAGCGCGCGATTTATCGCGCACTGCAGGTAGTTAATTTTGCCGGGGTGGACTGGCGCGAGGCAGGCTTTCGAGACAGGTGGTTTCTCGTTTTGCTAGTGGTATTGCCGCTGGAGCGG
>WFTM01000224.1 GCA_015485525.1 Candidatus Zhuqueibacterota bacterium | reverse complement strand
TTTTCCCCTGCTGAGATGATTTTCGTTTGCAGTGATGTGTCGATCCCGGCCAGGGTGTTGATCCCCTCAGAAACAGCGAGACTTTTTTCCTGCAAAACAGCAAAGCTGTCGATATTATTAAAAGATGAACCACTTCCATCTCGCAGGTGAGCTTTTGGATACCCATAATCTCTGATATAATTTTGGGTAACAGCTTTTCTCAGCATGATACAAACCACAAACACAGCAAGCACAATGTTATACTTTTTCCGCTTTCCCCATGCGATGCACTGCATCGTTAGAGAATGCGGGATAAAGTGTCCTCGAATAAAACAGGAGGTTTACCGATGAAAAGAGGGATTTTTTCAGTCGCGTTTTTTCTGATCCTGGCTGTTGCTGCTCAGGCAGGAAATGATTTCACAGAAGCGCGGAAGTACGAGCCGGTGGTCATCAAGGGCGCGGATATCCCGGGCCTGCAGGGCGTGGACCCGGGAACGATTTTCGGTTATGTGTACGATGCGGCTTCAAAGACGTGGAGGCAGGTGCCTTTTCAGGTCGATGAACGCAAGCTGACTGATATCAGTTATGACAGTAAAAACTGGGGCAGAGAGTACCTCTACACAGAGGACGAAGGCAATGGGTTCGATGAGGACGATGAACTGGTTTTCATGATCGAAGACCTGGGTGATAAAGCCCCGGCACCTTCCCAGAGCTGGGCCGTGGATACAGACGGGCGCCGTTTTGAGGTCGAAGTCAGTGATCCGCTCAAGGCCGGTACCAAAGGGTATATCTATATCTATACGTCCACGAAAGTTGATTACACGGCCGGCGACTATGTCAACTATACCATGTACGAAAGCTCGGAAAACAAGGCGATCATCGATACGGATTCATACCAGGCGCATTACAGCCGGCGCTGGGTTCTCGATCGCGTGATCCTGAAATCACCTCTTAATGGTGATGGTCAAACAGACCTGGTTGACCGCTTCAAGTTTCGGGCCTATGCGTTGACATGGGAAAATGAATCAGAAGATTTCTGGAGCGACGGCCCGGGCAAGTGTCTCTATCGCGTCAGCAGCGGAAAACCCTGTAGCTGGTATCTTGCTGATAAAGATGGTCCGGTGCGTGCCATTCGCATGGTGCAGGGAGCAGCTTCAGGCCCGACCACTATGTACTTCTCTTTTTTCTACCGCAAGATGGTTGCATATGAAATCAGCTATCGTGTTCATGCTCTGCCGCGCATGTGGTACTACATGGACTATTCGGCGAAGACGACCAACAAGAAATACTACGATAAAAACAACTCAGCCATCCCCATCGATGGTGTCCAGGACCAGATTCAAAAAGATCTCTCCAGTTGGGCGCAGGTGACTTCTGATCAGGGAACGATCATCACCTGGATGGATGTACGCCAGTACTTGCAGACCAGTGGCGTTTCTGTACAGTCATACTACCTCGACAACGCCGGCTTTGACGATGAGACCGGTGAGGATAACATGGCTATTGGAAACCACGGTGTTTTCATTCAGAATATCCCGGATATCCTGCAAACTTATGACTCCATCCGTTCCTATGCCCGTTTTTTCCTGCTGCCTCCCAAGGCCGCAAACCAGGGTGCTGAGTATGATGCTAACTCCTGGACACGGCCAACGGTGAATATCTCGGAGCAACAGACGGACAATCCGCCTTCAGGCGTTGGCGATGCTGGTGTGCATCCGAACAATTTCAACCTGCAGCCTGCCTATCCCAATCCGTACTCGGTAAAAAAAAATAGCGGTTCCTTAGCCGGCGGCACGACGATCCGGTTCAATTTACCGCAACGCGAAAAAATTGCCGTTTTTATCTACAATATTCAGGGGAAACTGGTAAAAAAGCTGTTTGAAGGCAGCCGTGAGCCGGGTGAACATTCTCTGGTTTGGGATGGCCGCAATGACAGTGGCGAACTCTTGTCAACAGGGACGTACTATATCGAGTTGCGCGGTGCACGCCAGCGGGTTTCGCAGAAAGTCACGATCGTACGGTAGGCAGCAGGGAAGATAACCGCCTGATACGCATACTCTCCCATTATTCCGTATAGTACTAAAGTCCGCATGCGGGCTCTGCCGGTGGGCGCCGGCCGGGCCTGCTCCTGGTTTGTCCTGTTTTTAGTGGTGGCTGAAGCAGCAGTGCGGAGAAGGTGTGTTCTGAAAAATTTATCGATTTTCCGGAACGCTGGTTTCGTTGTCCCGACAGCTCCTCGTGCACAGTGAAATGAGGGAATTAAGCAGTCCGAGGCGCCGGTCATAGCGACTGGCACACTGTGACGATGTGGATGCCTGCATTGTGGGGGTGTAAAAGCCGGAGAAAATTTCAGGGTTTGGACGTTTGAGTTTAGCGCATTAGGGATGAGATGATGCGTCGGGAAGACCGTATGGGTATTATTCGTCACCGGGTTGGAGACGAAGAAAGAGAAGAGGGCAAAAAAGGAATGGTCCAAAAAATCCGCAAGATGTGGAGGTTGCTCAAACAGGGGAAAACTTCGGCACTGTTTTCTATCCTGTCGAGCAATATCCCGATCTGGCTGTTCCGTTATACGAGGTTTTATGTCGGTTTTTCGACTAATCCTGTGCAGGAGATCGGCACGGATCGGGTTGCTCGTATGTTCAGGAATATCAGTTTTCACGTTATCGGCAAGGAAGATGTCCCCAAGCTTGTCGAGTTGAATCCGCAGAAAAGCAAGGATAAACTATACAGCCGTCTTGAACAGGGGAACCGGGGCGTTGTTGCGGAATATCGCGGGCGTGCCATCGGCATGATCTGGCTGGATGAGAACCCTGTGCATGTGGAGAAAGAGCTGTTTTGCAGCTTTAGAATTCCAGACAACAGTGGTTGGATTTACGATGCGTATATCGCGCAGCGGTTCCGGTCTCGGGGTATTTACATAGCAATGGCGATCTGGGGGCTGCAGCATACAGACCTGCGCAAATTTTACGGTTTCATGGATGCGGAAAATCTGGCCTCAGTCAAAACGCACTCACGCCTGGGTGCTGAGATCGTCTATGAAATCAAATTTCTGAGTATCCTGGGCCTTTGTTTTCATACCATTCGCCGGCCGGGGCAGGATAAGCGGGCTCGGAGAGTCATCTGGTCAGCAATTTGGGGCATCATGCCGAAAATAGAGTTGCGTCTCGATCCGGAAGACCGTCAGGCCGTTACTGATGATCAACAGGTACTCGCCCAGGGCGAATAAGTAACAGCGTGGGCACTACGCCGCGGATCAGCACAGGAACGTTGAACCGTGAATTTTCAGACGACAGGATGGGGTTGTTGAAAACCAACGATAGTGATATGAAATCTACCGAAATCAGCTCCGAGATATCGCGCCAGAAGATGAGCCGAGATCTGCTGATCAACTCTTTAAAGAGCGAGCTCGAAGCCCGATGCCACGATCTGTCTGCTGCTGAGCGCAAAAAGTTCATCCGCGATGTACAGTTCGAGTTGCCCTCGGCGTGGAAATTTTATATGGGACTTGCCACAAATAAGCAAGTCCTTTTTCTGCTCGACAGTTTTACCACACTGCCTCTGTCCGTGGCACGCAATAGCGACCATGTCGTCATCTATGGCCTCAATGAGGCTGAAGTCGAGCTTCTGCGCCAATTTGCTGCAGCCAAAAAAATCAGTAACTACACCTGTACGAATGAGCTCAATACCCTCGCCACTCAGTTCGATATCATCGTCAGCCTGCATGACACTCTCAAACAGGCTGATACCGCCTTTCTGAAAGAGATCAGCCAGTTTGTGCACGAAGAAACCGAGCTCTGGCTGACAGCGACAAATGAGTATAGTCTGAAGTTCGCAAAGGGCCTGGTAACCGGATTGACGAACCGGCAGACAGGTACCGGAGCGGGCGGGTCAGACAAAAAAAATGGCACGTCGGAGGCTGTGTGGCGCTTCAACGGAACGCCGCGTATGATTTCACGCAAGGCGGTTCAAGTGCTGTCACAGTTGGAATGCAAACCATACACCGCCATCGGTATTTCTCCGGCTTCAGACCATATCAAATCTGTCGTACCTCTGAAAAAATGGGGTGATGTCCCCGGCAATGGTACCATGCCTTCTTTCTGGCAGCAGTTTACTGTAGGCGAAATTGCTATCGGTGCGCGGAGAACCCGGGTTGGCAAATCGCTGCTGGCACGGCTGCTGAGTTCAGTCCCGGATACAGACCTGAATGATGGCAGGCTGCTTCGCTATTTTGTCTCGGGCGGCGGCAAGGTGCTGCTTTTCGTGGAATTCGATAAAGGTGGTAGTTCCGAACGCGTATTGATCAAGCTGCCATTGAACGATTACACTTCGGTCAAGGTTCTGCGCAATTATGATTTCCTGCTCCAGCTCAGAGAAGCTGAGCAAATGGCCGGAGCCCGGCAGGAGCTGTTTCCCAGAGCTCTGGGCACAGGTGAGTTCGAAGGACAGCCGTTCTATATCGAAAGCTTACTCAACGGTCGCTCCGGCGATGCGTTCCAAATTCCGCGCAATCAGCGTGAAGACCTTTTGCACGAGACATTCTCCATCTGGCTGGGGATTCAGCAGTCGTTTGCCAGAACATTCTATTTTGACGAAGAAAAATTTTACCAGACAGTGGAAATCCCGATTCGCAGGATGTTCCATTTTGTCGGCAAGGATGACGAGCTGTCCGGAGAAATGCAGCAGTTACTCACATATTTGCGCAAACAGTTTGTGCACAAGGATGTCACGCTGTCTTTGATCCACGGTGACTTCTCCCTGAAAAACATCATGTTCAATGAGTATGCCCTGCGTTTTAAAGGCATCATCGACTGGGATATGGCACGGACGGATTTCTTCCCGATCATCGATGTTTTTCATTTTTTTACCCGCCTTCAGCGCATTCCTGTCAACAAATCTGCAGTCATGGTCCTGCAGGGGATTTTGCAAGCGAGGAAGAGCAACAGGTACTTTCAGCAGGTCTGGAAAATGTACAAAGACACATTTGGCCTGGAAGAATCCTGTCTCACGGCGATGAGCATCATGTACTGGATGCATCTGCTCTCCGGGCATCATGGCTCCCTCAAGCTCATTCTTGACAAGACGTTTATCAAACGCAATTTTCTCAATCCCCTGAACATGTTTTTAAAGAAAATCGATTGAACCGTGACCGATCAGGACAACAAAATCTACCGGGATTTGCTCGATACCCTTGATGCAGATGGCGTACGCTATGCTGTGCTGCGCGACGACGTCACGGCTGCGAAGCCGATTCGTGATCTCGATGTGCTCGTATCAGCGCGGGATGCCGAAGCCTTCCGGCGTTTGGCGGGTGCAGCCGGTTTTATCATGCTGCGCGATGATTATTTCAACCCGGGTAAAGAAGTCTGGCTGCTGTATAACAACGGTCGCGGATGGCTGCTCGACGTTCACTACAAAATGGTCTATCGTGGTCTCGAATTTTTGCAGACAGAGAAATTACTCGCCAACCGCATTCGCAGGAACGGGTATTATGTCCTCTGTGAGGAAGATTTTCTGCTCAGCCTGCTTTTTCACAACGTCCTGGCGAAAAAGCGAATTCAGGAGAAGCACGCGCCGCAGTTACAGCGCCTGCTGGCAGCCAACCTGGATCAGGAACGCCTGCGCACACACCTTCAGGCGGCAGGGTTGCAAAAAATTTTCGATGCGCTGGCGGCTGATTTCGAAAGAGCCTGCTCAGACCCGTCCTTTGTCGCCGGCATGCGGCGCCGGGCTTTGCGGGTGGTTTTGAAAAAACCGGCCAACTTTTTCACAGCTAAAATTATGCTGCCCTGGCGGCGGTTTAAAAGCGCATTTGCCGGTCCGCCCCGGGGTGTGCTGATCGCCTTCCTCGGCCCGGATGGTACCGGCAAGAGTACGATGATCAAAGCGGTGAAGGAACATCTGCGCCGTTATGCTCTGGGCGCAGAAGTCGCCTACATGGGGCCGTGGGGTGGCAGCGTTCTCAACCTGCGCAAAATCTTTTTCTGGCTCAATCCCAGCCCCTACCGCTCTGATTATAAAGCATGGTATGCCGGAAAACTGAAGGAAAAACCCGGGCCGTTGCGCGGTATGGCGCGCATCAAATTCGCTTTTCGCAGCGGTTTGTACTATGCCATGCTCATCGTTGAGATGTGGACGCGCTGGCGGGTGCGCGTTTTACCCCGCCTGCGCCGGCAGAAAATCGTTCTCGGTGATCGCTATATCCACGATATACTCACAGGCTACAAAAACCGACCGATGGATTATCATGTCGGGCTGCGGCAGAAGCTGTGCGCGCGCTATCCTGCCCCGAACATCGGTGTCTTGCTTGACAGCTCACCGGAGATCATTTTCAAACGCAAACCCCAGCTTGACCGCGAGCAGCTCGCCCGCGGTCGCGAGCTATATCGTCAGGTAGCGCAGGAATACGGATTTATTACTCTCGATACCAGCGACAGTGTCGCCCGGACATTGCAACAGTTCGATCAGGAAGTGATGCCGCTGCTGCTCGCCCATTTACGACGACAGAACAATCCGGCGGGGCAGGCAGCGAGCTCCATAGAGAAAAATGCCGCCGCGAGCAGAACCGCGGAAGTGCGTGTTTGAGCATGAGGGCAGGAAACAGCGCCGGGTTCAAGGCAAGGTAACGCAGGAGAAGGACGATGCCTGACAAGCAGGACAAGATCGAAAAACAGACCAAGGTCGGAATTCTCTGGAACACCATGAGCCGTGTGGTTGGCACCTTCGGGCAGTTCGTCGGAGGGATTTTCATCGCACGGCTGCTCGGCCCGGAGGAGATGGGCGTGTTTGCTATGGGCATGATGGTCATCGGCTTTGCCACAAAGTTCGGTGAATTCGGTTTCCACATGGGGCTGGTGCAGCGCAAAGATGAGGTCACCGCTAAGCACATCAACAGCCTTTTCGTCATGGACCTGGTCTTTAAAATCGCGCTCTGGATCATCGTCTGGTTCAGCTCGCCATACATTGCGCAGTTTTTCAATGAGCCACAGTTGCTCGACGCGATGCCGGTGATCGCACTGTACATGGTGCTGGAATGCTTTTCCATGACGCCTCTGACGCTGCTGCGCAGAGAGATGGACTTTAAGAGCTACTCGATCATCATCACAGCAGAGCGGTTGCTGGTAATTCCACTCGCCATAGTTTTTGCCCTTTTCGGCTTCCAATTCTGGAGCCTGGTTTACAGCAAACTCATCGGTGTGATCATCAGTGCAATCATGGCCATTCACAAAACCCGTTGGGTGCCGGCCCTGCGTTTCGATTCGCAGGCAGGGAAAGAGCTGTTCAGCTTCGGCAGTATGGTATTTTTGAGAAATTTATTCCGGTATGGCGCAGATAATGTCGATTATTTTTTCATCGGGCGATATCTGGGTACCGCCCAGTTCGGATTTTATGAGCGTGCATTCCAGACTATGAAGCTGCCACAGCGGCGTATCACCCGGTCGATCAACAGCGTGGTGTTCTCTACATTTTCACGCATACAGGATGATCCGAAACGGATTCGCAGGGCTTTCCGCAAGCTTGTGCTCGCCATCAGTCTGGTGAGTTATCCACTGATGGCCGGCCTTGCTTTTCTTGCGCCGATCATGGTACCTGTTCTGTATGGGGAGGAATGGCAGCCTACTGTGTTCCCTTTGCAGGCCATGTGTATCGCCGGGATTTTGCGCTCGATCGATCCGTTCCTGAACTCGGTACTGACCGCGACCGGCTATGTCCGCACAACGGTTTACCGGCGGGCATTTGAGTTTGTTGTCGTCGGCGCAGCAGCCTATTATGGTGTACAATATGGTATTGACGGCGTTGCTATTGCGATTTCTGTCGCTGCGTTGCTGGTCATGGTGGTGATGGTGCAGATGGTGACCTCAGCGTCAGAGATCACCTGGGGAGATTACCTGTTTTCCCAGCTCCCCGGCCTGATCGCCTCGGCAGGGATGGTCGCGGTCATGTACCTCATTCAGCTCGGGCTCGGTCACTGGATCGATCCCATGGGGGCGGTGATGCTGATCATTCTGACCATCGCCGGCGGCGGGGCGTATCTCGGTTTGCATTTTATGTTTCGTTTCAAACGGGTAACCGAACTGGTCAGGGAACTGTCCGGCGATACAAAGGGTGGTCTGGGCAAGTTGAGGAAAAAATGGAATAAGCTGCGCAAAGCGATTCCTGCTTTCCGAACGACCTGATGAGCCAGACCACTTCAGTGGTCTGGCTGGAAATGTGTCATTCATTCCAGTTGTGTTGATGGGAAACGAGAAGGTGTGTGGGGTAAAACGGAAAATATGATTGAAGCGAGTTAATCAACCGGAGTAGTCAACCGTGTCTTTACGTGCAGCGATATCGCTCGTATTTCTTATCGCGATCTGTATTTGGACGATCCGCCGCCCACTCATCGGTGTTTTGGCCAATATCGTGCTCTTCCATATCAACCCGCGTGCTTTTGGCGCCGGTATGGAAGATATCCGTTTTCAGTTTTTCGCCAGTATTCTGCTGCTGGCCAGTTTTTTTATCAACATTCAGAAGATCAATGATGAGAATAAAAACAAGCTGACACCTGCGTTCTACATTCTCATCGCGTACAATATCTATATGTATATCACCTGCTCCTGGGCGGTTTATTCACCTTTTTACGCCCTGTGGCAGACGTTCGACTTTTCCAAAATCGTCCTGTTTACCTATCTGATGGTCAAAATCGTCAAGACTGACGATGATTTTCATCTCCTGATCTGGACCATTCTCATTTCCTGTTTTTACGTCGGTTTCATGGGCCGGTGGGGGGTGGAGTTCGGCTGGATCGATGAGGACGGTATGGGGATCGCAACGGGCGGTGCCGGCCCGCACCTGATGATGTTTTTTCCGCAACTGGTGTTGTTCGCAGTATATGGTTCGAAAAAGGAGAAGATGGCGGCCTATTTCATCATGCCCTTTGTGCTCGATTACCTCACGGTGACGGATGATATGAAGCGGGCCAGCTTCGTCACGCTGATGGCTTCCATGGGGCTTTTTGTCGTCTTCACTCCCATGCGGACTCTGATCAGAAGTTTCTGGCCGATGGCTGTCGGCGCTCTGTTGTTTATCTTTGTTCTGGCGCCACCCGGTTATTTCGATTACATGAGTACCATAGCAGATCCGACGGAGGAGAGCTCGGCCAACTCGCGTTTTGTCATCAATGCAGCCAGCCGGGAAATGCTGGCTGATTATCCTCTCGGGGTCGGCAAGGGGCACTATTCTCCGATGTCGCCGCAATATGTGCCTGAGAGCAGGCTCGAAGGCAAAACCGGTATGCGTGACTCTCACAATACCTATTATAAAGTACTGTGCGAGATCGGCATCCCGGGCTTTATTCTCTGGCTGTCGGTTTTTGCGCTCACGTGGCTATCGTTCAGAAAAATACGCGTAGTTGCTAAAAAGAAAAAACAGGCAATGACCTACCTGGAAATGCATACCTTCGGTTTTGAAGCGGCAATTTTAGGGATCGTCTTGCCTTTATATACCCACAACATGCAAGACCTGGATACTCTGTACTGGTTCGTTGGATTCGGGGTCATCGTAACCAATTTGTACAGAAAGAATCCGCAGGGCATGATCGTGGCATCTGTAAAAAAACAACTCGAAATCGAAGAAGAAAAGCGACGCAAAAGACAGAAACTCGAGGAACAGTTCGCCAAAAACCGGACAAGAGGTCAGGACGGCGATACCCCCGAACAACCAAAAGTTGCTGTCGGGACTGAAGCGCGAGTCTGAATTTGATCAGGGATTTTCTGGTTGCGTTGTCGTGCTGGGCTAGCGATGACGTTTGTACTCAAAAAACTCAACATCATCCGTTATCCGATGACGGGTGTGTTGGCAAATATCATTTTCTTTCATGTAAATCCACGGGCTTTCGACTCCCTGGAGAATATACGGTTCCAGTTTATCGCCAGCATTCTGTTGATCGCGAGTTATGTCATCAATCGCAAGCAGATCAACGATGCGCAGGCCAATAAGCTGACGCCGGCTTTTCAGGCACTTCTGCTTTATACCGGTTATATGTTTATAAGTTGTGCCTGGGCTGTGATCGATCCGGAAGACTCACTGTCGCAAACCATCGATTTTTCCAAGATCATACTGTTCGTCTTCATGATGGTCAAGATCGTCAAAACCGATGACGATTTCCATACGCTGATGTGGACGATCCTGTGGTCCTGTTTTTATGTCGGCTTTATGGGACGCTGGGGTGTGGAGTTCGACTGGATCGATGAGGAGGATATCGGCATTGCGACGGGCGGGGCCGGCCCGCATCTGATGATGTTCTTTCCCCAACTGGTTCTTTTAGCCGTGTACGGCACGAGAAAGGAAAAGCTGGCCGCCTATTTTATCATGCCCTTTGTGCTGGATTTTCTGACCGTCACCGATGACATGAAACGCGCCAGTTTTGTCACGCTGCTGGCCTCGATGACACTGTTCGTCGCTTTTACGCCGCTGAAAACGCTGATCAAAAGCTTCTGGCCGATGGCTGTTGGAGCACTGTTGTTCATCTTCGTGCTGGCTCCGCCGGGTTATTTTGACTATATGAAGACGATTACTGACCCGACGCAGGAAAGCTCGGCCAACTCGCGTTTTGTCATCAATGCAGCCAGCCGGGCAATGCTGGCCGATTATCCTTTCGGCGTCGGCAAGGGTAATTATTCTCCCATGTCACCCTACTACGTGCCTGCACACAGGCTGGAGCATAAAACGGGTATGCGTGATGCACACAATACCTATTATAAAATCATGTGCGAAATCGGGGTGCCTGGTTTCTTTCTCTGGGTGGTCGCTTTCATTCTGGCATGGCTTGCATTCAGGGAAATCAGGGTCAGGGCCAGGAGAATGAAAAAGCCCATGACCTACCTGGAGATGCATACTTTTGGCTTTGAAGCGGCTATTTTAGGAATCGTACTGCCGCTCTACACACACAATATGCAGGATCTGGACACGCTTTACTGGTTTGTCGGTTTCAGCGTGATCGTCACCAACTTGTACAGGAGAAATCCGCAGGGACGCATCGTCGGCGCTGTGCAAAAGCAGCTTGAAATCGAAGCTGAGAAGCGACGCAGGCGCCAGCGCCTCGAACAGAAGTTTATGGCCAGAAACCGGCAGTTCGAGCAGCGGCGGCAGCTTGCCGAGCAGGAGCGCCGGTACAAAGAAGCCAGATGGCAGTAATATTTCCTGCGGATGTGGCCCCTCTCCCGCAAGGCAGTTTGTTGTCGTGGGGCGGTGTCCGCTGCATAACCGGCAGGATGAAGACAGATGCGATGAATTTTTTCAGACGCCGGACTTTCGCATCTTCTGTCATATTTTTAGTGATTTGAACTTAGCAGTATTCAGGAAAATAGGATTCAGGATGGCAAAGACGATCAAAAATGTATTGTATATCCTGTTATGGCGGCTGGGGGTTTTTGCCATAGCCCGGAGGCTGCACAAAAATCAGGCATTGATTCTCACCTACCACGGCGTGCTCAGCAAGGCGTCAGACAATTACGTCAATCGTAACTGTGTCTCTGCGGCAATGTTCGACCGGCAGGTGCGCTGGCTGAAAAAGCACTATACCGTGATGCCGCTGAGCGAGCTGGTCGCTGCCATCCGCGGCGAAAAACCTTTGCCGCCCTATGCCGCGGCTATCACTTTTGACGATGGTTTTCTCAATAATTATTCCGTGGCTTTACCCATTCTGATGAAGCATAATGTGCCTGCAACCATATTCCTGACCACAGGATATATCGGTGCGAACGGCGCCAAGCTCTGGACCGAACGCGTCGATTCGATCATTTACAGCAGCACATTGCCGCGCCTTAAAGTGCAGATGAACGGCCAGCCGGTAGAGTTCGATGTTTCCAGCCAGAAAGCTCGCGAGCGGGCTTCCGACCGTATCCGCAGTTATCTCAAATCCCAGAACCCTGAAGAGCGTGAAAAACAGATCATCGCACTTGAGCGCCAGATAGAACAGGAACGCAACTTTATCGATGAAATGGACGAGCGCTACAAGTTCATGTCCTGGGAAGATGCCAAAGTTCTGGCCGAGTCGGGTATGGAGCTGGGGTCGCACACGGTTTCGCACTCCATTCTTTCCACTTTAGCGACGGACAAACTCAGGGAAGAATTGCAGGACTCGAAAATCACAATTGAAGAAAAGTTGCAGCGCGACTGCCCGCTGTTCAGCTATCCAAACGGCACGGAACGCGATTTCAGCCCGCGCGATCAGGATATGCTGCGAAAACTCGGCTACCGGGCGGCATTTTCGCAGGTTTATGGCTTCAATCCTCCCGGCAGCAATCCCTATGCTTTGAAACGGATCAATATCGCGCGTTCAGAAAATTTTGCCTATTTTCTGGCTAAAATCACCGGCGTCTGGGGCTTGATGAAAAATTTACCGGGGATGAAATAATATGCTGACAGAAGTGAGTGGAAAAGTATCCCCGGAAGTGAGCGAGACCGGGAAGGGGCTGCGCCTGGAAATAGTCACAGATGCGTCTGCGTTTCGTGACATGAAAGATGAGTGGAATGCACTGCTCTCTCTAAGCCCGCGCAAGAGCGTTTTTTTGAGCTGGGAATGGCTGTACACCTGGTGGCAGCATTATGGTGATCACGGCGTGAAAAAGAAGCTGTCTATCGTTGTCCTGCGTGCGGAAGATGGCACGGTGCATGCGATCTTTCCCTTTTATCGCATCAAAAAACGTGTGATGGGCGCATGGGTGCTGGATCTGGTGTGTTTTATAGGCACCGGGTACGAATCCAGCGAATACCTCGACGCCATTTACCGGCCGGAGCTTGCGGATGATGCATTTGAGCGCGTTTTCGATGCGGTGGCGAACTCTGGTGCAGATGGATTTTTTCTCAGCGACCTCCTCGAAGATGCGACATTGATGATTCGTCTGCAAAAGTGGTCGGAAGCGGGTAATACCGAAACATTCATTCGGTTCTGGAAACGGTGTCCTTACTTGCCTCTTGCGCAGGACTACGAGCAGGTCGTTGCCGGACTATCGAAAAATATGCGCTACAATCTGCGCCGTCGTACGCGCAACATCGGTAAGGCCGGGGATGTTACATTTCGGACGATTCAGAACAGGAAAGAGGCGGTCAGGGCGATACATCATCTATACGATCTGCACCGAAAACGCTGGGATGTCAAGGAGGGCACCAGCAAATTCGACGATTCCTACCGCGAAAAATTTCACGAAAAAGTTGTCCAGGAGATGCTCGAAGGCGGGTATCTGCGTTTTTATTTTCTCGATATCGACGGCCAGCCAGCCGCTTCGCTGTACTGTTTTTATTATGCGGGGCATGTGTATTATTACCAGGCCGGCCTTGATCCTCGTTGGGAAAAACAGAGCGCAGGCCTGGTCATTATGGGCAAAGCCATCGAGGCCAGTGTTGCGGAAGGCGCACAGGAGTTCGACTTTCTGCGTGGCACGGAAGCCTACAAATTCCGCTGGACGGATCAAACCAGAGATACCTGGATTCTCGAAATCCCGTTCAGCAGCAGCGCTCATCTCGCTTTCCGGGCAGCCAGGAGCTTTCGCTTATTGAAAAAAAAGATCAAAAAAGTCTCAGGGAAATTCGGGGTCGGAGCAGCATAACTACAGGTGGAGAGACAGGTTGCGCAAAGTAATCGACAAAATCAACATAGCCCATATCCTCGGCATTTTGCATTTTGGTGGCAAGGAAATGGTGACGGTCAACGTGGTGAACCATGTTGATCGCGATATTTTCAACAACCATCTCATCACACTGGCCAAGGGCGGCTCGATGAAAAAGATGATCGACCCGGAGCGGTGTAGGCTGATCGAAATTGGCAGAAAATGGGGGAATGATGCCAGTTTGCCGTTTAAGATCGCCCGAGTCTGCCGCCAGCACGAGATCGACATCATGCATACCACGGCGTGGGGAACCCTGGTTGAGGGTTTTTTAGGTGCCCGCATGGGTAAGGTGCCGGCGTTCATCCATGTTGAGCATGGCACGATTAAAGCGGATTCTTTCAAGCACAAACTGGTGCAGCGCTTTATCTGGAATCGCTCGGAGCACATTCTCTCCATTTCGCACATCCACCGCCAGAGTCTGGCCAGGGCCATCGGTTTTGATGTGGAGAAAATCGGTGTTGTGGAAAATGGTGTTGATCTGGAGAAGTTCAAGCTGGAGAGCAATGGCCGTGATTTCAAGTCGCTGATCGGCCTGCCGCCGGAGACGCCGGTGTTCGGTTCCGTTGGTCGTATCGTGCACGTGAAAAATTATCCCCTGTTGCTGCGTGCCGCTAAAAAGGTCTTCCAGCAGATGCCGGAAGCGCGCCTGCTGATGATCGGTGCCGGGCCGATGTACACCGACCTGCGCCAGCTGGCTAAAGAGCTGGATATAGAAGACAACGTCATCTTCATGCGCTGGCGCAAAAATGTACTCGACTATCTGCGAGCGATGGATGTTTTTGTGTTGTCCTCCTTCAGTGAGGGAATGAGCATCAGTATTCTCGAGGCCATGGCAAGCTCGCTGCCAGTTATCGCCACAGACGTGGGCGGCAATCCCGAGCTGGTACTGAACGGTGAGACCGGCCTGCTGGTGCCTTCGGATAATGACGAGGAAATGGCCAGCGCCATTCTCACCCTGCTGCGCGATCCGGAGAAGCGCAAGCGTTTTGCCGCGGCAGGACGCAAACGGGTGGAGGAAAATTACACCCTGCAGCTGATGATCCGTCGCTATGAGCAGCTCTATATCAATGCAGCCCGCAAATACCGGACGTTCTCGCCGGAGCTGGAAGAAAAAATCCGGGCGCGCAACCAGGCCTTTGATGACAACATGACGCGTAAGCTGCGCGAGTTCGATGAACGCAATGCGCTGGAGCCGATGTATTCATAATTCACAAACCAGTGCCGGGCGCAGACAACGCGGGGATGGCAGAAAAATTTCACCCGCAACGATGGCTGTGGCTCGTCAGGCCTCAGCAGCAGGCTTGCGGGAAGTCCGCTGCTTTCTGAACCTTGAGACCGTTTCGCAAGCATGGGATTGACTGTTCGTGCGCATCCGCCGGGCACGGGCATCTGCGTAAAGGAATACAGCAAAGGGAAGCGAACGGGGTAACCTGTTCAGGCATGGTGTTAAAGGAGTCCGATGAGTAAAGCATTGTCAGTTTTGCGCAAGGTCAATATGATCAGGCAGATCATCACGGTGATATTCAGTTTTTCTACCTGGCGCTGGCTGTTTCGTTTGTTGGAGTTTTACCGCAAATATAACGGCGCAGCCCTGGGCAAGCTGGGCAGCATCGGCACAGGCACGTGGATCGAGCCGACGGTGAAGCTCACCGAACCTGAGAACATTTTCCTTGGCCGTTACTGCCACATCAATCATCTTGGCTGTATTCAGCCGGGGCAGGCCAGGATCACCATTGGTGACGGTTTTCGCATGGGCCCGGGTGTGAAGATGTTTGGCTCAAACTACCAGCTCGACCCCAAAACACCGATTATCCTGCAGCCTTCTGTGCACAAGGATATCACCATCGGCGACGATGTCTGGGTGGGTGCGAATTGCGTGATAACAGCAGGCGTCACGATCGGTACGGGCTCTGTGATCGCTGCCGGGTCTGTGGTGACAAAGGATATTCCACCCTATACGATCGCCGGCGGTGTGCCAGCTAAACCGCTGAAAAAGCGGGAGTGACGGCTGGCTTTTTCATGAGGTGTGGATTTTTCGAATAATGTTTAAAAAAACGACACAAGGTTTGATTTCATCACCAGTTTTTGTTTCTTGGCTATTCAAATTTTTATCATAAAAACAGACTTACACAGGAGAGATTTCATGCAATTGAGTAAACCGCATGGCGGCACGCTGATCAACCGGGTTTTGCAGGGCAGCGAACGCCAGGCAGCTGTCGAGCGTGCAAAGGAGTTGCGTCGCGTCGATGTCGATGATGTCGCGGCAAGCGATATCGAGCTGATCGCCACGGGTGTTGTCAGCCCGCTGACCGGCTTCATGAATAAAGAAGACTATGAAAGTGTGCTGAAAAAGATGCGCCTCGCCAATGGGGTGATCTGGTCAATTCCGTTGACCCTGCCGGTGAGCACGGAAGAGGCTGAGACGATCAGCGTCGGGGATGAGCTGGCCCTGTATGCCGGCGGAGAGCTGCGCGCTGTGATGACCGTAAGCGAGAAATATTCTTACGATAAAAAGTATGAAGCTGAAATGGTCTATGGCACGACTGAAGAAGCGCATCCTGGCGTGGCGCGTGTCTATCGCCAGGGTGAGGTTTATCTTGCCGGCGACATCTGGATGGTCAATCCCCCCTCGCAGGCGTTTCCTGAGCATTACTACACGCCTGCGGAAACGCGTGAAAAGTTTGCAGAGCTGGGCTGGAAAACCGTGGTCGGGTTTCAGACGCGGAATCCCATCCACCGCGCGCACGAGTACATCCAGAAATGTGCCCTTGAAATCGTCGATGGCTTGTTCGTGCATCCGCTTGTGGGCGAAACCAAGAGCGATGATATCCCGGCGGATATCCGCATGAAGAGTTACACCGTTCTGCTGGATAAATATTATCCGCATGACCGCACACTGCTCGGGGTTTTCCCGGCAGCGATGCGCTATGCCGGTCCGCGCGAGGCGATTTTTCATGCCATGTGCCGTAAAAACTATGGCTGCACCCACTTTATCGTCGGCCGCGACCACGCCGGTGTCGGCAGTTATTACGGCACCTATGATGCCCAGAAAATCTTCGAGCAGTTTGATGCTCAGGAACTGGGGATCACCACTCTCAATTTCGAGCACGCCTTTTACTGCACGCGGACGCAGGGCATGGCCACGGCCAAAACCAGCCCCGGAAGCCCGGAAGAGCGTATCTTTCTTTCCGGCACCAGGGTGCGTGAAATGCTGACCCAGGGAGAAGTACCGCCGGTGGAGTTCACCCGCCCGGAGGTTGCTGAAGTGCTGATGGAAGGTTACCGCCGCAGGCAGCAGGAAGCAGCGGCAGAAGCTGTTTAACCGGAGAGTTTTTAACCTGACAATGAGTGAAGATAAAATTTCCACATATCATATTTCTGGAGACACATCATGAGTAAGTTTGATCACGGCGTAACCATCTGGATGACCGGTTTGTCCGGCGCCGGCAAATCGACCATCACGGAGCATCTTGTCCCGCTGTTGAAAGAGCGTGGCAAAAAGGTGGAAGTGCTGGATGGCGATGTCGTTCGTACGAATTTGAGCAAGGGATTGGGTTTTTCCAAGGAAGACCGCGACACCAATATCCGCCGCATCGGTTTTGTCAGCAATCTGCTGAGCCGCAACGGTGTATATGCTATCACGGCTGCGATCTCACCGTATAAGGAGATCCGACAGGAAGTGCGCGACATGACGGAAAATTTCGTCGAAGTTTATGTCAACGCCTCTGTCGATGCGTGCATCAAGCGCGATGTCAAGGGGTTGTACAAGAAAGCGCTGGCGGGTGAGATCAAGCAGTTTACCGGCATTTCCGATCCTTACGAGCCGCCGGAAAATCCGGAAGTCATCTGCAATACCGAAGACGAAACTCCGCTGGAGAGCGCGATGAAGATCATCACCTATCTTGAAGATCAGGGGTTTTTGGCAAAAAAAGGTGAAAACGGTTCTTCGGTAAGTGCGGTTGCAGACGACGCCACAGTCGCCTGATCCGTGCCTGCCAGCAGGTTTTGCCCCGGTGCGTTTTCTCTGCACCGGGGTTTGATTTTTCCCCTTTGAATGACCGGGCGCGTGCAGGGCCTGTGCCGTGTTCCGGAAGGATTCGAATTTGATCTTGACAGGAGTTAAAGGCAGCCATGCCGGCAAAAAAAGTACTGTTTATCGCATTCATCTATCCGCCCATGTCTGCTGCGGGTGTGCACCGTAGCGTACGTTTTGTGCGCTATCTTCCCGAGCTGGGCTGGGACATCACTGTGCTGACACCGGAGGAAAAGGAGTATCCACCGCTGACACCAGTCGATCGCAGTCTGGTGGATAAAATTCCCGCTTCGGTAAAGGAAGAACGCACGCGGATTTTTCAGGGCTTTTTCAAGCTGTTCAATCTGAAAGAGAGCATGGCCGCAAACAAGGATGCGAAGAAGAAGCTCGTTTCCAAGTTTTTTTCAACCGAAGAAAAAAAGGATAAAGCCGCGCCGCTGGACCCGGGGCTGATCAAGGAGCTGGCCGAACAGGCAAATCTTAAAAAACCAGCGCCAAAGCAGAAATCGCGTTTTCAGAAACTGAAAGATCTGATCTACGATCTTTTCACCATTCCGGACAAGAACGTTTCCTGGTTACCCTATGCTGTGGCCCGTGGCTGGAAGTTATACCGGCAAAAACAGGTCGATATCATCTACTCCACTGCGCCGCCTTTCACCGACCACCTGGTGGCGCTGATCCTCAAAAAACTCACCGGCCTGCCGTGGATTGCCGATTTCCGTGATCCCTGGGCACGTTCTCCGATGAAAGTCGATGAGCTGCGCGGCACATTCCGGGGACGCGCGTATGACTATCTCGAACGCAAGTTCGTCGAAAATGCGGATAAGGTTATCCTCAATACCCCGTATGCCGAGGCTGAGTTTATCGAATTTTATGGCCAGGCTTTGCGCGATAAATTCTGCGTCATTCCCAACGGTTTCGATCCGGCTGATTTTGAGTCCGGTGAATTTGCGCCAAACGGAGAAGTGAAGCGCGACAAACTGGTCATTACCCACACCGGCGCTCTTTACCGCAAACGCAATCCGGATGCTTTTTTTCAGGCGGTCGCTGAAATCATCGATGAAGGTATTATCTCGCCTGAAGAGCTTGAAGTAAAGTTCGTCGGCATCATCGCACCGGATTTGTTCAAGAGTTTTAAGGATTTTGAGAAGCTGGAGAACGTCATTCGTGTTTATCCGCAGGTGAGCCACAAAGAAGCGCTGCGCTTCCAGGCAGACTCCGACGTCCTGCTGTTGTTCCAGCCGGGCACGAGTCTGAGTGTACCGGGCAAGTTTTTCGAATATGTCGCGCTGAAAAAATACATGCTCGCCGTCGCCGTGCCCGGTGCCACCACGGAGATCGTTGAAAAGCACGGGCTCGGGGCTACGGCTACGCCGGATGATATTGCCCGCATCAAGGAAGGCCTGGTCGATTTCATCAAACGCTGGCGCAACGGTGGCATCGGCTATGTGCAAAACTCAGAAGCGTATGAACAGTATAATGGCCGCAATATCGCCAAAATGCTCAGTGACCAGATGAACGCCCTGGTGTGAGCGCTGTCTGCGCATGAGATAGAGTTCTCCAGGGGGAATTCATCCAATTAAATTTCAGCCACCCTACGTTGTTCTCTGTAGGCAGCATTCATTCGTGAAATCGGGTTAAAGGAAAGCAGATCAGAGAAATTCATGAAAAAACTCAAGATCATCAATGTGGTGGGCGCACGCCCGAATTTTATGAAAATTGCTCCAATCGTCGAAGCGATGCGCCGCTATGAGGGTATCGAACAGGTGCTGCTGCACACCGGCCAGCACTATGATCACAAAATGTCAGACCTGTTCTTCAACAATCTCGGCCTGCCCAAGCCGGATATCTATCTCGGTATCGGCTCCGGCGGGCATGGCGAACAGACCGGCAAGATCATGATCGAGTTCGAAAAAGTGATGCACGAGGTGCAGCCAGACCTCGTGCTCGTCGTCGGCGATGTCAATTCGACGATCGCCTGCAGCCTGGTGGCGGTGAAAATGGGCGTGAAGGTTGTGCATGTCGAGGCTGGTTTGCGTTCCCACGACCGTACCATGCCTGAAGAGATCAACCGCATCCTCACCGATCAGATTTCTGACTATCTGTTTTTGACCGAGGCTTCTGCAGAAGAGAATTTGCTGCGCGAGGGCATTGACAAAGACAAAATTTATTTTGTCGGCAACGTGATGATCGATTCACTGATGACCCACCGAGAGAAAGCAGAGCAGCAGCCGATACTCGAAGAGCTCGGCCTGATCCCCGGGCATTTTGTGCTCACTACCCTGCACCGGCCTGCCAATGTCGATGATCCTGAAATCTGCACCAGCCTGATCGAAACGCTGTGCACAATTTCCGGGAAAATGCCGGTGCTCTTTCCCGTGCATCCGCGCACGCGCAAGCAGATTGCAGCCTTTGGCCTGGAAGAAAAGATCAAAGCAGCGCCGGATTTTCGCATGATCGAGCCGCTGGGCTACCTCGATTTCCTCAAATGTATGGCTAACGCTGCTTTTGTGCTCACCGATTCCGGAGGCATCCAGGAAGAGACCACGGTTCTCGGAGTGCCGTGTATCACAGCACGTGAGAATACAGAGCGCCCTGTTACTGTAACCGAAGGCACGAACGTGGTTCTCGGCCGTGATCCCGGCCGCCTGCTCGAGGAAGCAGAAAAAATTCTCCAGGGCAAGGGCAAGAACGGCCGCCGCCCCGAGCTGTGGGATGGCAAGGCAGCCAGCCGCATCGTGGATATTTTATGGCAGAAAGAGGCCCGGGCGTAGAATTGTACGTCGCGCGCACTGCGCACGAGCACGGGTTTTGCCCCACGTGTAGCGGAACTCGCGAGAGTTCCGGTCTTTGGTGCGCCCGAAGAGTCGCGCCCGAAGTGTTGCCACTTCGGCTACATCTCGCCCATATTCGAGCCGGCGAATGGGGGAGAAACTGAGAAATGGGGGGAGCGCCGGATGGATACGTTGAGCAGGAAAACAGTTTTGAATCACGGAGAATTTGATGATCAAACAACTCGCCTATAATCTGCGCAAAAGCGCCCAGAAGCAGGGGATCCGGCTGCGCAGCAAACTCACATTTGACCGCGGCGAGCTGCGCGATACCCTCTTTCTCGGCGGTACCGGCCGCAGCGGTACGACATGGATTTCCGATATCATCAATTACAAAAATGACTACCGCTATATGTTCGAGCCGTTTTACCCGCAAAAGGTGCCGGTGGTCAGCCATTTCAAATATCGCCAGTATATCCGGCCGGAGAATGATGACCCCCGTTTTCTGGAACCAGCACGAAAAATTCTTTCCGGCGCTATCCGCAACGAGTGGATCGACAGGCAGAACCACAAATATTTTGCGACAAAGCGCCTGGTCAAAGATATCCGGACCAATCAGATTTTGAAGTGGATCAAGGTACAGTTTCCCGAAATCCCAATCATCCTCGTGCTGCGCCACCCCTGCGCAGTGGCCAATTCCAAGCTGAAAAAGAACTGGGGCTCGCACCTGGAAGTTTATCTCGAACAGGACGATCTGATGCAGGACTTCCTCGAGCCGTTTCGGGATATCATGGAAAATGCGCAGACCTTGTTTGAAAAGCATATCATCATGTGGTGTATCGATAACTACATCCCGCTGAAGCAGTTTCGTGACGGTGGTATCCATCTGGCATTTTATGAGGATTTTTGTACCCATCCGGAGCGTGAAATCGACCGCCTGTTCCGTTTTACAGGCGAGAGCTATGATGACAGTATTTTCGATGTCGTACGCCGTCCTTCTGCGCTTTCTCGGCGTGATAGTGCCATCCATCTCGGCCTCAGCCTGACGGAAAGCTGGCGCAAAGGCATCAGCGAGGAGCAGGCGCTACAGGCAGCCGGCATTCTGCGCACCTTTGGCCTGGATTATCTCTACAACGAAACTTCTCTGCCTCTGATCAGCGGCGAAGAAATTCAGGCAGCCGCCGGTGCCATGGCCTGAGAGCAATCGACAGCGAAACTATTCCTGCCATCTCCGCGGCATCGCAGCATCCACAAGGCTGTTTCGTGAAAGTAATGAAATAGCCCGGGGGCTTCGATGCTGCTAAACAACATTCCCCCAAATTTTCCTCTCCCAACAGAATGAGTATAAGGCCCTCACGCTGCCCTGCAAAGAAACCGGCATTTTTACATTCTTTTCCCCGTCTCCCTGCAAAAATTTCATTATCTGGGGCTTCCTCCTCCTGATCAGACTTTTGGCATACAATTGGCAATATTGAGCTGTGACAAGGCTGAAGAGTCGTGTTTTTTGGAAAAGAATCGCTCCCTGAAACTGCCGTAATTGCAGAGAATTCATACGATTATCCTGATGCAAGGCCGCCCGGGAGAAGCGTTCGGGAGTACGATTCTGAATTACAAAAACGTGAAAGTGTTCTTAGCCGACAAGAATCGTCACGTAATTCGTCAAATCATACTGTTTTATCAAAAGTCATGGAGGATGAAGTGAGAACACTCGGGTTGATACTCATCTCGGTTCTGCTCAGCACGCAGGTTTTGGCACAAAAGTTTATCCTGCCCCCGAATACGCCTCTTGCCCGTGGTGAGCACCCCCGCATTTTCATGACCGCGAAGGACATCGCGGATCTGAGGACGCGCATCAACACCTACTACAAGTCCGACTTTCAGCAATTCGTCAATCACATGGATAGCATGTACTCCATGAAACCCGGAACCGGTGATGTGAGCGACTGGAATGATCTCACAGGAACCGCGCGCTCCTACGCACTGCTCTATCAGGTCGATCCTTCGACGATTTCCGGGATCTCCGCGCGATATACCAAAGAACAGTATGGCCGCAAGGCGATAGAGTATGGTCTGTACATCGCCAATGCACTGCCGGCAGACTGGAACGAGCCGCACCATGGCCCTGCTACTCTTTCGGGTAAAAAGGGTGGGGTCCCCACGCTTGCTCTGCAGGTTGTGTACGACTGGACGCATGATTTGTCCTCCCTTGCCGAAAAACGCACGATCGTTGACAGGCTGATCGTGTTGTGGAATAACCGCTATGCCCGTGAACGGGTCAAGCTTGAAAATCATTATACCGCTAATACGCATGTCTATGGTGCGGCCCTGTGTTTTTATGGCGATGAAGAACTTGGCTCCTCATATATGAGCAAAGCAAAAGTGATGATGGATTCCTTCCAGGATGTTTTTGTCGAGAGCCAGATCGGCGTCTCGGATGTGCTCTACGAAGGCTCGAGTGACTGGCACGAAGGCGACAGTTACAGCATGGACGGCTATACCGGAATTCAGCTTCTGGCTGCTGCTGCCGGCAGTGCTCTGAACAAGAATTACTGGGCTGAACATGGCTGGCTGAAATATTCCCCCTATTATCTCTACTACAACATCATGCCTATGGCATACCAGGGGACGTATTATTTCGCCCAGCAGAATACCAGCCGGGCTCTGGAAGGAAATGCCGTACCTGTTTCCAATATCATGAATATGGCCGCAGCCAAACTCGCGGATGTGGACCCGGACCTGGCAGGGTTTGCTGCCTGGTTTGCCGAGCAGAGCCCCTATGGTGTCGATGTTGATGATTATAAGTACTATGAACCGCACATTTACGACTTTTTTTACAAATTCATCTTTGGAACAAAGCATGTACGCAAGAAGACACCCTATGAAGCGGAGATTCCTCTCAGTGTCAAGCTCGGGCAGTCCTACGTGCTGCGTTCTGACCACGAGTATGATTCCTCGACGCTGATTCAGTTCTTTGCTCAAACCTACTGGTATCCGAATGGTCACAACGAACCTGAAATCGGAGCATTGAATATCCATCGTTTCGGGCCGCTTGCTGTGAGTGCCACCAATACGAAAAACGCGGGTGACGGCATCCCCAGTGCGCAAAGTGATGGCAAAGGCATGGCGCAGAATAATGTTTTTGGTATTTTCAGTGACAAAAAATTGAGCGAAAACATGGGCAGCATCCGTATGGATGATACCGATAAGCCTGAGCTGTACAAAGAAGGCGCCAATGCACATATCGGTACAACAGAGTCATGGCAGGTTGCAGATGACTTTGACTATATCAACTATAACTACACACGCAGCTATAAAGGTGGAAACAATGTGAAGCTGGCACGGCGGGCCATCGTGTATCTGCGTGGTGAGGTCAATCAGGAGTATCTCGTCGTGCTGGACAGGGTCGATGCCACGGGGGAGAAGTATTTTGTCCTGCATACGACCATGCCAGCCGAAGTTGTCGATGGGCAGTGGAACTCTGCAGCGGCCGGCTGGAAAACGACCGGCGCCCGCACCGTGAGCGTTACAAACCGCATGGACAAAGCGCATGGGCGTATGTACGTCACCAGCGTTTTGCCGAAGAGCGGGCAGTTTTATATGATGAGCGGCCGGGGTAAAGAGTGGGTCTGGGCTGATGGCACTTCTTTGAATTACAATGCGTCTGATTTCGGCGAGCTGGCTGCTTTCATACTCAGTCAGAGCACGCTGCAGGTGCGCTCCAGCGAAAACCAGTTTCTTACCGTAATGCAGCTCGGAGATGCCAATACCATGTCTGAGCCGGCATCGGTGGAAGATGTTTCCGGGGGTGTGTATATCGGCGCGCTGATGAATAGGGAGCGGCTGGTTTTGTTCAGCAAGAACGAAACACCGTTGCAGAATTTCAGCTATACGATCACCAGCAACAAGCCGGTCAAGCATTTCATCGGTGAGATGAAGCGTGGCTATCAGTACACCGTGCGGAAAAACGGCACTGTCGTTGCCAATGGCGTAACTGGTCGGGACGGCACGATCTCTTTCACGGATAGTCCCGGCGGTAAAACGACCTACAGTGTTGAGCTGGGAACACCGACTTCCGTACGCGACGGCAAACACGGCTTGCTGCCGGATAAAATCGAGCTTTCCAACTATCCCAATCCGTTCAACCCAGAGACGACGATCTCATTCACCCTGCCGCAGCAGAGCACAGCAACACTGCGGATTTACAACAGCGCTGGACAACTGGTCCGTACGCTGCTCTCCGAAGAGCTGGGCGCTGGTGAACACAAAGTTGTCTGGAACGGCACCTCGGACAGCGGCCGGCTGGTCTCCAGCGGCGTCTATTTCTACCGCCTCGACGTTGATGGCGTGGTCGTTCAACGCAAGCTCGTTCTGGCGAAGTAATTACTGACCGCTTCTCGAAAATTTCAGAACCTTCGATCATGGATCCGGTTGTTCTGCCTGTGTGGCAGGGCAGCCGGATTTTTTTGTGGCTTTTCCTCAAGTCATATAGGTTGATTCTTCACAACGCAACCGTTCGCCAGGTCGCTGGATCGGAT
>WFTM01000223.1 GCA_015485525.1 Candidatus Zhuqueibacterota bacterium | reverse complement strand
TTAGGTTGAAAAAACACGTCATCGAACAAAATGTTTCAGTTATCCCGCTTGCAGTGTTGCACGCACAGCCAGGAAAAAAGCGGGAGGGATCGGTTTTCAGTTTCATATTTTGAACGAGTGGATACACAGGCTGAGCCTGCTCGCAACAGGGAGATGTGCCACTCTGCGAGATATGGCCTTGAAACCGGATTGCTGGATGTTTCAGGAGGACAAAGAAATGAGTACTGAACGCATGAAAAAAATTACCGCTGCCAGCCGACTGGTGTGGGTTGTGTTGCTTCCTCTCGCGCTCGCGGGTTTGGTGGCCTGTGGTGGTGGCAAGAAAGACACTTCAGTTGCAACCGATGATTCTGCCGGTATGGATATCGATCAGTTATTGGGCATCGACCAGCAAAAAGATGAAGAGAAGATAGCAGAAGACAAAAAAGCGGATGATGAAGCAGAAGTTCTGCGCCTGCTCGGCATCTCCCCTGAAGCAGACAAGGATACAGACTCCGGGCATGATGATGGCGGTGACCATGGCCATGATGACAACCAATCTGCCGGAGGGCTGGAAGAAAAAGTTAAGCGTCTTGAGCGCGAGCTTGCTGAAAAAGAGGTCGTCATCGCGGATTTGCGCAGGGACCTTGAAGAAAAAGACCGCCGTCTCACGGCTCTGCAGACGCAGGCCCTGGCAGGCAAAAGCACAACACCGCAACCAGCGGCCTCTGCCAGCAGTTCAGGGGCGGGCAGCTTTAAAAGTCGCTATGACCGTGCTCTCGAGCTGTACAAAGCGCGGCGCTATAAAGATGCCATCGCAGCCTTTTCCGAACTGCTGGCGGAAAACCCCAACCACAGCCTTTCTGATAACTGCCAGTACTGGATCGGCGAGGCATACTACGGATTGGGTAATTACGAGCAGGCTATCGCCGAGTTCGAGAAGGTGTACAGCTATCCCAACAGCAATAAACTCGATGACGCGATCATTAAACTCGGTGTGACCTATCTCAAACTCGGTAACCGTGAGGCTGCACGTTCGCAGTTTGAGCAACTGATCGCCAATTATCCCAAGAGCGAGTTCGTCGAGCTGGCGCGTTCCTACCTGGCCAAGCTGTAAAGAGCGCGACTGCTGATCGGAAAAGCGATGCCTGAATTACGTAAAGATCCTATTGTCGGGCGCTGGGTCATTATTTCTACCGAGCGTGGCAACCGCCCGGGAAACTGGCGTGAAAAGCATGAACCCGTGGATGACGGGTTTTGTCCTTTTTGCCCGGGCAATGAAGATAAAACCCCTGCAGAAGTCTTCGCTATTCGCAAGCATGATCTCGGCCCCAATATGCCAGACTGGGATATTCGCGTCGTGCCTAATAAGTTTCCGGCGCTGCAGATCGAAGGGGAAGATTACAGGCGCGGTGAAGGCCTTTACGACCTGATGAATGGTGTGGGGGCGCACGAGGTGGTGATCGAAACACCGGACCACGGTCTCGAGTTCAGTGATTACCCTGAGGAGCAGATTGTCCAGATTCTGCTGGCATACAGGGAGCGCATGCTCGACCTGAAAAAGGACAAACGCTTCAAATATATTCTGGTGTTCAAGAACCACGGCAGGGCTGCGGGGGCATCTCTCGAGCATCCGCATTCACAACTGATCGCCACACCGATTCTGCCCAAACGGGTCGTGGAGGAAATCGAGGGTTCCAGGCTGCATTTTGCCAGAAAAGAACGCTGCATCTTCTGCGATATCCTGCACCAGGAGAGTGCTTCGGGCAAACGCACGATTGCGCAGAATGATCATTTCGTCGCTATTGCGCCTTTTGCACCTCGTTTCCCGTATGAATGCTGGATTCTGCCCTCAACACATTTTTCTCATTTCGAGTGTATGGAAAGCACCCATTATGACGAGCTTGCGGCTATTATGAAAACAGTTTTGCGCAAGATCAACAAAGCATTAACCCGGCCGCCGTATAATTTTATCCTGCACTCCATGCCGGTGCAGGATGATATCGCTCCCGAATATCACTGGCATCTCGAGATCATCCCCAAGCTGACCCGGATTGCAGGCTTTGAGTGGGGTTCGGGTTTTTATATCAACCCGGTCTCTCCTGAAGACGCCGCCAGACAGTTACGGGAAGCAGATGGTTAGCGGAAGACACCAATGAGCACCGTGGCATCGCCGGTGCAAACAAACCGGCGCAATTGCGATGAACACCGATGCATCTGACCAAACAAAAGGTAAGTGATTTGATGAAAGGCAAGTACAAAATTTTTTACGTGGCAACAGAAATTCAACCCTTCGCAGGCACCAGCGATTTTGCGGAAGTTGCCGGCTTGTTCCCTAAAGCACTGAAGAATATCGGGCATGACATCCGCGTGATGATGCCCAACTATCGCAGCGTGAATGCACGGCGCTACGTCCTGCGCGATGTTATCCGCCTCAAGGATATGCCGGTCAGCGCCGGCGATTTCAAGGCAACAGTGAACGCCAAATCCGCCTTTCTGCCAGACTCGAAAGTGCAAATCTATTTCCTCGACAACCCGGAATATTTTGCCAGGTTAGGTCTTTTCCACGACCCCCAGACCGGTGAGGAATTTGCCGACAACATCGAGCGGATGACGGTTTTTGCCCTCGGCTGCCTGAAAACCCTGCAAACCCTGCACTGGCAGCCCAATGTCATTCATTGTAACGGCTGGCGAACAGCCATGCTGCCCATCCTGATCAAAACTCAGTTTGCTGACGATCCTTTCTTTAATCAGCCAAAAATCGTGTTCACGCCGGAGAATTTTTCCGACTGGGGTGTGTACGACAGGGACGTACTCGAGAAAGCCGGACTTCCTGCCGATATCTTCAGGAATGAATTTCTCCTGGATGATGGCAAGAAATTCAGTTTTCTGAAAGCCGCACTGGCCATCAGTGACCGGGTGGTCGCGCCGGGCAAACACTATTTGCACGATTCCGGCAAAGCAAGCGAATGGGCAGCGGAGCTGAAAAAAGTCAGCGATGTCGATGACCCGGAGCAGGTTGGGATCATCAGCGGTATTGACTACCAGGCCTGGGACCCGGAGACGGATTCCTTCCTGGAAGAAAACTATACCCTGCGTTCTGTGGGCAAAAAGACAGGTAATAAAAAGGTACTCATCGAGGCACTCAAAGTACCGTTTGAGGTCGATAAGCCCCTTGCCGTTGTCTGGCTTTCTGAAAATGCAGAAAAGGAGCTCTCGCTGTTAGAGCAAAGCGTCGATGAGCTGCGTTCGCTCGATATGCAGATTCTCATCGTGTCAGACTCAGCAGAAGGCGCTGTGATCGAGTATGCTGCATCGCTGGCAAATAATTACAGCGATACTTTTTTTGGGGTAACTGACCCGGATGAAGAAACCTTGCACAAACTCAACGCGGCCTGCGATTTCAGCCTGATCATGGCAGAAGCACCGATCGTGAACCAGCGTAAATTTCAACTGGTGAGCATGCGGTACGGTACGATTCCCATCGTTCAGAGCATGAACGGCCATGCTGATGCTGTGGTCGAATATGATGATGAACACGAAACCGGCACCGGGTTTCTGTTTCGCAATGCCGACCGCGAATCTTTTATCCAGGCCCTGAACCGGGCAGCCCAGGTGTATAAGGATTCGAAAAAGTGGATAAGGTTGGTAAAAAATGCCATGAAAGAAAACTTTTCTATCGAGACAACGGGTGCCGTCTATACACGACTGTACGCCGATCTGCTCAACAATAGCAAAGGATAACAGCCCGGAAGCAGGACACTGCTGTGACATCAGGCAGGGAGTCCGCACTGTTTCGGCAAGGGAAGATGGTGCGAAACGATATGCCTGTTTCACAAAGGTACAATGTTTCCCAGTTACACAATCGTTATTCGGACAAAATCCCTTTTCTTCCATGTGAAGAATATTTTACAGCGTAAGTTCAGTAATTACAGTTGATAAAAAACAATTCTCCACTGTGAATTTTGGCATAGGATTTGTAAAGTGTTCCCGCGATGATTTTTCCAAGACCTGAAAAATTCACAAATTCGGCAATTTCCCCACGTAACCTGTAGGATGTCATCTGGTAGTGGAGGTCATTGTCCGAAAGAAAATTTTTCAGTTATCCCGATTCTCTTTGCGCGGAGCGCGAATTCGTGAATAAATCGGGAAGCAACCGAGGGACATAAAAAAGGCTATGGAAGGTTTGGATATCGTAGTTGGAAGGGTTGGAGCCAGAAGGGATGTTGCCCTGATACGCGCCAGAGGGTATCTGGATACGCAGACCTGTGGTGCGATGCGAGTCAAAATTGCCGAGATCATGCAGGAAGGTTTTCTGCAGATGATCGTCGATATGGGCCAGGTGAACTATGTCAGTTCAGCCGGCTGGGGTGTTTTTGTCGGGGAGATCAAGGCAATTCGCGACAGCGGCGGTGATCTGAAGATCGTGCAGATGCTGCCGGAAGTATATGATATTTTCGAAATGCTCGAGTTCAATCGCATTCTCGATTGCTATGATTGCATCGAGGAAGCGATCGACGATTTTGACCTGTCGATTGGTTTGGATATCACCAAAAGTCTCGCCCGCAGTGTACAGCCAGCCAACTCGGATATTACGGTCGCTGCTGCCGCGCCGACGCCGCAGATGCGCAATCGCGAAGCAGGGCAGAAGCGTGCCAAAGGCCGGGCCTCCTACTCAAAACCTCAAATCGATGAGAAACTCATCCCCCTCACGGAAAAAATCAAAGCCATCATCATCGATGATCCCTATCAGAGTGCGTGGAGCATCAAGAAGCAACTGTATAGCGAACGGTTCGGCTATACTAAAGTCAGCCTGTTTCGTGTGATGAAACTGCTGAAAAAGATGAACCTCGACAGCAAAGAAAAGCGCTATCGCTTCTATCGTTCGCGGTGAGCCGGAAACAGCCGTGGATAGCTCTGCTGGACTGAAATCGGTCACTCCCGGAGCAGGCGGCCGGATGTGCCATGTTTTCTGTGTCTGTAATTTTAATAAAAATATATAAATACGTTTTTTACTGCCACCGGGGATCGGGCCCGGCCATGGCATAAATTTTGCGCATTACCCCGAGCTGTGCTCCACCGGCGATGGTGGATGATCTGAGCTGACCGGCCTGTTGGCGATATGATGACTGACACGGCCGACTCCGGAATCAGGAAGCGAAAGGAAAGAGAATGATTGTGCGGATTACTCCCCGTTTGTTCCAGCTCTCAGCCTGTGTTGCAACCCTCACACTGCTGGCTTCATTTTTTGCTCAGCCTGCGCTGGCACAAAAGCGATATAAAGGTGATTTCGTCCCGGGTGATGCCGTACGTATCACTGTCTGGCAGGACCCCGGGATCGAGGGAGCAGATGTCAGCCAGCTCGGCATTGCCGATGACTATCTCATCGACCGGGCGGGTTATATTTTTATGCCGTTGATCGGCCGCCTGCGCATTGTTGGCCATACCTCTATTGAGCTGGCTGACCTTCTGGCTGAACGCTATAAAAAGTATATGAGCGGGCTGAATTTTGTCTGTACCCCTCTGATTCGTCTCAATATACTCGGTGCGGTTAACAAACCCGGTTCCTACCTCCTTGAAGAAGATGCGACTCTATGGGAAGCGATCGGGCTGGCAGACGGGCCGGCGCCCGGGGTAAACCTCGATGAGATTGCGCTGCTGCGCGGCGGCGAGGTCGTTGCGGAAAAGTTGCTTTCTCAGTACGAAAACGCATACTCGCTTAAAGAAATCGGGGTCAGGTCGGGCGATCAGTTGCGCCTGCCATTCCGTGGCACACTCTTTCTGCGCGCGCTCGTCGATTACGGTTCGTTTTTTATCTCCGCAGCTTTGCTGATCATACAGATTCGCCGCGAGACCAACCGGTGAACAAAAGATGAGGACAGGTCCCTGCAGGAAGCAGGGGATGTCTCCAGAGGGATTCGCACATGAGTGCTGCGACCAGAGAAAATGGCAACGACTGAAACGTTTTATCGGATGGAGTTATTTTTTAACTTCATAATAAAACGAGAGTTAAGCCGTGTTTTTTTCTGGGATTGTGAATTCCTCAGATAACATACGGCCCACCGGGTTGTGCTGCCCGTGATGAATACAGACAGGCAGCGATATGCCGCACGCCGGGAGAAACCGGAACGCTTTCTCAGATCGGAAAGCAGAGCAGTGTTTCCCCCTGCCAGAAGCAGCATACACTCAGGCAACCCGATGATCTTGAACCCAAAACTATCCGGAGTTCTCTGTTATGGATGATTTTTACTTCGATGAAGAGGAAAATCATTCCGAAGGCTCGTTTGATTTTACGCGCTATTGGAAGGCGATCATCAACAAATGGTGGTTGTGGTCAGCAACCACGCTTATCGTTTCAGTCCCCTGGGTTCTCTATGTTAAAAAAGAGAAACCGGTTTATGAAACCACGGCAGTGATCCAGTTTCAGACCTACAGCGGCGGCATTGACCCGACTCTTTTTGACCTGCGCAACCAGAAACTTATGAGCCGCACTTTTGCAGAGGAAATCGTGCGAGAGCTGGGATTGGTTCTGGAAATCGATAATGATGATGATGATGAGAAACGGATCTTCCGGCAGGACGTTTTTTCCTTTTTCTCGACTTCGGAAAACCCTGTAACCGGAAAGTATAGCCTGCGTTTTCCCGGCAACGGCACCTTTGCACTGTATAAACTCCCTGATGATGATGACGGGCGCGAGGAGAAGCTGCTCGATGGCCAGGTCTTTGGCAGCAGAGATACGCTTGAGGTCAATGGTTTTTATTTCAGCTTTTCGGATGATGTTTCTGCGCTGCCCAGGGAGGTGAATTTCACCATCCATAATTTCCGCCGCACTGTGCAGGCTTTTCGCGAGCGTATCCGCGTCAACTATGGCGGTGCGGGCACGATCATGGAAGTGACGTTGCAGGATAACGATCCCTATCTCGCCAGCCGCAAGACCAACAAACTGGCCGAGATTTTCGTGCGTGAAAGCAAGGCAAGTGATACCAGTATTACCAGCAAACGCCTGAGTATCTATGAAGAACGCCTGCAGCGCGCCGAGAAAAATCTCAAAGAATCCAGTGATGAGCTGAAGCGTTTCCGCGACCGGTATGGGATCGATCTGGACAGCCAGTACAAACGTCACAGTGAGGAGCTCAAAGAGGCCGAAGATGAGCTCGAAACGTATGAAGAGTTTAACACAGCGCTGAGTAACCTGCTCAGGCAGGCCAAAAGCGAGGCCGCCCTTGCGGAAGAAGGCAGTGGTCAGATCAGCGATGAGCAGCGTACGATCTACAACCAGATACTCGGTTTGAAAATTTTTGAGGACAATGTCAGTGCCTCGTTGTTACGGACACGCATCGCCAAGCTCGAGGAAGATTATGACAAGAAAACGGTGAACACCAAGTTCAGCGAGAAAGCCATCGAGCTGGCTGGCAAACTGCGCAAGGAGTATGCTGATGTGCGCGCCCTGGCGCAAAAGACCATCAGAGAGAACAACGTTGAAATCCGCAAGCTGCGGGCAAAGATACGAAAAATTAAGAGCTCCCTGAAACAGCAACCTGCTGTACTCGCCCAGCTCGATGAGCTGGAGCGCAAAAATGAAACATTGCAGGATCTGTACCAGGCAGCCTTGAGCGATTATGAGAACGCCCGGCTTTCAACAGAGGGCGAAACCCAGAAGATCACTATTCTCGACCGTGCGTTGCCACCTGACTTACCGGTCAACAGCAACAAGAAAACCCGCGCTGCCATCGGCGTGATCGCCGGGTTTATGCTCGGTATCATCATCACTCTCGGAATTGAATTCCTGGACAAGTCTCTGAAAACCGTTGAAGATGTGCGCAGAAACCTGCGCATCAACGTGCTCGGCACGATCCCGGAGATTGATTTCAGCGAGATCGGTGATGTTCAGGATCAGGAAAAGGCGAAAATCATCGATAATCAGATAGTGACCCACGATTATTCGCCGACGCCGATCGGGGAGGCGTATCGCTCTTTGCGCACGAGCATCATGTTTTCCAAGAGCGTCGGGCGGATTCAGAGTCTGGTGATCACCAGCATGGCGCCGGGAGATGGGAAGTCATTCACAGCAGCGAACCTCGCCATCACAATGGCCCAGCAGAAGAGCAACACCCTGCTCGTGGATACGGACCTGCGCCGCGGCGTTTTGCACAATACTTTTGGCGTGCCCAAGGAGCCGGGCTTCAGCACATATTTGACCAGCAACCTGCCGGTAGCGGAGATCATCAACGAGACGCATATCCCCAACCTGTCGGTCGTAAGCTGCGGAGCGCTGATCCCGAATCCCTCAGAGCTTTTGGGATCACACCAGATGAAGCGTTTTCTCGACGAGGTGCGCCGGCGCTTTGATCTGATTATTTTCGATACTCCGCCGTTGAACGCCGCAACCGATGCGGTCGTTGTCGGTACGCAGGTCGATGCTACGGTGATCGTTGTACGCGCAGGAAAGACGCACAGAGACATGGCCCGGCAAAAGATGGAGCTCTATCAGCACGTCCCGGCCAAAGTGATCGGCGTGATTCTCAACGGCGTCAGCACCGATCTCGCACACGAGGGCTACAGCTATTACCAATACTGACATGAAGTTATTCACAACAAACTCCGGGTAGCCAGTTCACTCAGCAAACCGGGGCCGGCTCAGATACCGGCATGTGTCATCCCGGCCAGGCGCAGCGCCGTGCCGGAATCTCACCTTTTCTGACCCGTGCCTGAGTCCGGGAGATTCCGGTCTTCCCCTGCGGGGAAACCGGAATGACGGTTCTGATCCTGACAGGTGCTGTGCTCAGGCAGCCTGGTTGAAAAAATGCAACCGTGCTGAGTTAAGTGGATAACCAGACTGATTGACGTGCGATTTTTGAATTTTTCAGGCTAAACAACAAGCGAAAGCGACACAGGATGAAAGTTTTGCTGACCGGCGGAGCCGGTTTTATCGGTTCGCATTATTGTGAAAAGCTGCTGCAGGACGGCCATGAAGTTGTTATCCTCGACAATTTCAATGACTACTATGATCCGAAAATCAAACGCCGCAATCTCGATGAAGTCCGTCGCGTGGGTGAGTTTACACTCATCGAGGGCGACCTGACGGACGCAGAGTTGCTGGAAACGATTTTTGCCAAACACCGCTTCGATGCCATGGTGCATCTGGCCGCGCGTGCCGGGGTGCGTCCTTCTTTAAAGCAGCCCTTACTCTATGAGCGCGTCAACGTGCAGGGGACGATGCAGTTGCTCGACCACGCCCGCAAGCAGGGCATCGAGCGCATCGTGATTGCCTCTTCTTCCTCGGTTTATGGAGAGAATGAGAAGGTCCCGTTCTCAGAAGCAGACCCGGTGGATAATCCGATTTCCCCCTACGCAGCAACGAAAAAGGCCTGTGAGCTCATCGCTTTTACCTATCATCATCTCTATCAGATGAATATAACCTGCCTGCGCTTTTTTACCGTGTATGGGCCGAGGCAACGGCCGGATATGGCGATCCACAAATTCACCCGGCTGATCAATGCCGGAGAGCCGATACCGGTGTTTGGTGATGGCTCCAGCCGCCGCGACTATACCTATATCAGCGATATCATCGACGGCGTACAGAAAAGCCTGGACCATTGCCGGGGGTATCACATCTACAACCTCGGGGAATCCAGAACCATCACACTTTCGGAACTGATAGCACTCATCGAAGACAAACTGGGGAAAAAAGCTGTGATCGATCGCCGTCCCACGCAGCCAGGAGATGTACCTATAACTTATGCAGATATTTCCCGGGCTCGTGAGGAAATTGGTTATGCACCACAGGTGAATATGGCTGAAGGGATCACGGAGTTCGTGGGGTGGTTTAAACGCGTCGCCTCGTCGTGACGGAGTGCGTGAAGGCGCTGCCGGCCTCACGCGAACTGTGATTTTATCGAACAGGAAAGGGGGGAGAGTATTCGCAAGAAGGGGGCGCTGTATTCTTATTCGGGTTGGATCGGATACGCAACGAGAGGTTGAGGAAGTCTGATGGTTCGGGAAAAGGAAGCTTTTCTTCGAAGTTTGATCAAGTTCGTCGATACAGGCGTCATTCTACTGGCTTTTGTGCTGGCTTATTTTCTGCGTTTGTACCTGAGCACGATCTCCGGGCTGAGCGGTATGGCGTTCGCTCACTCCAATGATATTTATGGCCTGGCTTATTTTGCAAAGAAAAACTGGATACTCTGGGCAAGCTATGTGCCGGCGTGGATCATCGTCATGTCCATGCAGAACGCCTATCACGATATCCGCACCAAACGTTTCCTCAATTATGTCCTGATCATTTTCAAAACCTCGCTGATCACTACGTTGCTGCTCGGTTCGCTGATTTTTATTTTCCAGATGAAGCAGACCAGCCGGGTGTTCATCGTCATCTACACCCTGATGACGATCGTTTTGCTGCTGCTCGAACGCTATGCGCTGATCAAGATTCTCGATAAAATCCACACCCTCGGCTACAACCAGGTTAATCTGCTCATCGTGGGCACGGGCAAGCGGGCACGCCAGTTCATCCGCACGGTCAAGGAGCATTCCAACTGGGGGCTGAATATCGTCGGTCTGATCGATGACGACCACGGCATGTTCGGCAAAGAGATCGAAGGCTATCGTGTGCTTGGCCGCATTCAGGATATTCCCTTCATCATCCACCGCAAGGTGATCGACCGGGTGATTTTCGTGGTGCCGCGGCTCTGGCTCAATCGCATCGATGAGGCGATTTTGGCCTGTGAGCGGGAAGGTATCGCCACCAGCATTTCCATGGATTTATACAACCTGCGCATCGCCAAGGTGCGGCAGACGGATTTCAGCGGTTTTCCCCTGCTCGAATTCGAGACGTTCAACGCCAGGGAATGGCAACTGTTCATCAAGCGCATTCTCGATATTGTCATCTCTCTCAGCTTGCTGATCCTGCTGTTCCCGTTGATGATCGTCGTTGCTCTGGTGATCAAATTTACATCCAAAGGCCCGGTGTTGTTTAAGCAGAAACGCTGCGGCTTGAATGGCCGCCAGTTTACGCTGTATAAATTTCGCTCCATGGTTGTGGGGGCGGAGATGAAAAAACGTGCCCTGGAGCAGAAAAACGAGATGGACGGCCCGGTTTTTAAAATGAAACGCGATCCGCGCATCACGACCATTGGCCGTTTTCTGCGCAAAACCAGCATCGACGAGCTGCCGCAGCTCATCAACGTGCTCAAGGGCGATATGAGCCTGGTCGGGCCGCGGCCGCCGCTGCCGGTCGAGGTGGAAATGTACCAGCTCTGGCAGCGCAGACGCTTATCCCTCAAGCCCGGCCTCACCTGCATCTGGCAGGTCAGCGGCAGGAATAACATCAAGTTCGAGCGCTGGATCGAGATGGACCTGGAATATATCGATAACTGGTCGCTATGGCTGGATTTTAAAATTCTGGTCAAAACCTTTTTTGTGGTCATCACCGGTTATGGTGCCAGTTAGCCATTCTCCGGAGTGCAGAAAAAATGATTTTTCGCAAAATTTGACGATAACTTCTTCGATCAGGGAATTCCATAAATTCACTCGCAGCATGTTCAGCTTTTCGATGAGAAGAAAACGATGAAAACTTTAATGATAGCTCCACAGCCGTTTTTTCAACCACGCGGCACACCGTTCAGCGTACTGCACCGCCTGACAGCCCTGTCAAAGCTCGGCTATGAGATCGATCTGCTGACCTATCCGATCGGTGAGGATGTGCGTATCGAAAACGTGCACATCACCCGCACGGTCAGCGTGCCTTTTATCAAAAACATCGCCATCGGCCCTTCGGCGCCGAAGGTGGTCCTCGACGCTGTTCTCTACGCCAAAGCGGTGAGCATGCTGCGCCGTGGCAGATATGACCTGCTGCATACCCACGAAGAGGCCGGTTTCATGGGCATTCGCCTGGCGCGCAAGTTCAAGCTGCTGCATCTCTACGACATGCACAGCAGCCTGCCGCAGCAGTTGCATAATTTTGCTTACAGCAAAAACAAGCTGCTGGTCTCAGCCTTTGACTGGCTGGAAAACCGCACGATCGAGAGTGCGCATGCGGTGATCACCATCTGCCCGGAGTTGTGGAATTACGTCACCGATAAATTCCCGCACAAATACAACAAACTGATCGAAAACGTCGCAGATAACAGCATCGTTTTCGGTGAACAGAAGCCGGACCCGCAGTTCCGCAGCACCTTTGAGATCAACGGCGAAGCGGTCATTCTCTACACCGGAACGTTCGAGCCCTACCAGGGGCTGGATTTGCTGGTGCAGGCCAGCCCGAAAGTCATCGAGAAGCAGAAAAACGTGCGTTTTCTCGTCGTTGGCGGCAAGCCGGAACAGGTGGAGCAGTATAAAGCCCGCGTTGCCGAGGCAGGCACGAGCGACTATTTCGTTTTCACCGGTCAGCGCCCGCCGGAGGAGATTCCGGCCTTCATGAATATGGCCGACATCCTCGTTTCTCCGCGCATCGAGGGCAACAACACGCCGCTGAAAATTTATTCGTACCTGCGTTCGGGAGTGCCCATCGTTGCCACGAAGCACTTGACCCATACTCAGGTACTCAATGATGAGGTCGCTGTGCTGACAGCGATCGAGCCGGATGATTTCGCGCAGGGCATCGTCAAAGTCCTCGAAGATGACAGCTATCGCAAAGCGATCACAGAGAACGCCAGGCGGTTGGCTGAAAAAGAGTACAGCTATGAAGCGTATCTGAAAAAAACGCAGGAAGTCTATCAGTACCTCGAAGCACTGCTGAAGAGAAAGGGTGGCCAGTAGCTCATGTGTGGAATTTGCGGATATCTGAATTTCGATCGCGAAGAGCCGGTGCGCGAGCCGGTTCTGCGCGCCATGTGTGAGGTGATAACCCACCGCGGGCCGGATGAGGACGGCTATTTTGTGCTCAACAATATCGCCATGGGCATGCGCCGCCTGAGCATCATCGACCTGAGCACGGGCAAGCAACCCATCGCCAATGAGGATAAATCGATCTGGATTGTCTTCAACGGTGAAATCTACAATTTTCCGGAGCTGCGCGCGGAGCTGGAGGCAAAGGGCCACCGCTTCCGGACCAAAACCGACACCGAAACCATCGTGCATGCTTACGAGGAGTGGGGCACGGAGTGTCCGAACAAACTCAACGGCATGTTCGCTTTTGCAATTTGGGATAACAACCGCCAGCAGCTCTTCCTGGCGCGGGATCGTCTCGGCATCAAGCCGTTGTATTATTATGCAGACGACAAGCGCATCGTTTTCGGCAGCGAGCTGAAATCCCTGCTGCAGATGCCGGCAGTGCCGCGTGAGATCGATCACCGCGCGCTGGATTTGTTTCTCACCTATGAGTACGTACCGGCGCCGTACAGCATTCTGCAGGGTACGAAGAAACTGCCGGCCGGGCATCTGCTCGTCTCCAGAAATGGCAAGGTGGAGACGCGTGAGTACTGGGACCTGCGCTACGCCGAAAACGGCGCCAGCAAGGAGCAGTTGCAGGATGAGCTGATCTCCCTGTTGCGCGATGCGGTGAAAAAGCGCATGATCAGCGATGTACCGCTGGGCGCTTTTCTCAGCGGCGGCATCGATTCCAGCACCATCGTCGCGCTGATGAGCGGGCTGAGCGACCAGCCGGTAAAGACGTTTTCCATCGGTTTTGAGAATGCCAGCTACAATGAGCTCGACTATGCGCGGCAGATCGCCGAGCGCTTCAGCACTGATCATCACGAGTTTATCATCCAGCCGGATGTGCTCGATTTGACCGAGAAGCTCGTGCATCATCTCGACGAGCCTTTCGGTGACTTCTCCATTTTTCCGACCTATCTGGTCTCGAAAATGGCGCGTGAGCATGTCACGGTCGTGCTCTCCGGTGATGGCGGCGATGAGCTTTTCGGCGGCTATGAAACCTACATTGCCGAGTGGACAGACCAGGCGTATCGCCGCATGGTTCCTGCTTTTGTGCGCGAGAAAATCATCACTCCGACGGTGGGGCTGCTGCCGCCGACGGAGAAGAAAAAGGGGCTGATCAACCGCGCGTTGCGCTTTGTCGAGGGCAGCAACCTGCCTGAAGACCTGCACCATACGCGCTGGATGACCTTTCTGGCTGAGGATGAAAAAAAGCATTTGTACAGCCAGGAACTGCTGCAGCAGCGCAACGGCAGCACAGCTTTTGACTTCATGCGCCGTTATTTCCAGCGCGCCGGCACGACCGACCCGCTCAACCGGCAGTTGTACGTCGATATCAAAACCTATCTCTGCGATGATATTCTGGTCAAAGTTGACCGCATGAGCATGGCGACCTCGCTGGAAGCGCGCGTGCCATTTCTCGACCACCGGGTTGTCGAACTGAGCGCCCGCATTCCCGGTTTTATGAAGATGCAGAAAAACAAGACCAAGATCATCCTCAAAGAAGCGCTGCACGGGCTGCTGCCGCACGATATTCTCTACCGCGGCAAAGAAGGGTTCAGTATTCCGATCAAAACCTGGCTTAAGAAGGAACTCAAACCGCTGCTGACTGACACCCTGTCGCAGGATCAGCTCAACCGCGACAAGCTGTTCCGGCCCGATGTGGTCAATCGTCTGATCGACGAGCACATGAAAGGCCGGGAAAATCACAGCCACCGCCTGTGGGCGTTGATGGTTTTTCACATCTGGAAGCAAATCTATCTGGACAAATAAATGAAGAAAGCACTGGTTACCGGAGCAAACGGATTTACAGGAAGTTATCTGACACGGCATCTGCTCGATAAAGGCTATCAGGTCCGGGTACTGGTGCGCAAGGGATCAGACCTGAGCACCATCGATGGCCTGGAGGTCGAATACGCCTGGGGTGATCTGGCGAAGGATGAGAGTTTTGACCAGGCCATGCAGGATATCGATGTGGTTTTCCACATCGCGGCGCTGTACCGGGCTGAAAATGTGCCCAGGCAACTGTTTTGGGATGTCAACGTCTCGGGCACGCGCAAGCTGCTGCAGGCAGCGAAAAAAGCCGGGGTGGGCCGCTTCGTGCACTGCAGTACTGTCGGCGTTCAGGGCGAGATCAAAAATCCGCCGGCAAAAGAGGAAGACCCCTATGCGCCGGGGGACTATTACCAGGATTCGAAATTAGAGGGCGAGCTGCTGGCGCTGGACTTTTTTAAAAAGGAAAACCTGCCCGGCTCGGTAGTCCGGCCGGTAGGAATTTACGGCCCGGGCGATACCCGCTTCCTCAAGCTGTTCAAATACATCAACAACGGTAAATTCCGCATGATCGGCAACGGCAAAGTACTGTATCACCTCACCTATGTCGAAGACCTGGTTGCAGGCATTGCCCTGGCCGGGGAGCGCGAGGAAGCCCTGGGAGAAATTTTCACCATCGGCGGTGATGGCTATCTCACTCTGAACGAGCTGGTCGGCAAGATCGCCGGGATTCTGGGCAAACCCGTGCCCTCGAGCCGCATCCCGGTGTGGCCGGTGTGGTTTGCCGGGCTGCTGTGCGAGATCGCCTGCAAACCCCTTGGCATCTCTCCGCCGATTTACCGCCGCAGGGTCGATTTTTTTATCAAGGATCGCGCTTTTGATATTTCCAAGGCTAAGCGTCTGTTGGGCTATCAGCCGGTCGTCGATCTCGATACCGGCCTGAAAAAGACGGCTGATTGGTATCGCGAGCAGGGCCTGCTGGATTGAAGGCCGGAGCATAGAAAGGGCAGAGATGAGCACGGAAGCAGACATCAAAAAAGAGACGGTTGAAATTCAAAAAGAGCTGTTCGACGGCAAAAAGTCGAGCATGCAGAAATATCAGGAGCTGATCATCGGCAGCACAGGTTTTGGCGATCTGATCCGCTACGAGCTGATCGTGACGCTGTTTTCCGCCCTGCCGGGCGCATTCGGCCTGCTGATGCGCAGCAAACTGTATCCGAAACTGCTCGGGAGCTGCGGCCGCAACGTTGCCTTTGGCACGAACGTCGTGCTGCGCCATCCGGGCAAAATTCACATCGGCGATAATGTGGTCATCGACGATAACGTCGTGCTCGATGCCAAGGGCGAGGATAACAAAGGCCTGTTCATCGGCTCCGGTGTCTTTGTCGGGCGCAATACGATTTTGAGCTGTAAGAACGGCGATATTCATATCGACGATGAAGCGAATATCGGCTTTAACTGTGAGATTTTTTCCGCCAATTCGGTGCGTGTCGGCAAAAAGGTGCTGATGGCGGCCTACTGCTATCTGGTCGGCGGCACGCACACGTTTAACCGTACCGATATCCCCATGCTCTATCAGGAGCGCGAGGCCCGCGGCATCGAGGTGGGGGATAACGCCTGGCTGGGCGCGCATGCCGTAGTTTTTGACGGCACGAAAATAGGCGCAGAGTGCGTGATCGGTGCGGGCTCGATCGTCAACCGCGATGTGCCGGACTGGCAGATTGCCGTGGGTTCTCCTGCTCGGGTGGTCAAAGACCGCCGCGAGCTGGCAGATGAAGAAGAATTGGCAGATGTATGACCGGGACTGGAGACGAAAAAGAACAGGATGACCGAAAAAATACGCGTTTTGCACGTCATTGATAAATTCACCATGGATGGTGTCAATCCCAGCAGTTGTTCTCGCCTTTTTGCGGACTGGATTCCCCTGCACGACAGCAGCCGGTTTCAGGTCGATGTTGCCGGCCTGCGCCCCCGGGATGCTGCCGGTGAGTTTCTGGAAAAACAGGGCATCACGGTTCACTATATTCAGGAAGGTAAATTTTCCCCTAAAAATATAACCGCGATTGCTGATTTGGCGGCTCGCGGTGAGTATGATATCCTGCATCTGCACGGCTATTCTTCTGCGAATTTTGGCCGTCTGGCAGCCCGCAAGATCGGCATACGCTCCATCGTGCACGAGCACGCCATTCTGCCGGTACAGCCTCACCAGTATGTTGCGGATTGGCTGCTGCGCAACCGCACGGATGTGGCTGTGGCGGTTTCAAACGCGGTGAAAGCGTTCATGATACACGGCCGCTCGATTCCGGAAGAGAAAATCGAAGTGATCTGGAACGGGATCGATCTGGAGCACTTTCAGAACGTGCCGGCAGAGCGCGTGCAGCATTTCCGTGAGCAGCACGGTTTGCCGGAGAAGGGCACGATCATCGGCACGGTGACGCGGTTGCGCGAGGAAAAAGGCAATGCGTATTTGCTCGAAGCCGCAGCCGAGGTTCTGCGCCACGAGCCCGAAGCCACCTTCGTGCTCATCGGCGACGGGCCTCTGCGTGATACGCTGCAGCAGCAGGCACGCGACCTCGGCATCGCGGAAAAGGTACTGTTCACCGGTTTTGTCAGTGATATCCAGGCAGCCCTGGCGGCGCTGGACATCGTCGTCATTCCTTCGCTGCGCGAGGGCTTTGGCCTTGCGCTGGTGGAGGCCATGGCCGCGGGCAAACCTGTGGTGGCAACCAAAGTCGGCGGTATGATCGAGCTGGCGCGGCACGAACGCTCAGCGCTGATGGTTTATGAGGCTGATTCCCCTGCACTGGCGCAGGCAATCCTGCGTTTGTTGCAGGAGCCGGAGCTGGCGCAACAGCTCGCAGACCAGGCACGGGAAGACAGCGGGCGCTTCAGTATCGGCGAGAATGTCCGCTCTCTCGAAGCGCTGTACGAGAGCCTTGTGCCGGCAAAAAGTGGCGTCACAGCATAACGGTTGGCCATGTACACGACGGTGATCAACAAGCTGCGCTGGAGCTATCGCAAAAACTGGCCGGATATTTACGGCATCCTTGCCCGGCACTATCCGGAGTTTGTGTTCAAAGGCACAGAGGCCGCTCTTGGCGATGAGATACCGGTTTTCGTTTTTCACAGCGTGCGGCCGCTGGAGTTTGAGCAGCAGTTGCGCTATCTGCACGAGAATGGCTACCGCACCCTGCGTGCCGAAGAGCTGCTCGCCGTCCTGGCGCAGGGCGAGCCAGCGCCACCGCGATCCGTGGTGCTGACCTTTGATGACGGCACCGCCTCGCTGTACAGTGTTGCCTGGCCGCTTTTGCGCAAATACGGCTTCACGGCGATCAGTTTTCTGATTCCCGGTTGTATTCCGGAGCAGGCGCCGGCCATGCCGGCGTGGTCAGATTATGAGCAGGGCGTGGTCTCTGAGGCGGCGCTGCTGGCACGGGAGCAGGGGGCGTACCCGCTCTGTTCCTGGCAGGAAATCGCCGAAATGCACGAGTCCGGCGTCATCGATTTCGAAGCGCACACGATGTATCATCATCTCATCCATGTGTCGCCGCAGTTGGTGGATTTCATCCACCCGAACTATGATTTTTATTTTTACGCCAATATTCACGTGCCGGTGTATTACAGCAAGGGTCAGCCGGACTATTCGCGCAACGTTCCTTTTGGAACGCCGGTGTACCGCGCAGAGCCGCGGTTTTCAGCGTACAGCCAGTATTTCGACAACGAGGACGTCCGGCAGGCGTGTGTTGACCATGTGCGCGAGAACGGCGGCGAGGCTTTTTTTCTGCGCAAAAACTGGCGCAAACAGTTGCAGCGCGTCCAGCGCCGGGCCACGCAACGCTTTGGCCCGGGAGAATATGAAACCATCGCCGAAACTGAAGCCGCGCTGGTCGATGATTTGTCCGCCTGCAAGTCGGCCATCGAAGCGCATCTGCCCGGGAAGAAGGTGAAACATTTCTGCTTTCCGTGGTTTATCGGCTCGCGACAGGCGGTGCGGGCAGCGCAGGCTGTAGGATTTCAGGCGTTGTACTGGGGCATCCTGCGCGACAGGAGAACGAACCGTCCCGGCGATGATCCCCTGCACATCATGCGCCTGGAAGATCGTTTTATTTTTACGCTTCCCGGCACGGGACGCAAAACTTTCACAGATGTCATAAAGGACAAATTCGTCAGGTACATGCCGATATTCAGTAAGCGCCTGCAGAGCGCGTTGTAGTCGGGATAAAACACTGGCAACAGGCAGAGGAGCAACCATGATTTTCGGCAGTTTTGGAGACCGTTCATTTCAGGATATCACCCGCGAGCAGTACGAAGAGCACTGGGGCGGGGAAAACCCGGACAAGCTCGAGCATGACTTCAGCGAGGAAAATTTCACCCTGGCGCTGACCTCCTCCGGCGCGCCATCCCACGACGCCGGGCACCTGTTGTACACCGATGCCGACAAGGGCATAACCGTGACCCTGTACGGTTCTGTTTTTAACCGCGGCGAGCTCGCCGAAATGCTCGGGGCGAAATTGACCGCCAACTACAAGCAATCGTTCGGCGCTGCTCTGATACGCGGTTATGAAAAATGGGGCACCGAGCTGTTCCGCAAGTGCAACGGCAATTTCGTCATCATCTTTTATGACAAAAACAAGCGCCGGCTGTGGATCGCCCGTGACCATCTCGGAATTGAATCCCTGTTTTACTACCGCAAAAACGGCGTGCTGCTTTTCAGCTCCAGCCTGAAACAGCTTGCCAATATGCCTGCGGTGGAGACCGGCCTGAACCCGACTGCAGTGATGCGCTATCTGTTGTTCAATTACAACCCGGCGCAGGATTCTTTTTACAAAGATATCCACAAGCTGCGTCCCGGTTATGTGCTCAAGATCGAAAACGATAAGATGCTCATCGATCCGTACTGGTACATCTCCTTCAAGGAACCTTTTGACAAATCGCTGGAAACGTACAAGGAAGAGCTGCTCGAGCTGTTCCGCGATGCCATCAAAATCCGCCTGGATGCGGATCGGTTCAAGACCGGTGCGTATCTGAGCGGCGGCATGGACAGCAGCACAGTGGTCGGGCTGATGCGGCCCATGGTCGAGGGTGATATCCATACCTTTTCCTTCCGCTGCCGCGGGAAATCCTTCGATGAATCGCACTGGGCGCGGCTGATGAGCGAGAGTTACAACACCCGGCACCACGAAGTGCCCTACGAAGCTGACGATATCGACCGCATCATCGAAGTGGTGAATATTTCCGAAGAGCCGTTTTCCGATATCGGCATCGAGGTTGCTTCGTATCTGCTGGCTGAAAAGGCGGGCGGGACGGTCGATTACGTGCTCACCGGCGATGGCGGCGATGAGCTTTTTGCCGGCCATCCGGTTTACCTCGCCGATAAGATGGCAAGCAAGTTCGAGCGCGTGCCCGGTTTCATCCGCCAGCCCCTCACCCGCGTGCTGCAGCACCTGCCGGACACGGATGCCAAAAAGAGCCTGGTCGTCAAGGCCAAGCGTTTTTCATACAGCGCCTCCTTCCCGGCGGATTTGTACAGCAACCGCTGGCGTATCTATTACACCGAAGACGAGCTGCGCAAACTGCTTAATCCCGAGTGGCACATGCTGATGGATAAGACCAATCCGCTCGAGGATATCCGCTCGCTCTATGATGAAGCAGATGGCGCGGATTTTCTCAGCAAGACCCTGTACGGCGATTATTACACGGTGGTGGGTTTTTATCTGCGCCGCATGGAGCTGGTACGCAAGTTCGGCCTGGAAGGGCGTTTCCCGCTGTTGGATTATCGCCTGGTCGAATACACAGCGCGGATTCCGGGCGATCTGAAAATCGATAAAAATGGCGCAACCAAGCATATTTTCCACCAGGTGATGGCAGGTGTTCTGCCGGATGAAATCGTCTTCCGCAAGGATAAACTCGGCCACAGCGTTCCGTTTAAAAACTGGCTGCGCGATGTGCCGGTGGTGAAGAATCTGGTGCAGGAAAACCTGAGCGCCGAAGCGCTGAAAAAGCGCGGCATCTTCAATCCGGAGTTTGTTGACAAACTCTACAGACGACACATGAGCAAGGCGGATAACAACAGCCATCGCCTGTGGGCGCTGCTGGTTTTCGAGCTCTGGTGCCGCAATAATCTGGATAAGAAAAATTTGAAAATGGAAGACGTTCTGCAGCCGGTATGATGAAAAAAGCCTCTCAATTTTTGCTCAAAGGGCTGATCAGCGTCGGGCTGATAACCGCTTTGCTGATATGGAAAGTGGACATGGCGGAGTTTGTTCACGCTTTCTGTTCCGTGGATATCCCGCTGTACCTCATGGCCACAGTCCTGTTCTTTGTTCAGAATCTGATCATCGCCTACTGCTGGCAGATCGTGCTGGTGGCACAGCGAAATAACGTTCCGTTCTTGCGGGTACTGCAGGTGCATTTCATCGGCAGCTTCTTCGGCACTTTCATGCCGACCAGCATCGGCATGGATATCGTGCGGGCATTCAGCCTGTCGCGCTACATGCGCCAGGGTGTTGATGCCATGAGTTCGATGTTCGTCACGCGGGTCGTCGGCTTTTTGACAAATTTCGCCATCGCTCTGGTCGTGGCTTTCCCGGTGGCGCGGGCGACGGGAAATATGAAAATCCTGCAGGTAGTCGTGGTGATGACCGTGCTGTTTGTTTTCGGCATTTGGGTTTTGCTACACCCGCAGTTTCTGTCCGGGCTGGGTTTTATCCTGAGACGTCTCGGCATGCAGGCGATCATCGCTAAAATCGAGCTCTTTCAGAACAGCTCGCGGGCACTGCGCCATGAGAAAACCTCGATGTTCAAGCTGGTGCTCATGTCGCTGGCTTTTCAGCTTCTCGGCAGTTATATCATATATCTCGTCGGTGTCAGCCTTGGCATACCGGTCGCATGGTACCATTATTTTATCATGGTGCCGCTGATCACCGCGATCACGGTTTTGCCTTTGTCGATTGCCGGGATTGGCCTGCGCGAGGGAGCATTTGTCTTTTTTTTCGTGCCCCTCGGTGCTACGGAGGCACAGGCTTTTTCTCTCTCACTGCTGGTGTTTGCGCAGTGGATCAGCGCAGCACTGGCCGGTGGTGTTGTGTACTGGCTCTCGGGCAACAAGCCCGAAGCAGAGCGGCTGCAGGAAGAAGTCGTTGATGGTTGAGACAAAGGATCACGGATGATGACAAAATTTGACGGCAAAACAATCGCATTTATCGGTGCAGGGAAGCTTGGCGAAACCCTGATCAAGGGCATGCTCGATGCCGGCCTTGTCGGCCGCGAACAGATCGTGGCTACGGTACAGCATAACTCCAGCGTTACGCGTGTGCGGGAAAAGCTCGGCGTTGAGGCCGGAACAGACAACCGCGAGGCAGTGCAGAAGGCAGACATCGTGGTCATCGCGGTCAAACCGCAGGCGATCCACCTGCTGCTGAATGAGCTGCGTGACCTGATGACTCCGGAACAGGTGCTGATCTCTGTAGTGGCCAGCGTACCGCTGAAAATACTCGAAGCCGGATTGCAAAACCAGGTGCCGGTGATCCGCGCCATGCCGAATACGCCCAGCCGTGTCACGGCAGGTATGACCGCCATCTGCGCAGGGCGTTATGCGGAAGACAGGCATCTTGAGCAGGCTGATATGATTTTTTCCAGCGTCGGGCGCGTGCTGCGGCTGGATGAAAAACATTTCGATGCTGTTACCGGTTTGAGTGCCAGCGGGCCGGCTTTTATCTACATCATCATCGAATCCCTGGCAGAGGGCGGCGTTAAAGCCGGGCTGCCGCGGGATGTGGCCACAGAGCTGGCTGCGCAAACCTGCCTGGGTGCGGCGAAAATGGTCATGGAGACGGGCGAGCACCCGGCGGTGCTCAAAGACCTGGTGACTACTCCGGCTGGGTGCACCATAGATGGTATCCTGAAATTGGAAGAAGGCGGTGTGCGCGTTACGCTGATCAAGGCCATCGTCGAAGCTGCCGGGCGAGCCAGGACTTTGATAGAAGATGCGGAAAACGGCAGCGCCTGCTGCGGATGATGTGCAGAGCGTTGCGATGAGTTTGGGCGCACAGCGCCGGAAACAGACGTGGCCATTCGGAGCAAGGCTGCGAGCATGATGTGCTGCTCCGCGACGTGGGTACAGACGCGTCGAAAACGTGCCGGATTCAGCCTTCCCCCCTCAACAGGTCTGTGTGACGAGCAGGCCTGGCCTGTGGCTGATTCAGTGGGCACGAACAGACCAAAGCAGTGTGGAGTGAGTTGATGACCGGGGAGTTACTGTGGCGACCTCTGCCCGGCCGTGACGGCTGCGTGCGGGTGCTGCGTACAGGTATATCTCATCAACTCAGGGAAAAACAGAGGATTTTTAAAAAAGGGATATGCCAATAGAACTGATTGATAATGTTGATGACTGGAAACGACATCGTGAAAAATGGGAACAGGTGTACGCAGCGAACCCGAATCATACGCCATACCAGAGTTACGAGTGGCTGACGGCATGGTGGCAATATCTCGGCGACGGCGAGCTTTTCATCGTGCACGTCCAGGATGACGAGGGTGAGAGCCTCGGCTTTGCGCCTTTCTTTCTGCGCAAAACCTATTTTGGGCTGCCGCTCCGGCATCTGGCTTTCATCGGTGTCAAGCGCACGGACTATCTCGATTTTCTCGTGCACAAGGGGCGGGAAGAGGAGTTTTTTAACAAACTCTTCCCCTGGCTCTATGAACAGCGCAAACGGTTCTCTTTTATCGAACTCAAGGATGTGCCGGATACCTCGAGCAATCTGCCTTTTCTGTTTTCGCTCGCCGGGCGCTATTTCCCGGTATTTGCGGTGGAAAGCGACAGGATCTGCGTCACTATCCCGTTGCCGCAGGACTGGGACAGCTTTCTCGCTCGCCTTGGCAAACGCACGCGCAGGGATGTCGGATACGACCGGCGCTACCTGGCCAAACGCTACGAGACCGAGCTGGTGGAGTATCGCAATGGCGAAGATGTACGCAAGGGCTATGAAGACCTGGTGCGTATCTACAATGAGCGCTGGCAGGATGAAAAGGGAGCAACCCGCTACGATGAGAGCGATGCCGCCCAGTTTGAAAGAACCGTAGTCGAGCGTCTTGCCGCCCGCGGTGATTTCCGCCTGTGGGTGCTGTATGCTGATGAGCGTCCTGTTGCCGGAATTTCCGGCTATGAGCGCAATAATAAAATCTACGCGGATGTCTATGCCCATTCTCCTGAGTTTCACAAGCTCAGCGTCGGCAATGTCGTGCTCGGCCATGCTTTTGAAAAGTGTATCGGCTACGGTCTGAATGAGTTCGATCTGTCGCGCGGTGATGAGCCGTATAAATATCGCTGGAAAGGGCAGGAAAAGCGCAATTTCCACTTTCGTATTTTTACCAGCCACAAAGCCATGATGTGGGACGGGCTGGTTGAACAACTGTATCACTCGGCGATCAGCAGCGATACGCTGCACAAGCTGAACAGCTGGTATCGCAAAAAGCGTTACGGAGCGGAATAGATGCCTTTACCCGTGGGCCACAGCCTCGCCGGGCTGGGCCTTCTGCAACTGACCGGGCTGCGTTTTTTTCAGCACAGGTGGCAGGATGTGTTCTTTTTTATTTTTGCGGCCAACCTGGCAGACCTCGACTATCTGCCGGGCTTTCTGCTCGGTACTCCGAATCTGTATCACCAGGGCATGTCGCACAGCCTGGCAGCGGCGTTGTTTTTTGGCGTGTTCTGCGCGTTGTTTTTCAGCCGCAAGCACGGAGGGAATTTCACTGCCTATGCCACGATCTGTGCACTCGTTTATGCTTCGCATATGCTGCTGGATGTTTTTAATAACGATCTGCGCGCGCCCTATGGGGTGCCGTTGTTGTGGCCGCTGACTGAACAGCGCTTTATTTCACCACACTGGCTGTTTGCCTCGGTGCACAAGTCGTCCGAGAGCGCGCAGTTTTTTCAGAGCGTGCTGTCTGCGCAGAACTTTTTCGTTGCCCTGCGCGAGCTTGTCGTCATGGCGCCGGTTGTGGCTGTCGCTCTGTTGCTGGGAAGAAGACGCCGTCGCCAGCAGCAGTAAGGCGTTGCGGGAAAGGCTTTGTTCGTCCGCGCAGCCGGGAAGTGACATCCCAGAAGTCCGGAAGCAGAAGATGAGATGGCCCCGAAGATGCAAGAAAACTGAAAAATTCGTGGGAGCTCGCAGCGCTGCACACGGAGTTTCCGGGGGGGTAATCGCTAGTTACCATTGTGCGAACAGTGGCTTATGAAGATACCTGAACAGTTACCTGAAGATCATGCAAAAAACGAAAAATGCGGAAAAAAAACTCGACGTCTCCATCGTCGTACCCGTGATGAACGAGCAGGAAAACGTGCCCATCCTGCACGAGAAAATTTCCGAAGTCATGCAGGGATGGGACCGGAGCTATGAGCTCATCATCGTCGATGATGGCAGTACGGATGACACGTTTGCTATCCTCGAAAAGCTGGCTCAGAAAGACAAGCATCTGAAGGTTGTCAAATTCCGGCGCAATTTCGGCCAGTCTGCAGCTATGGCAGCGGGTTTCGAGATGGCCCGCGGCGAGATCATCGTGACGATGGATGGCGACCTGCAGAACGACCCCAAAGATATTCCCAACGTCGTGCGCAAGATGGAAGAAGGCTATGATGTCGTCAGCGGCTGGCGCAAAAACCGTAAGGATAAGCTGCTCATCCGCAAGGTTCCGAGTAAAATCGCCAACTATCTCATCCGGCGTACCACTCGGGTGAACCTGCACGACACCGGCTGTTCTCTGAAAGCCTATCGCGGCGATCTGATGCAGCGTGTCCGGCTGTATGGCGAGCTGCACCGCTTCATTCCTGCCCTCGGGCGGATCGAAGGGGCGAGAATTACCGAAATCGTCGTCGATCATCATGAGCGGCGTTTTGGAGAGTCGAAATACAACATAACGCGCACGTTCCGGGTGATGATGGACCTGACAACCCTCAACCTGCTGCTGAAATATCTCACCAATCCGGTGCATTTTTTCGGCACTCTGGCGATGCTTTTCAATTTTATCGGCATTGTTGGCATGGGTGGGCTGTTCTTTGCCTGGCTCAACTCGTCGGTGACTCCGGAAGAGCTCAATATTCAGGTCTCGATGGTGATCCTTCTGCTCGCAGCAGGGGTGAATTTTCTGTTTTTGGGGCTGGTCGCTCAGATGGTGATTCAGCTTGGTGAGAAACGTGACGAACGCCGGTACGATCTTATACAACACAAAGGATAGCAAAGGGTATCAGGATGGAAGAAAAGGCAAGCAAGACCACAGCAGTGACAAATAATAAGACTACGGCCACGGCGAAGAAAACCCGGGCCAAAACCGCCGGCTCAGGCAAAACAACGACGACACGCAAAACTGCCACATCAAAGACCTCGCCGCGGACTCGCCGGAAAAGCAGCGCCAAACCCGCGGTCTCGGTCATCATCCCGGTGTACAATATGGCGGACTTTATCCCCACCATGTACGAGCGCCTTGTCGAAGGACTGAAAGAATACGGCAAACCCGGTGAGATCGTCCTCGTCGATGATGCCAGCGAAGACAGAACCTGGGAGGTTCTGCAGGAAATCGCCAAAAAGGACAAGAGTGTCAAGCTGATCCGCATGCGCAATACTTTTGGAGAAGCCAGCTGTTTCGATGCCGGACTGAAAAACTCCGAAGGCGAGGTGGTCGTCTATGCCGCTGCCCGCGTTCGTGCTGATTTATATGGCGTAGCCGGGCTGCTGAAAAAACTCGATGAGGGCAATGATCTCGTCGTCGGCTGGCGCTGGCCGCGCAAAGATTCTGAGCTCAATCAAAAGGTCTCGCGCTGGTTCAATGCGCTGGTGCACCGTCTGGGAAATCTCAAGCTCAATGATATCAACTCCAGCATTTTCGCCGCCCGCCGCTCCATGCTGGATAATGTCACGTTTTATGGCGACCTCAATATTTTCCTGCCGCTGCTGGCGCATGGCAAAGGCTATAAAGTTGTCGAAGAGAAAATAGAACAGATGCCCGGCGAATTCCGGCAATCGAAATACTTTGGCGATTATATCAACCGCTTGCTCGACTTCATCACCGTGATTTTTCTCACACGGTATTCCAAGCGGCCGCTGCATTTTCTCGGCTTTTTCGGCATGATTCTCACCCTCTCCGGCGGACTGATGAGCGCCTATCTTTTCGTTTACCGCCTGTTCGGATTCGGTGCTATCGCCGGCAGGCCATTGCTGCTGCTCGGCACGCTCCTGCTGGTCATCGGGTTGCAGATGATATCGATTGGCCTGATCGGAGAGATGATCATCTACACACACGCTCGTGAAATACGCGAATATAATATCGAAACAGTGGTGGGACAGTGAAGCTCATAATCCAGATACCGTGTCTGAATGAAGAAGAAACGCTGCCGATAACGCTGGCCGATCTGCCCAGGGAAATCGAAGGCATCGATGACATCGAAATTTTGGTCATCGATGACGGCAGTACCGACCGCACCGTCGAAGTCGCCAAAGAGCATGGCGTTCACCATATCGTCAGCATGACCAAGCGCAAAGGCCTGGCCGAGGCGTTTATGGCCGGCCTCGATGCGGCCGTCAAGTTGGGCGCTGATATCATCGTCAACACTGACGGCGATAATCAGTACAAAGGCAAGTGCATTCCCGATCTGATCAAACCGATTCTCGAGGGCCGGGCTGATATGGTTATCGGCGACCGGCAGGTGGATAAGGTGCCGCATTTTTCCTGGTTTAAGAAAAAATTGCAGAAGCTGGGCTCCTGGGTCGTGCGGCATGTGTCGGAAACGTCTGTGCCGGATGCTGCCAGCGGTTTTCGGGCCTACAGCCGCGAAGCTGCCCTGCGCCTGCATGTCATCTCGAAGTTCAGCTATACCCTGGAGACGATCATCCAGGCCGGGAAAAAGAATATCGCGACCGAATTTGTCAAGGTTGAAACCAACGACAAGCTGCGCGAGTCGCGCCTGTTCAAGAGCATCCCGTCCTACCTGAAGCGCAGTATCGGAACCATTTTGCGCATCTATACCATGTATGAACCGCTCAAGGTGTTCATGCAGGTCGGGCTGGCAATCTTTCTGCTCGGCGTGCTGATTTCGCTGCGGTTTCTGTACTATTTCCTTTTCATCGATGGCGGCGCCGGGCACATACAGTCTTTGATCCTCAGCGCTGTTCTGATGCTCATCGGTTTTCAGGTCAGTGTCTTCGGCGTGCTGGCGGACCTCATCGCCGGGCACCGCAATCTGACTGAAAGCGTGCTGTATCGGGTGAAAAAGCTGGAAGTGAACCTGCTCAAACTGCATGAGGACAGCAAGCCTGCGGGTGTGATGACGGTAAACCGGCCCAAACAGAACAGAAAACAATCATCATCGCGGAGCCAGAAACGAACCAGCAAAAGCCCGGCCGGTGATGCCTGACAGGAACGTCAAGGGATATCATGTCTGCCCTGAATAAACGAAAAAAACAACCTTTGCGCATCTGGTTGATTCTGACCGTGATCGTGCTCGCCGGCGGCTGGCTGCGGTTTGCTCATCTCGGTACCGCCAGCTACTGGGTCGATGAAGTGAACCATGTGGCAGCAGCCCAGGCCATGCTGCAGGGCAAAGGGCCTGTGCTGCTCTCGAATATGACATATGATCGCAGCATCCTGTTCACCCGGCTGGTATCGTGGTCGTTTGCCGTTTTTGGCGTCAATGAGTTCGCCGCGCGCATCCCATCTGCGTTCTGGGGCACAGTGACGATCCCGCTGGTTTTTTTCATCGCCTGGCGCATGTTCGGGCGCAGCTTTCACGGTCTGCTGGCAGCGCTGCTCTTTGCCCTGCACCCGCTGATGATCGGCTGGGCGCGCGAGTGCCGGATGTACACCATGTTTTTGTTTTTCTTTCTGGTGGGCGTGTATGGCCTGTATGAAGGCCTGGAAGGCACGAGGCGCAAATACGAGTCCGGGGTTGTCCGCACAGGCTTGAAAAAAGTCCTCGCCGATTGGAATATCGACCTGCTCTGGCTGGTCGTCGGGACGTTCAGCCTGCTGTTGGCCGCCTCGCTGCACATGCTCGCGGGCGTTGTTTTTCCGGCAGCACTGGCGTATGCCGTGATCATGATCGTGGTCACAAGCATGGCTGGGGATCGTAACCCGGCGGTGATCTCAAAATATCTCTTTTTTCTCTTTATCAGCCTTCTGGGCCTGCTCGCCGGCATTTTGCTGCTGCCGGATTTTTTTGCCAAGGTGCGTACAGCCCTGGAGTTTCAGCCCAACTGGTCACAGTACAGCTATGTGCAAAATCCGTGGTACTATGTCGAGCGTGTGAGCAACAGTTTTTTCTGGTCGATAGCGCTGTTTTTCGGCGTGGGCACAGTGATGGTTTTCTACAAGCGTTCGCAGCCGGCTTTTTATTTGTGGATGATGTGTGTTGTGCCCCTGTTTCTCCTTTCCACGCTTTTTGCTCTGCGTGTCGAGCGCTATGCTTTTCATGCCTACGCACTGATGATCATGATCAGTGCATACGGTCTGGCGCAGACTGCCTATCTCATGCGAGCGGTTCTGGTCAAGAAAATTTTGCCGGCAACCATGGCGCGGGGCAGCAAAAAACTGATCGTGTATGGCAGTGTACTCGGCATGCTTGCCGGCGTGCTCGTACTGTCGCCCTGGGTGCGCTTTGCGCGTAAAATTCCGGCGATCAGCTATGGTACCAATGGCGCAGTTTCTCATCTCGAGTGGCGGCCGGCCGGAGAGTTCGTCAAGCAGCAGATGGAAGGGGGAGAGCCGGTGATATCGACCCTGCCGCTGACGACCTATTTTTACACCACGCGCGCTGATTATTTTCTGGCCAGCATGGCGCGGCCACGGCCCGAGGAAGTTTATACCACAAACGGTGAAATCCGCGATTATTTCAGCAATGCGCAGGTGGTCGATACTCTCGAAGACCTGCAGCGTGTGATCGCGCTCAATCCAAAGGGCTGGCTCATCGTCGATCTGTACCGTTTCGAACGCGAGCGGTATGTGCGTGCTGATGTACGTGAGTTTATAAAAAACAAGCTCAAACAGGTTTACCGCACACCAGGGGGTACGGTGGTGGTCTATGCCTGGGGATAGCGGCACAACTTCCACGACTCGCGGCACGCTGATGCTGATGGCCGGCCAGGTGGTTTTTCTCATCTCCGGCTATGCCATAAATATCCTGCTGGCTTACAAGCTCGAGCAGGAACAGTACGGTCGCTACGGCTTTATCATGACCCTGCTTCTCTGGGTCGAGCTCTTTGTCATCAACGGTATCCCGACAGCGATGCAGAAGTATCTGCCCGCCGGCACATTTGACGAATCCGGCCTGATTCGCATGGGGCAGAGGATGCAGATGCGCTACACGCTGCTGGTTTTTGCCGCCGCCCTTGCGCTGGCCCCGGCCATCGCCTGGATTTTTGCAGACAGCGCCCTGACACCGCTTTTTCGCATCGCTGCCATCGATGTCGTTTTATACGGCATGTACTGGTTCTATGCCGGTGTGCTCGGCGGACAGCGCCGCTTTCAGCAGCAGGCCATCGCTGCGATCGCTTATCCCATCGGCAAACTGATCAGCGTGGCCGTGCTGGTGTTCAGCGGTTTTGGGGTCGCCGGGGCGCTGGTGGGCAACTGGCTCGGTTCGATCTTTGGTATGCTGGCAGGTGCCTGGTATGTCCGGTCCGCACTGGGCAGGAAAAGTGAGCAGGTGGACTTCCTGACTATCAGGCGGTTTGCCGTTCCCGTGGTTTTGTTCACCATTTCGGTGAATTTTCTGCTGAATGTGGATTTCTTCTTTGTCAAACGCCTGCTGCAGGAACGGGACCTGTCGTACTATTTCAATGCCGGAACTCTGGCACGCATTCCGTATCTGGTTTTTCTGGCCGTGTCTTTTACTCTGCTGCCGGTGCTGTCGCAGGCGATCGCAGAAGGCCGGGAGGAAAAAGTGCGGGAACAGGTGCGCCAGGTTCTGCGTGTTCTGCTCATTTTGCTGACGCCGGTGTTATTGTTCCTCTGGCAGAATGCCGAAGCAACGGTTCTGCTGCTTTACCCGGAAACATACCGCCCGGCTGCGGATATTCTGCCTGTTTTGACATTGGCGATGACGCTGTTTACGTACTTTTACATCATCGAGACCGTGATCAATGCTGATGCGCGCCCGGGGATGGCGTTCATCATTGCGGTCGCTGCTGTGCTGGTCGATGCTGTCGCGAACTATCTGCTGGTACCGGTTTATGGGACCCGTGGTGCTGCCCTGGGTACATGCGCCGGCAGCCTGGCCGGCATCCTGCTCGGTGGCTCGTGGATGATGTCGCGCTTCAGGAGTTTTGTCCCCTGGGATACGGTGCTGCGCATTGCGGTGGTCTCAGCTTTGACCATGGCCCTGTTTTCCGCCTGGCAGGTTGGCCCGGCGCTGGTGATCCCCAAAGCGTTGGCCTTTACCGGGTTTTACTTCGCTGCCGTTTTTCTGGTGCGTGAAATCGACATGCCGGAAGTCCGCACCATGCTCAGCCGCTGAAGTGAGAGTAGGAGCGTGAAGAATTTTTGAATCTGTTGTAAGCCGGTCAGAAAATACCGTTTATCCGGTTTTGAGCTGAATCAGGGTTTCACCGCGAAGGCGCGAAGAGCGCAAAGAGTTCTGGAGTGAAAAAAATCATTACCAACACATCAGGCATTTGACATTGTTTTTCTTCGCGCCCTTTGCGTCTTTGCGGTTCGAAAAAATGCGCGGATGACTTTTGGTATCACCGCGAAGAGTGCTGAGTTGTCGTGAAATTGTGCCGGTATTTTCTGCGAGGTGATGCTGTTATTCTGCCATCGGCTATTCGTGGTAGCAAATATCACTTTGTCTTTGCAAGCAGCGCTTGTTAGTGAATTAATCGGGACAGGAAAGTTTATCTCAGGAAGATTGTTCAGATGAAAATTGCGATATTAGGAATTCGTGGCATTCCCGCCAACTACGGGGGATTTGAGACTTTTGCCGAAGAGCTCGCTCCCCGGCTTGTGGAAATGGGGCACGAGGTCACGGTTTATGGGCGCTCGAACAATATCGATTATGAGGGCGAATACTATAAAGGCGTCCGCCTGATCATCCTGCCGACCATCCGCCATAAATATTTCGATACGG
>WFTM01000222.1 GCA_015485525.1 Candidatus Zhuqueibacterota bacterium | reverse complement strand
GGCCATACTTGCCCTTTTTATCCTTAAACGTTTCGATGAGGACATCCTTCCCAAGGATCAGCTCGCGCAGAAAATCGCGCGCTTCAAGCCCGCGAGGGCGTTCCGCGCCACGCACTTCCGGGGCATTGATACGGCGCAAACGCACGGGCTCATCGCGTATCCACGTATGCAAGCCGAGATCAACATCGATACGGCAGGTATCGCCGTCATACACACTGTTGATGTGCGCTTTGTAAAAATACAGTTTGTCCTGCATGCTCTCCCTCCTGTGAAATCAGGGTCAGTAAGCTGTTGAAACAGATCACCTGCGCCTGTGATATCCTGTAAGTAAAGAGTCACGTGGGGACTATATCGTGCTCTCCTGCCTCACGGAGTTCTGTGTGCGAAGGGACGAAAGCCGTCTCATCAGGGCTGAATTTGTCGATAGACGAGCTCCACGCCTTCCACCTGCTTGCGGATATTGGCGCCGAACCGCAGCCGGTCAAAGAGGGCAGACAAACCCTCGCTATCTGGTTTCTGCCAGAGCAGGTCCGCTGGCGTGACGCGAACCGGGGCGTCAGTGGCGATCGTGGCCAGGCGCCGCGACAGATAAGCCTGTTCTTTGTGAGCAGTGAGATTATCCATTACCCGGCGCGCCCCGCGCAGGCCGATGTCCGGGATGGCCTCGAGGCGCTCATAAACGTTATCGAGGGTATCAAACGCCTTCAACAACGCAGCCGCTGTCTTGCTTCCGATTCCGGGTACGCCCGGGATATTATCCACAGTATCGCCCATGAGGGCGAGATAGTCCACGATCTGATCGGGACGCACGCCAAAATGTTCGGCAACGCCGCGCTGATCCAGCAAGCGATCGCGGGCAAAATCCCACAACAAATCACCATTGCCGATGAGCTGGGCCAAATCCTTATCGCTCGAAACAACGACAGCGCGCACGCCGTGCGGACGAAGTTGCGCGAGCACTGTCCCGAGCAGGTCATCTGCTTCATAGCGCTCATCGACAAAAACAGCCAGTCCCAGAGCAGCAGCAATATGTTTGCACGTCTGCATCTGCTCGACCAGATCCGCCGGCGGCAGCTCACGCTGCTGCTTGTACTCAGGATAAAAATCGTTGCGAAAAGAGGTCGTCAAACTTTCGTCAAAAGCGATCGCGGCGTGGTGTACTTTTGCCTGCGTGAGCAACTGACACAGGGTTTTCGTGAACCCATAGATCGCATTGACCGGTTTGCCATCGCGGCCTTTCATCGAAGCAGGCATGGAATAGTAGGCCCGGAAAATATATGGACTGGCGTCGATAAGCAGGAGTTTCACAATATCACCTCATTTCGACTCATTGAGAAGGAATCCGATCCGGTTGAGCTCGCCGTCGATATTGGCACGTGGCATGATGCCAAACAACTCGCACAGCAACGGATAGATGTCGATATTACGTACCGTGCCGGTACGATATCCAGCGCGGAACTGCGGGCCGACGGCATAAAAAATGCCGTGCATGTCGAGCTGATAATTGTCATAGCCGTGGTTGCCTTTTCCGCGGAAATTGCGATCAGTGATCAGAGTCCAGCCCATGTCAGCGACCAGAATCAGAGAGGGAATAAAGGGGTGTTTTGAGAAATGAAAGTACCCCGGCATCTCTTCTCTTTTATAAACCCGAAAATGCTGTTGCGCTGTGCGCAGCCGCTGATACAGCGCTTCACGTAGATCCGGTTGCTTCGGTTCTACAGTCACGACCGGGCCGATTCCCTGAAAACGGCTTTCGATATCTCCTGCCAGCTCACGCACGTTGACCACGCGTTCCGGGCTCAGCTCGGTCATGCCATGGTCCGACACGATGATGAGATTGACCTTCTCCCCCATACCGATTTTCTCCAGCCCGTTGCGCAGCACACCGAGCAGGCTGTCCATACGCGCGACCGCGGCATCCACTTGCGGCGAATTGGGGCCGAATTGGTGCCCTTTGCTATCGACGAGGTCGAAGTACAGGGTGATAAAATGCGGACGTTCCGGCTCAGGGAGTTGCAGCCACTGCAGGACACCTTCGATGCGCTGCAGATAGGGACGCTTGTGCTCATAGGCTTCAAAATAGGTCGGATGGCGATAATCCGGTGTCATTTC
>WFTM01000221.1 GCA_015485525.1 Candidatus Zhuqueibacterota bacterium | reverse complement strand
TGTCAATCCCATTTGCCGGCAGGTAAGCTGAATCCTGCTCGACCCACAGAATCTGAGGGAGAGTCATCTTTAATATCTCCTCATGTCGCTGTGCGAAAAACGCAACCTGGGACAAATGCAGGTAATTTTCTGAGCGGCGGCAAACCATCATCATATCGAACACATCGAAAATAATGCAATGTAGCCGGATTGCCGGCAGTCCGCTACTTTGCTAACGAAACCGCCGGTTTTTTCCTCTTGCCAGACAGGCGACAGTTATCTATTTTATTCCGTTACATTCATTCACGTGCTCTGCTCACAGATGAGGTGCAGGCCCTGAAGATGTTTCCCGGCACTCATTGTGTGCGAACTTACTTATCACCCTATCAGGTCACGTCATTCATTTCGTTTATCGAAAGGATTCTGCCCGCCAGAGAAATACCCGAAGACAGTGCATTTCAAGGAAGGAAAACGGCGCGCCCGTGCCGTACGTAACAAACATGGAGGACACATGCATCGCTTAACCCGCAATCCACAAAATAAAATCATTTTGCTGCTTCTGGCCGTCATAATGCTGCTGGCACCTTCCCGAAGCCAGGCTCAGATCGAGGAGAACCTGCAGCGCTATACCGGAGACAATGCATCAGGCTACATCGCTCCGCTGGTCACATCTCTGGGGATGAACTTCAATCGTGGCTGGTATCGTTCGGCGAAAATCGGCGCCATACGGCCTTATATCTATGTTGGTATGGCTGTCATGGAGGCCCTGATCGCTGACCAGGACAAGACCTACATGGCCAGACCCGAGGGGGGATTTATGCCTGATGATCCGGTCGAAGTCGCCACTGTCGTCGGCAGCCCGGACGCGGTGATTATTCAGGGGGTCTCCGGTACGGAGTACGCCTTTCCGGGCGGGCTCAACCTCAATGCCGTACCTTTTGCCGCTCCACAGGTCACGATCGGGGGCATTCTCGGCACAGAAGTGACCGTGCGCTACGCCAGCATGAAAAACGAACAGCAGGAATTCGGCACCGTCACGCTGAAGGGCTATGGCCTGCGCCACAGCATCAGCCAGTACTTTCCCCTGCTGCCTTTTGATATCTCAGCCGGATATTTTTACCAGAGTTTCACGCTGGATGATTCGCTGATCGCCGTCACAGCCAGCCATTTCGGCGTGCAGGCGAGCAAGACCTCTGGTGTGCTCACTCTGTATGGTGGCATCGGCTTTGACAAAAGCAATGCCACGGTCTCCTATCAGCCCGCTATCGAAGGCGCCTCTCCGGTCAATCTGGATATCGACGGCAACAACGGGCTGGTCACCACACTTGGTATCGCCCTGAAATTCTCCATTCTGCACATCAACGCTGATTTCAACATGGGCGCTCAAAACGCGCTTTCAGTCGGCATTGGATTAGGACTATAACCCATGAAAGGGACAACGATGAAAACCACAGCACGCCTTTTTCTCATCATCGCGCTGGCCGGTTTTATGGCCATGGAGCCGACCTGCGATGGTTCGGTCGATCTCACGGTTACGGTCGAATCGCCGATGGACTTCTACATCAACACCGCGACATCTTCATACGATATCGCTGCACAGGCTGATTTGACCGATGATATCCGCCAGGCCATGGAAGACGCCAATTTTGATCCACAGGACATCAAGCGCGTGGTTATCGAACGTATCACGTATATCGTAAAAGACAATAAAAGCCAGGAGAACACGGTCATCAACCTGGAGACCAAAGTCGCCCGCTACGGGACGACTGACCCTGCTGTCGCAACACCTTTACTCAGCGTCAGCGATGTCAATCTCACCGAAGTCGAAGGCACGAGCCAGAACCCCACCCTGCACCAGGGCGGTATCGAACTGATCCGCGACATTCTCAACGAGTCGCTGGTGGAAGGCACGGGCCGGGCAGCATTCAGCGGTTTTCTTTCCGGCAGTGCGACCCCGGCTCCACCGCCCAACATCGACTTTGCCCTCGAAGTATCCATGACCATCACTCTGGTCGCCAAAGTCTCCATCGACGAAAACGATACTTCTTCCAACGGTGATCAGAAATAACGCCTGAGATATTTTCACAAGAGACGCGGGATATGTGGTGAAGCCATGTATCCTCTGGTTATCCAGTTAACTCAGCAAACCGGGCACGGCTCAGATACGGCATGTGTCATTCCGGCCTGGCGAAGCGCAGTACCGGAATCTCATCTTTTCTGGCCCGTGCCTGGGTCAGGGAGATTCCGGTCTTCCCCTGCGGGAAAACCGGAATGACGGTTCTGGGGCAGGTATGTGCTGTTGTCACGCGGGCTGGTTGAAAAAATGCAACCGTGCTGAGTGAAGTGGATAACCAGACATGTATCCCGTTTTTTATCCTGCGCAAAAAAATCCATACTCGCAAAGATTTCTTTCCGCAATCGTCATCATTCTGCATACTATTAGTGTGGTTTTCAATCCAGACTTATCGGCAGGATGCAAGCGTCGTTGCTGGCCTGGCAGGAGCCGGCGGGAATGCAAATGCGCGCGACGACGGAACACGCCCCGATCCGATCTGACTTTCCTTTTCGTGCCGGCTTCTGGCTGACCGGCCCCACATTAAGAAAAATTGTATCCGATGTTGCATTGCAGAAAAGCTCTCCCCATAGCCCTCGTATGGTTTTTTCTGGCGCTTGCCATGCCGGGACAAACCGATTTGCTCGCCGTACAGTCCAGCACTGAAAAGGCCACCAAGCTCTACAAACAGGCTCAAAAAGAGAAAGATATCAATCGCAAAATTGCTCTCCTGCAACAGGCCATCACGCTGAAAGCGGATTACACCGATGCGCTCTATGAGCTCGGAATCATTTTTCGCAAAGACGCCCAGTATCTGCGCGCCGTGAAAATTCTCGAACAGGCCAAAAACAGCATGGACGAGAGCACCAGCCCGGAGCGACGCTTCGAGATATATTACGAGCTGGCTCAGTGTTATTCCCGTACCGGCGATATCGGAAAATACGAACAGAACCTGCGCAAGACGGAGCAGCAAACCAACAATGACGCGATACGATCAAAGCTGATTTTCGATCTCGCTTCGTTGTATTTCAAACAAAGTCGCTATCAGGAAGCCCTCGACGAGCTCAATCGTGGCATCGACCTTGAGGCGAGCAACCGTTCCTTTTATGAAAATCTCATCGCCCTGACGCGCAAAAACATTCAGCTCGAACAAGCCTACCGGATCGCTCTGGAAGCCAAAAAAAACGGTAACTATGCTCATGCTCTGGAAATATTCGACTCGATCCATAAAATCACGCCCGGATTCCGCAACGTTACGGCGCAGATTGCTGAGTTAAACACACTGCTCCATGCTGCTCTCGACACGAGCCAACGTGCTGAAAAAGATGTGCCTCAGCCTGCCGCGAACGACAACACCACTGCCATCGCCGCGGCGCATCCTGACCAGGCCCGGACTGATGCAGACACCGGGCAGGCGCTGATCACGAACCCGGCAGAACTAGCGACAGACAGCGCAGCCATCGCTCTGCAGACAGAAACTACCCCGGAACTGGCAGACAGCGCTTTCAGACTCTCGCTTGATGCAGAACTTCTCGATTCATCCGAGGGGGTGGAGATCGACGAAGAGACGGTGGCAAAATGGCAAAACATGGCCATGATCGACTCGTTGCTTTCCGCAACACGCAGCGCACTGGACAGTGCGGATGCTGAGCGTGCCGCCGAGTTGCTTGCACAGCTCATGGAGCTCGCACCCAACTCGCGCGACGTCTGGCTGCTGGAAAAACGCCTGACGCGTAGTTTTCCTCATCAGGCTGCTGTGCTGAAAACCAACTCCATGCGCATGCGGGCAACACGTTATCTGACCGGATTTCTGATGGTCATCCTTCCGGTCGCCGGCTTCATCGCTCTATTCCCCGGGCCGCGGGCGCAGTATCTGATTGCGCTGAAAAAATACGACGCTGCTGCAGGCATCTATGAACGGCTCATCGAAAAACAACCGGAACGGCTCGAGCTCTATCCTAAACTTGCACGCCTGTATTTGCTCACCAACAAACGGCATGATTTTGCCCTGTACATTTACAAAACCATCGTCCAGCTCAAACTCGAAATGGAAAACCGCGACAAAATCACAACGATTCTCACCCAGGCCTACCTGAAAGAAGCCACGCCTGACTCGGATGCGATCCAATTGCTGGAAAACCTGCTCAAGGAAGAACAAAGCCGCAAATCCCGCGACAGCGACGGCACATCATCCTGAGCACAGTCACTGCGCCGTGGCCGGAATAACGGATATCGATTTCCGGCACAGTACGGTCAGCTGTATGGGCCGGATACCCTGATTTCGAAACATCAGGCTGCTTTTGCAAAATTTATATATTTCGCAAATTTACGGTTCAGGGAATTTCAGCAAACCCTGATTCCTGCCTCTGCTTATGCGTTCTGGTTGTATCCTGAAAAAACACGTGTCTCAAGAGAGTACAATACTTTATTTCAGAAAAGTTAATAGTGTATCCCGGGCTTGTGCTGATCAGGCCGAAAAGCAGCCTGTGTGCAAAGACCACAGTTCTGATCATGCTGGCATATCTTTTGCGGATTGCTGGACTTTGCGACCCACCCTGACTATATCCCCCCTGATTTTTACACAGCAAAGCAGGTTACGTACAGAGACGTTCATGGAGGAGTTTTTCGTAGAATGAGCACAGTGATCAGTATTGACGAAAAATATGAAATACACGAAGTCATCAAAAAAGGTGGTTTCGGTATTGTCTACAAGGGTGTAGACAAGCTGTTCGACAAGCCGGTGGCGATCAAGGCCGTTGACCCGGACCTGCTCGGCGAGGCACGGTATATCGATATGTTTCAGGCTGAGGCCCTGAACATCGCCCGGTTCAGTCACCACAATATCGTGCATGTTTACGATGTCAAACGTGGCGATGAAGGCCAGTTCTATATTATCATGGAATATATCGACGGGCCGGACATCGGTACTCTGCTGAGGCTGTGCAAACACAAAAACAGGCCACTCCCGCTGCATCTCGGTCTGTACATGATCGCAGAAACCTGCGCCGGGCTTGACTATGCCCACAACCGGCGCGATGCCAAAACCAATAAGCCTCTGAACATCGTGCACCAGGATATTTCGCCGTCAAACATCATGCTGACACGAAGCGGCGAGATAAAAATCATCGATTTCGGCATGGCCAACCTGCGTAAATTCAAGCCGCAGAAGAAAAATGAAGTCGTCATCCAGGGCAAACTCAACTACCTCGCTCCGGAACAGCTCGACCGGGAAATCACGCCAGACCGGCGGGCCGACATTTTCGCTCTCGGGCTGGTTCTGTACGAAATCGTGGCCGGAGAGCGCCTGATCAAATCCAGCAATCCGCAGGAAGTTGTCGAACTTTTGACAGCAGGTACACTCGACCTCACCCCCGCCCTGCAGAATGACCTGTCTCCCAAGCTGCAGGAGGTGCTGACACACTCCCTCGAGCTGGATCGAGAAAAACGTTATCCCACCGCCAACCACATGTATATGGACCTGATGCATGAGCTTATTTTGACTGCTCCTGCAGCAGATTTCATGTCTGAACTGAGTGCGTTTGTCAACGAGCTGTACACCGTGGAAGAAGCAGAACAACTGGCTGCAGGCATGCAGAAAACCGCTGTAGTTTCCGAAGAAGCCGTAGTCGAAAGCGGCGATGATACCCTGCAGGGCATGGAAGATGAGATTGAGCTGCTCAACACCGAGTCCGGAGAGCCGGCGCAGGCGATGACCGATGCAGAAGACAGCGTGGCATCTCCAGTCAGTGATGAATCAGAGGGTAATGGAGCTGACCTCGGCGAAATTTCCGAAAACCTGGTCGAAGAAATATCAGAAAAACTCGAGTCAGATGAGACCACGAGCAGCGAGAACGGGCACGCAGAAGCCGGAACTGATGGCGCACCGGCGGAAACAGAAACAGACGAGCCGCCATTCGCTAACGGTGAAATTGCCGGCGATGCGGACAAAGATGAGGAATTGAGAGAAGATGCTGCTCCGGGTTTTGCTGTCAGACGCAATAAGCGGGCGGGCAAAAAACGGAATCGCAAAAAAAACAAACGCGTCTCATTTACTACGACCGGTGAGGACAAAAAACAGGAGCCCGCCGGAACAGAAGACGACAGCGGCACGACACCGGAACCCGATATCGCACAGGTCACGCCTGCTCCTGCAGACAAAAAAATGGTCTCCGAAGAGCAGGCCAAGAGCTTCCAACCGCCGGATTTTTTTGAGGATGCTGATGATGAAGTCAAAACGATCATCGACGTCGTCCGCCTGTCGGCGCGCAATCACCAGAAGGGGATCGTCACCGGAGTCATCACCCTGATGGTGCTGTTTCTGACCTTCACAGCGGTCGATACCTTCGCGCGTTTTACCAGCTACGGCAGCAGTATTTATGACTTTTTCTTTCCGCCAGCGATCATCATCGAGTCTATCCCTGCGGGAGCTGAAATTTTTCTCGATGATGAGCCACTGGCGAGCACAACACCGCTGCGCCTGGAAGAAATTCCGCCGGGAGTACACAAACTGACTCTGAAGCTCTCGCGTTTCGAGCCCATCACCCGTTCGATCACGGTGCCGGGAAATGGTGAGCTGAAAGTTGATGGCGAAACCGGCAGACATCCGAGCAAACCCTATGTTTTCGTCTTTAAAAGCCGGCTCAATTTCAGCTCGAACCCACCCGGCGCCACGATCACCATCAACGACATTACCCTGGCAGAAAAAACGCCGACTACGGTTTTCTGGGATGTCCAGGAAGAGCCTGTACAAATCAGCATGAGCCGGGCTGGCTTCCCGAGCCTGACCGGGTTGTCTCTGGATATGATGGAGGGCAGTGAATTCATCGAAGACCGCCGTTTCTGGAAATTCGAGCGTATCGACGAAACCAGAGATGATTTTGCCATCGAGGGAATTTTCCGCAAAACCGTGACGATCCAGTCGGTGCCCAACCGGGCTGAGGTGCTGCTGAACGGCACACCCGTCGGGCTGACGGGAATCTCGGGTGACCTCGCACTCACCGTGGGCAAGCATCAGATCACTCTGCAAAAGCGTGGCTACCTCAGCCGGACATTCACTCTCGACGTCAACGAGAATACCCCGGATAACATCCGGGCCATACTGCTCAGGCGAGTCTCGATCGCATCCCGGGATGCATCACAGATCACCTCAGATGATCTGAAAGCCAAAATCACGCGTGTTGAGTATAGCCGTCGCAGCATTTCGATAGACAAGACCACGCCGGCAACCTTACAACTACAGCCTTATGCCTGCAAGATCACATTGAGCAAAGAAGGCTATCAGGATACAGTTGTCACCGTGGGTGCGCTGCAGAAGGAAGTCATCGCCAGCCTGCAACCCATACCGGCAAAACTGTCGATCCTGATCGTGGATGACCGCAAAGACAGCGGCATTCCCGCTGCCCAGATCATTTATAAACGACGCGGCACTCTGAGCAAGGAGAGCGCACTCGGAGCAACGGACAGCACCGGCACGCTCATCGGCGAGATTCCGCCCGGGACGTTCCAGTTCACCGTCATCAAGCCCGGATATAACGCCGCAACCAAAACCATGCGCGTCTATCTCGACCGACAAAACCGGATCACTTTTCGACTGACAGCCAAGAGATAACATCTATCGTTACGCAAGGGAGATGCAACGATGCCCAAACTGATCGTTAAACAAAAAGCCGAGATCATAAAAGAACTGAACCTGCAGTCTTCCCGGGTTTCCTATACCATCGGCGCGGACCCGGAAAACGACCTGGTGATCGAAGATAAAAAAGTATCCGGCTCCCATCTGCGCATCGAGCGCCAGGGGAACCGCTACGTTGTCCATGATCTGCACAGCGCCTTTGGCACGATTGTAAACGACAAACCGGTTGAGGAAGCCATCGTTCTGCACAATAACGATGAAATCCATATCGGCGAGCACACGATCATTTTCGACAACCCCCTCGAGCACCTGGATCAGGCTTTTACGCAAAACATCGAAGGCCAGAGTGAAGATGAGCCTTTTGCTGACATGTCCGGCCCATCTGTCGCAGCTGAAACCATTCACCAGGTCTCTGTTGACACTCTGGAACAGGAAACCAGCAACGGCGAGGATAAAAACAAACAACCGGTCGAGATGGCGCCATACTATCTGCTGGCTATTTACGGGCCCTATGCCGGGAAAAAATTTCAACTCAAGTATGGAGAAACACGCATCGGCCGCGACAGCAAGCTGAACGACATCGTCATCCGCGAAAACAAAAAGGGCGAAGTTGACCCGAGCATCTCACGCCGGCATGCGACCATCACCTATCATGACAACACCTTTCATGTTTCGGACAAGCGCAGCAAAACACGCACATACGTAAACCAGGAAATCGTACGCGAAGACGGCGAGATTCCACTCAGCCCGAACGATGAAATAGAGATCGTCAGCGACCAGAAGAGTACGATATTTCGTTTTGTGGCAGAAGGCAACTGGGATTATTCCTTGCCGAAAAAATCCGGGGTCTGGTGGGTGCGCTACAAATCCAAATTCGTGGCAGCCGGCTTCGGCGCCATTCTCCTTGCCGGAATATACATGGCCGGCACCGGCTACATGGAGTACAGCATGCTCAGCCAGAAGCCCGCTGCACTGAGCGTAACCGAGGCGCGATGGCGCTCTGTCAATGGCAAAGACAGCAGAGCATTTTTCTCGGCCGACCGCGCCAAAACACCGCTGGCTGCTGCCGCTGCAGACTTTAATGGCGACGGCGTCATCGATCTGGCCACGTTCAATTTCAACCGCAACATCACCGTCATTGATGGCCAGAAGAAACGGCCCCTGTGGACGCTGGAAACCTTTACCGGAGGCCAGAGCAGCAAACTGGTCGCCGCGGATGTTAACAATGACGGCCTCGATGACTTGATTTTTCTCACCCAAAATGGCCGCATCGCCGCGGTCGATGGCAAATTCGGTGCAGAAATCTGGGTCAGTCCCTTTTTCAGCGCCCCCTTCTCCGGCACACCGGTCGTGGCTGACTTTGATGGTGACGGCAACACCGATGTCGCCATTGCAGAAAGCAAGGGGATACTGCATGTCGGCTATAACCGGCTGTTCGACATCGAGTGGCTGGAGATCGATATCGGCATCGAGACAAGAGCCGCTCTGAGCGCTGCGGACCTCGACGGAGACGGAGACAGCGAAATTTTGAGTGCAACAGAGCGCGGATTGATTCTGATCATCGATGGGGTAAACAGAAAAATCGTCGGTACGCTGGATATCAATGCCGAGCTGAATAAGTCGCGCGGCTCGCTGTATGAAGACAACCAGCTCCGCCATCCTGTCGGCGTCGCAGACCTGACCGGTGACGGCAGTCTCGACCTTGTGGCGACAAGTTTGCAGGGCAATGTCATCGCCATCGATGGCGCCAGCAGGAACAGACTGTGGGATGATTTGATGATCACGGAATTGACGTTGACGTCGGAATACCCCTTCCCCTTCGTTCTTGGCGATGTTGACGGCGACGGCGCCAGCGACGTCATCGCAAGCACCAACCAGGGTGAGATCCGTGCTTATTCCGGTGCGGGCAGCCAGCAAAAAGCACGGGTGCTCTGGACGTACTCCAGCACAGATAACACGGATGAGATCGGCGCCCTGGCCCTCGCAGACATCGACAAAGACAGAAAAGCGGACATTCTTTTCGTCACGCCGGATCGCAAGATCAACATCGTGAACGGCGCGACAGGCACAGAGCTGTGGTCCAGTGGCCGGCCGGGTGCGGAACGCATGACCCCACCCTTAGTCGCTGACCTGAGCCGGGACGGTGAGCTCGACCTTGCGGTTATCCTTGAAAGTGGCAAAATTTCTACCTTCAAAATCAATAGTCTGGTGCCTACATCTTCTGTATTGTGGGGGCAGCTTTATGGCAACCCGGGCAACACAGCACATGCGAGTTTCAGCCTGGGCAGCTCGCAGAACGCATTGCTGCAGTCCGGAGCCGGCGTGCTTCTGTTCATCGCTGGCCTGGTCGGCTTTTTCACGATATCTCGTAAAAAACAGTACACCCTGAATTAGGCTGACTGTATTCACAAACAAGCGCTTTGCGCTGTAAAAATCAGATTAGCTGCGGGAGCTATCAAGGTTATATCGGGGGCCGTTCTCATAACGGGGTCAAACAAAAGGAGAGTGCACATCATCGATTGTGATTTGCGCAGGATATGACACACTAATCAGGAACGCGGAATGACTACAGCAACTGATCTTGGCAGCCAGTTCATGATGGCGGCTGCCAGCGACACCGGGACAGTGCGCAAGAACAACGAGGACAGTTATTATTTTTCAAGGAAGAACGGTTTTTTCATCGTTTGTGACGGAATGGGGGGGCACCAGTCCGGAGCGATTGCCAGCAAGATCGCTGTCGAGACGGTGCGGGGTATTCTCGTAGGAGACATCTCCTGTGATGTCAAAAAAGCCTGCTCTGACATCGAGGAACTTCTGCCGGAACCGGCGATAAAGCTGGTCGCAGCAGTCCGCCTTGCCAACCGGCGTATTCTCGCCGAAGCCACCAACGATGCCTCGAAGCGGGGCATGGGCACGACCATCGTCGTCGCTGTCGTCGCTGATGGTTGGCTGTACACCGCACACGTCGGGGACAGCAGGATCTACAGATTGCGCAACGGCGCTGTCACTGCACTCACTTCAGATCACTCCTGGTTGAACGAGCTCATCGAAGACCGGGAAATCAGCGAAAGCGAAATCCAGCAATTCTCTGAGAAAAATGTACTCACCCGTGCGCTGGGCACCTACCCGACCGTCAAAGTCGATCTCAGCATTACCACGGTGCAAGAAAATGATCTCTACCTGCTGTGCACGGACGGTTTGCACAATGCATTATCGGATGAACTCATCCAAAGCATTCTCAACGCTGAACACGATTCCATCCTGGACGCCACCAACCGCTTGGTACAGAGCGCAAAAAAAATGAACGGATCAGATAACATCACAGGCGGGTTGTTGTACATCCCCAGTCTCAAGCAGACTCCGAAGCCGATAGCTTACAAGAAGACTATCCCTGATGAGCCTCCGGCCATTACTGCACTGCTTGACAAAACGCTGAAAACGACGTATAACATCTCTCCCTCATCGGGAAACAGCAAAGCACGCTGGATGCCGGTTGCAGCATCAGTTGTGATCTTTCTTGTCATTGCGCTGATTATTTTTTTCCGCAGCGAATCATCCGGTAAAACCAGCAATGCAGAACTGATGGCCAGTGCGCTCTTCACCCAGGAGCAGGCATCATGGTCTGACCAGGGCAGTGGCTCGACGAGGCAGGCGATCAAGCCCGCGGGCACGCTGATGCTCATACAAGTAAGTGATGCTGAGCATGAACGCATCATCGAAGGGATCAACAATGTGCGCGTTCTGGCTCGTACAGACCGGTTCAAGAATAACCTGCCGGTCTATGCAGGACGGTTCACCTGGGCGATGGCGGACTCGAACCGCAGGATCATTTTCCAGAAAAACAACATCCACATTGCGACGATGGATGCTTCGGCGAATGGCGCATCCCGGCAGCGCACTCCGAAACAGACCTCATCGATCAACGGATTGATCTTTTTTTCAGATTCATTCGACGGCGCGATCTATGACAGCGCCTCGATCTATATCGACGGCAGACGTCTGGGCCGTCTGCGTGAAAACATCGAGACAGGATTTTATCTGCGCCCGGGAGTCTATACCATTTCCATCCGCGATCGAAATGGTAATGTGCTGCGCAGCAGAAACAACTGCATCGTCGAGGCTGGTCAGATACTGACTCTTGATTTTTAATCAGCAGACTGCACATGTCGCTGCAAACTGTATTTCCCGGCCCTTCGATTTTTGATGTGAAAATAAATTTCGATTCATTTGAGTCAACATTTCACACAAGAAGAGCCGGGTTGGCACTGCAGCGAAAAAACAAGGCATCACCCAATCGACTTTCCCGCAGCGCGGCGGAAGTTGAGCGACCAATAAAGAAACACATCGCCGGAAAACAGGGCCGTTTTCCACAAAGAAACATGCGACAGGCTCCGGAACCTTGTCGAGCACAATGGAATCGAAGGGGCAGTTTCCATCGGCACGGAGATTCTGGCAGCCACACCATGTCCATCATTCACAACCATCAACCGGGTAGAGGTAGCATCATGAGGAGAAACAACATGTGGGGGGGAACAACATTCAGCATCATTTTCTTTCTATTGCTGGTTGCCGGCCAGGGACTGTTCGGACAAAATAAGCTGGCGAATGAATGGTTCAAACAAGGACTGAAAGAAACAGACTTAGAAAAAAAGATAGAAGCCTATGAACAGGCGATAGAACAGGACGGCAGTTTTGTTCAGGCACACTATAATTTAGGTATTGCTTATAAAGAGCTCGGCGAGTATGCAAAGGCTGAAAAAGCATTTGCAAATGCCAAAAAGTTCAGCATACGCGCGTCGAGAGATCTGCGCTTCACCATCACCTACGAGCTCGCGCAGATGAAAAATCGGCTCAAAAAGACGGATGAGTTCGAAAAATATCTGAAAGAGGCTTATAAACTGACCAGTGACAACAGCAAACGAGCTCGCATCCGCATCGCGCTGGCGCGTATCTATGCTTCGAATGAAGAATTTGAGAAAGCGCTCGGTGAGATTGAAAAAGGCATGAAGCTCAAAATTCGCGATAAGACCCACTTCGAGAATTTTCGCAACATTCTGCTTTCTGAGCTCAAGCTGCAACAAGACTATCGCGAAGCACTCGCTGCGATGCAAAGAGGCGACCTCGTCGAGGCAAAGCTGGTTCTGAAAAAAATCTCCGAAAAGCGTCCATCCTACAAGGACGTAACCCTCAAGATTGCTGAGATCGACAGCCAGCTCAACCAGATCGCAAAACGCGACATCAAAGAAAGCCTTTTTGAGCAGGCCATCGACTATGAAAAACAGGGCTTCCTTGAACTCGCTCTGGCTTCTTTCGATCAGCTCGCTAAGCGCGATCCTGAATATAAAGACGTGAAAAACCGTGTTGAAAGTCTGAGGCAGCGCATCGAGGCAAAAAATCTGATGCTGGAAAAAGAAAAAGCCTACAATGACGGTTTGTTCGCATTCAGAACCGGGAACTGGCCCCAGGCTATCATCGCGTTCGAAAAGGTGCTGAAAATCGATCCCGGCTATAAAAAGGTACGCAAAAAACTGAATGAAGCCCGTGCGGAGCTGGAAAAGGAAAGCTCCATCGCTATCATCGCCCGCTACTATCAGGAAGGGCAACGTTCTCTGCAGAATGGCGATCTCGGCAGCGCCATGGTCGCCTTTGAGAAGGTCAAGCGCATCAACCCGAACTATCGCAACGTCAACGAAATGCTGCAGGAGATCGAGTATCAGCTTGAAACCACCTACACACCCGGCAGAAGCAGAACCGGCCAGATGCACTCTGGCAGCAAGGTGAACCTGGACTCTCTTTACACGGAAGCTCAGACATTCATCGATCAGCAGGACTGGAAACAGGCTTCCCTCCTGCTCGAAAAAATCGTCATCATCAATCCTGAATATAAAGATGCTGTCGATCTGCTGGCATCGACCCGTACCAACATGACCTATGCGCGCAACAGTGAGCCCGCAACTGTCACGGTCAGAGGTGGTGGCATGAGCAAAACCCTCGTTACAGGGGCGTTGATTTCGATTATCGTGCTGCCGCTCATCGGCTTCATCGCATTCTCGCCGGAAGCCCGGGCGCGCATCCACCTGCTGCGCGGCAACCAGCAGGCCGCAGCCCGGATTTATGAAGGCTTACTGGAGAAGAATCCCGGCAGGCTGAAGCTGTATCCTGCGCTGGCAAACCTGTATCTGATTGCCGGCAGAACCGATCAGGCTGCCATGAAAGTGTACCAGACGATCGTGCGCCTGAATCTGAACGTGGACAACAGAGAGCAGATTGAATCGCTGATCAAGACCAACTATCTCGCTGAAGGCGGGACTGGTTCGGAGGCGATCAAGGCGTTTGAGGAAGCCCTCAGAGCAGAGACAGGATCATCAGGCAGTACTGAAGCATAAGGGTAGCGAATGGCGCAGACGGAAACACAGGCGAAAAACCAGAAAATCAAACAACTGCTCAAGACGTTGTCCAAGGCGTATTTGCAACGCAGGCAGTACGCCGAGGCCCTGGAAAAGCTGGAGCAACTCGGCAAGCTCGGAGAGGATTCCGCGGAATTTCACTTCGATATGGCGGTTGCCCTCATCGGTCTCGACCGGGTCGATGAGCAGTCTCTGGAGATTTACCAGAAAGCTCTGGAAAATAACCCCGGCTCGCGAGCGCTCAAAGTCGGCCTGGCAGCGATTTTCCTCGAACACGAGGTCATCACGCCCTTTGCTCTGCAGGTCTGCGAGCAAGTGGCTGACATGAACCTCGAAAACGAACAACGGTTGCGGCTTTTTCTCAAAAAAGCCTATGACACAACCGGGCATGTTGCCAAGGTCGTAGAGCATGAGCAACGGGTCATTTTCAAGAGCAATAATGAAAAAGCGATCCGCACCTACCTGGAAAAGCTGTGGTGGAAAGGGCTGTTCGACGAGGCCCTGACCGCTCTGCTCGATGCTCCGGGGGGAAATGGGGATCAGCATCGTTTCCAGCGTGAGATCGCACTCACACACGCCTACCGTCTGCTGCAGCAGGGCAAACAAGCTGATACTGCGGAGGTCACAGAGCTTCTGCAGAGCACCCTCGAACTGGTGAAGCCGGAAAACAGCATCGCTGAGCTGCGCACATGGATTTTGTTACGCTCGCGACTGGACTTCAGCCAGCCTCAGAGCACGCCCAAACGGGATGAGCTCGAGGAGTATCAGTTCATACTCGGGGAAGTCTCCCTCGATGAACTGTTGAAGCAGCCATCGGAGTATCTCGGCACAGCCGGAGAAGAGGACGAAGCCAGCCAGGCGGCCAATCCGTTCATTGAGCTGCTGGGCCGCCTGAAAAACCCCATCGCGAGCAATGGAGAGCTACAAGCGACAACGAGCTGGGAGATCGCCTTTTGCGCTCAAATTTTCACGCATGGGGCGGAAAAGGTCCCGGAAAAGCTGCTGAGCCTGGTCACGAGCCACCTTGCAGAGTCGGCTGGTGCCATCGTGCGCCAGATCGGGTCCGGGTTCATCAGTCTGTCGGCAAACCCCCTGGAGTTGACGCGTACGGTAAACGAGCTCTTGCATCATCTCGATGAGTACAATGCGCGCGTCGCCGAAGTGAACCGCGTCAGTCTTGTCGGAGGCCTGCTGGCGGACAGTATTCCGGCACAGGAGGACATACCAGGAGCATTTGACAAGCTGATCACGGCAACACATATCCTGCGCTATGCTGAACTCAACGCAACGGCAGAAATCGGAGCCGGGCTGGTATATCTCAGCGGGCCGGAAGATTTTTTCGATATTCTGCGCAAAAACGACATCATCACAGTCAGCAAGAACCCCACCGATATTTTACCCGGAATCGAGCTGGCCTGCAGCGAGCTGATCTGGAGCGGGCCTCTCGGGGATATCCGTGCGGACGGCAACTACAAGATCAACCGCTTTGTCATCGAGGAAAACCTCGCCAAGCACAACACCTGCGCCTCCTACCTCGCATTTGACAAACAACTGGCGCGCAAAGTGCTGGCCCGGGTGATGTTTCTCAACGAATCCATCGCCATCGTCGATGATGTCGAACAAAAGAACCGGCTGCTGGAACAAATCCGCGCCATCGGGCGGCTGAATCACCCCAACATCGCCAACCTCTACGACATGGGTGAGCACAAAAACATGTTCTACTTTGTCAGGGAGTTTGTCGATGGCAAGAAAATTCTCGAGGCTGAGCTCGATACCGACAAACGGGACGAGGCCATTTTGACGATCCTGCAAAAAATCGTGCGAGCTCTGCTGCATGCGCAGCAGAACGGGGTTTTTCATCACAACCTGAAGCCGGACAATATCTGGCTAAACGACGCCCAGGAAATCAAACTCACAGACTTTTCCTGTCCGGGATTTACCCTTGACCCGACCACAACACGCGTGCTCTTTCCCGGCCAATGGTGGTATCTTGCGCCGGAACGCCTCGCCGGCGAGCCGGGCGACAGCAGAAGCGACATCTACTCCATCGGCGTCATCGCTTACGAATTGCTGTCTGGAACCCACCCCTACTCCACAGCAGGAAGCATCAAGTCGCCAAAAGACATCGTTCGCAGACAAGTAAAAGATCTCGTAGAATTGATGGGAGAAACTGGCGAGCTGTGGAATGATATCGTGATGAAGGCCATGGCATCAGATCCGGAAAAGCGCTTTGCCAATCTCGCTGCTTTTGATCTGGAACTGCGCAAACTACAGATGATGTTCATGCAGAAAGCGATGACTTGAGAATTCGTAGTAACTTATGCTTGCAATAACCTCTTCTGCGTCTTTTTCATAAGGCACATCAAAGTCATTCGCAGCGATTCAGCCATCTTCTCTGAACAGCGGCCCTTTTGGAGTCTTTTGATGAAAAGGCACAAGGCTGAATGATAAACTTCGGTATATCATATCTCATCTCGTCACACCGCAAGAGCGGCGTGACGCCCCCGACGCTCCAGCGTCACACCACCCAATGCGGTCGGCCGGCACTGTTCACGTCAAACGAAATATTCTGCCTCAGACGGATTGATGAAAAAGCGGCAACCGCGCTGAGTGAACACCCTGAATTGCCATCTGAGGCAGGACAGTTCATCAGTAAATCGAACTGCTATCGTCCCTCTCCTCATTTTCCTGGATCGTGTTGGTGTAAGCCAGGGTTCGCACATCCTCTGGCGGCAGCAGCCTTTGTGAATTTGCCAGAGCGGTGGCAAATGCCGGAAATGCTTCGCGCGGGTCCACAGGCAGTATAGCTTCATTCAAGTTTTCCTGGAATTCGGTCATAACCTTTTCATTGATTCCCCACAGAGGCTTCATCTCATCGAATTTCATCCGAATGCTTAAACGGAAAACCTTACCCATGCCGGCCCCGAGACGGTCGGATGCCATATTATCGAGCACCCAGGGATCACGCTCATTCGGTGGATAGAAAAACACGACACCGTGACCACCCAAATAAGGATGTTGCACAATCCCGATCCGCAACTGTTCGGCTGGAATACCCAGAAGCCGCAGAGAGACATAGTGTGCCATCGCAAAATCATCGCAATCCCCTTTCCCACGCACGAGCGTTTCGATGGGTGATTGCCAGTAGTCATTGCCTTTTGTTTTGCCCCAGTCCCTCGCTACATTGATCTGATCTTTAAAGAAATCAACCACGACTTTAAGTTTTTCAAAATCAGCGTCGTTTTGGTGCCTGTTGATGAGTGCTTCCCATTTGTTGAGGCGTTTCAACGCTTTGCCGCCTGCGCGTTTTTCAGCCTGTCTTTTGATGTGATCTGAAACTACAAGCCGGCCTTCGCCAAACATGTGAGAGCCTTGTTGAAGAAGATCGACCAGTGTTCTCCGCGCGTTTTTCAGTGAAATTAAATTTTTGTACCTGCTCACCGTGATTGAAATACCTTTTGCTCCATACTTGCCCGCCTTTTTGATGTGCTTCTCCCACGATGTGCCTACAAAAAGATCGAACAAGAGCATAGTGGTAAAATCTTTCTTTTTATTCTCATTTTGCACGGACAGCCGAGCATCCTCAGGCAGGCTATTCCAGGCATCAAGAAGCTGTTTATATTCGTCTTTCGTAATCGAAAAATTTTTCTGCGTATTTTCGTTCAGGTCCAACTCGCGGAGCAAATTATTGAATTCACCGGAGGTAAATTCCTTCCCCGTGCCCATACCTTCCATCTGCGCAAACAACGAATTGACCAGGACCACGGATAACGCAAGCGCAACGCACAACCAGAGCTTTTTCATGATTCCCTTCCTTCAGGTTTGTGGATAGAAAAACTCGTTTCCAACGCGGTTTTGTATCGCGGGAATAAAATAATGCGCAGCGAAAATCTTTGCGCCGCAGCCCCTGCCAAAGGCTGTGCGGGAATTGACAGCGGTATGCAGCATCTGTCATTTTATATGCAGAACCTGCCAGGAGATATTGGGGAAGGTACAATCGCGTCGCGATATAACGGATGTCGCCAGATTGGGTATGTAAATAAAACGATGAAATGATCAGTCGAGCAGTCTGTGAGGCCAATTCGGTTTTTCAGAAGCGGCGGGAAATCTGGCACCACTTAACTCAGCACGGTTGCATTTTTACAACCAGACTGCCTGAGCACAGCACGTGCCTGCACCAGAATCGGCATTTCGGTTTCCCATCGCAGGGGAAGACCGGGATCTCCCAGACGCAGGCTCGTACCAGAAAAGGTGAGACCCCGGCGCTGCGCTTTGCCTGGCCGGAATAACAGATGCCAGTATCCGGGCCAGGCCCGGTTTGCAGAGTAAACTGGATCCCCGGGGATCCCTGACTGGATAAAACGTTCGTAGTGCACGCTTCAGCGTGCCCAAACCAGCCTTCACACAAACTCCTCAAAGCAAAAAGCCCAAAACAGAAAAACTCAGCGCGCCCTGTGACCCAGCGAGAGACAAAAAAGCGATTTGCAACGGCAGTAGCAGTTTTGGGGAAGCACGTACGGGGTAATAAAACGTTCGTAGTGCACGCTTCAGCGTGTCCCAACCAGCCTCACGCAAATTCCTCAAAGCAAAAAGCCAAAAACAGAAAAACTCAGCGCGCCCTGCGACTCAGCGAGAGACAAAAAAACGATTTGCAACGGCAGTAGCAGTTTTGGGGAAGCACGTACGGGGTAATGAAACGTTCGTAGTGCACGCTTCAGCGTGCCCCAACCAGCCTTCACGCCAACTCCTCAAAGCAAAAAGCCAAAAACAGAAAAACTCAGCGCGCCCTGCGACTCAGCGAGAGACAAAAAAAACGATTTGCAGCGAAAGTAGCAGTTTTGAGGAAGAGTCAAAATAAGAAGCCCCCCGATTATAGCTGAAACTATAACGGAGGGCATTCTGGCAGGCAGAAGTATCTTTATATTTATCACTTCATGCCAATTTGATGCGTCTTGCTCCCCTAAAAACAGCGGCAACTCAGATTTCGCGTGTGACCGATTTATAACCTGAAGCCGATAGAATACGATGTTGACCAGCCGTGGTAATTTCCTCCGTCAGAGTACAATTTTGCCGCAATGCTGTTGTAAAAATTCCCGGAAACAGTAAACTCAGTTCCGAAACCAATCTCATAATAGAAATTGTTCTTGGATACAGCCTCCCTGTTACTGTTCCGCTGTCTCCAGAGAATACCTTGCGTGAGATACGGGCGGAATTTCCAGAATTTAAACGGATACGCAACGATCGCAAATGATGATTGCACATTCAATTCTTCGCCAAGGGATTCATTGGTTTTTCCGTTCATGTTTTCTGCTGAATACTGCAGGGCCAAATCATTTCGCAGGAAAACCTGCATTTGCAAACCAAGTGAGATCGGCATATCAATGCCGGTTATTTGGTAGGCTTGCCGCGACTGATCCCCGAAGTAAGAAGATTTAAACCCGACACTCCAACGGCTGTTGCCTTGGGCGAACGACGAGCTGGTAAAAAGAAAAAACAAAGCAACGAACAGATTAAATCGCTGGGTAAACATACTGCACCTCCATTGTTTTGCGTTGAGCATGTGAAGATTCTTTGTCCAATTTGGGGCTGTGCCTCAGATGTCTGAAATTTTAGAATCAAGATAATGCTCTGGAGGGTACGTTGCGCTGCAGCGTTCGCCAAAGGCTGTGCAGTGCCGGACAGGGTTGTGCAGTATTTGACGTTTCGTGTGCAGAGTCTGACATGAGGAGATTTTATGGAGTCGGAGAGTGCCCCTGGATACGACAAAATCGTATTGTTGCCAAGTCGGTAACAGTCAAGGAGAGACAGTGTAGCCGAATTCGCAAGAATTCGGGCAATGCTTGAAAGATGACAGGCCGAATTGTTGCCAATTCGGCTACTTCTTGAGGAATTCCGAGGGTGTTTTGCCGAAGGCTTCGCGGAACGCGCGGGCAAAAGCGGAGGTGTTGCCATAGCCGACCATGAAGGTGATCTCCGAGACCGTGCCGGCGCCTTTCTCGAGCAACTGTTTTGCCCGATCGAGACGGATCTGTCGGATATATGCCGCAGGGGTGCAGCCCAGCAGCGCTTGCAATTTACGGTACAATTGCCGTTCGCCAATGCCGATCTTGTGGCATAATTCCCCAACCTGGAAATCTTCGTCTTCCATGTTTTCTTCGACGACCTGTTGCAGCCGCTCAAGAAACTCCTCGTCCACAGGCGTAACAGCAATTTCGGTTGCCGTAATCTTCAGTGGCTGTTTGCGCTGTTCGAACAGCTTTTGGCGCATCTCGATCAGCTTACGCACGCGCACCTGCAACTCGCGGGTGCTGAACGGCTTGGTCAGATAGGCATCGACGCCGGTTTCCAGGCCTTCGAGTTTCTCTTCTTCGGCCGCTTTCGCAGTCAGCATGACGATGGGAACGTGGCTGGTCAGTTCGTGGGAGCGAATCCGGCGTGCCAGTTCATAGCCATCGACTCCGGGCATCATCACGTCGCTGATGATGAGGTCGGGGACCAGCTCTTTGGCCATCGCAAAGCCTTGCTCGCCATCAACAGCTTCAGCTATGGCATAGGTATCCTGCAGGTTTTCGCGGATATATTGCCGCATATCCGTGTTGTCTTCAACGATCAGGATGATCCGCCTATTTTGATCTTTCTTGTCCCCGGTCGTTGAGAGCGCCGGCCTGGACTTTTCGGTCGCTGTTTCTGAAGCCAGCTCCTCCTCTGACTGCATGGCCCCGACGATTTGTTCATCAGAAAGGTGTTCGCGACCCAGAGGCAGTCGGACTTTGAACACAGTGCCCATGCCGACTTTGCTGGTAACGCGAATTTCTCCTCCATGCAATTCGACCAGCTCCTTTACCAGAGCAAGCCCGATACCTGTGCCTTCATAGTCGCGGGTGTCGCCGCTTTCTACCTGGTAGAACCGGTCGAAAATGTACGGCAGACGATCATCCGGGATGCCGATACCGCTGTCCCGCACTTCGATTTCTACCCAGCCGGACGTGCCATCTTCGTGCGAAACGCGCACGCTGGAAGAAATCTCACCGCCTTCAGGCGTGAACTTGATGGCGTTTGAAACGAGGTTGACGAAAATTTTCTCGAGCTTCTCGGGCTCATAATAAACATCGATTCTGTCATGCTCCGCGTAGAAGCGAATGCCGAGTTTCTTTTGCGTGGCGAGGGATTCGAACGAGGCAAATAATTTTCTGAGAAAGGGAACGACATCGGCCTTTTGCACCCGGAGCGGCATCTTGCCGGCTTCCAGCCTGGCCACGTCCAGCAATTGGTTGAT
>WFTM01000220.1 GCA_015485525.1 Candidatus Zhuqueibacterota bacterium | reverse complement strand
GCGCAGCAGCAGATCGATGGCTTCGTCTGAGCCGTTGCCGAGGAAAATCTGCTCCGGCTGCACACCTTTGAGCGCAGCGATGCGCTGTTTCAGCTCCTGCTGCAGCGGGTCCGGATAGCGATTGAACGCCACCGAACCGGCTGAGCCGAAGCTGTTTTCATTTGCATCGAGAAAAATGCGGCCGCCGCTGTGTTCCTCACGCGCTGAGGAATAGGGCGTGAGCGAACGGATATTGTCGCGCACCAGTTTTTGCCAGTCAAACATGCTCACCTCCCGCTGCCCGGCGGCGGATTGCTGCTGCACGCGCATGGCCGTGCAGCCCCTCGGCCGCGGCCATGGTTTCCACCACCGGCGCCAGCCCGCACATTCCCTCCGCGCTGATCTGCTGAAAGGTAATCTTCTTGACAAAACTGTCCAGCGACACGCCGCCGCTGGTGCGCGCGTGGCCGTTTGTCGGCAATGTGTGATTGGTGCCTGAGGCATAATCACCGGCTGCCTCGGGCGTAAAATGGCCGAGGAACACCGAGCCGGCGTTGCGCACCCGCTCCGCAGCGTCAGCAGGTTTTTCCAGCATCAGAATCAGGTGCTCGGGTGCGTAGGCATTGGCAAAGGCGAGCATCGTTTCGAGATCGTGCAGCAGAATCAAGCGGCTGTGGCGCAGCGCCTGCGTCGCAATATCACGCCGGGGCAGGTTGGCGAGCTGCTGTTCCAGTTCGCGCTCAACCTCATCGGCCAGGGCCTGGGAATCAGTGAGCAGCAGCACCTGACTGTCCGGCCCGTGCTCGGCCTGTGACAGCAAATCCGCGGCGATGAAGTCCGCGCGCGCGCTGCTATCAGCAATGATCAGCACTTCCGAGGGCCCGGCGGGAAGATCGATGGCTACGCCATCCAGCGCCACCAGCTGCTTGGCCGCAGTGACGTACTGGTTGCCCGGGCCGAAAATCTTATCCACGGCAGGGATGGTCTCCGTGCCAAAGGCCATGGCAGCGACAGCCTGCGCCCCGCCAACGCGAAAAACCCGGTCGATCTGCAGCTCATGCGCGCAGAACAGAATCGCCGGATCGATGGCGCCATCCGGGCCGGGCGGGGTGCACAGCACGACCTCGCTGCAGCCGGCCAGCCGTGCCGGCACCGCCAGCATGAGCACAGTGGAGAACAGCGGTGACGAGCCAGCAGGCACGTACAGCCCCACTCGCTCGATAGCGACGCTCTTACACCAGCAGCGCACGCCTGGCATGGTTTCCACAACGGGCATGTCCTCTTTCTGCGCGATGTGGAAGCGGCGCAGGTTGGCGATAGCCGTGCGGATCGCGCCGGCCAGCTCAGGGGCGATGCGGGTTGCGGCAGCACGAATCTGCTCCGGCGGCACAGCGACGGACTCAATGCGCACACCATCGAACTGCTGTGTCAGGCGGAGCAGGGCTGCATCACCCTCCTGCTGAACCTGCTGCACGACCGGCTCGACCTGTTGCCGGATCGTCGCCATCTCCTGCACCGGGCGGCGGCAGAGCTCCGGCCAGTGCCCGGGATCAGGATAGCGGTAAAATGTCATAAAATCACCTCGTCAGGTTACCAGTCAATCGATCATCTTTTCGATCGGCAGCACCAGAATGCCCTCGGCGCCGGCCAGCTTGAGTTCTTCGATGATCTCCCAGAAATCATCTTCTCGGATCACCGTGTGCACCGAGCTCCAGCCTTCCATGGCCAGGGGCATAACCGTCGGGCTTTTCATGCCGGGCAGGATGGCGGTGATGTGTTCCAGCGCGGCGTTGGGGCTGTTGAGCAGGATGTAGCGATAGGCGCTGGCCTTGCGCACAGCGCGGATACGGAACAGCAGCTTGTCGATCAGCGCCTGTTTTTCAGCCGCCGGGGCCGGCCCGGCGATGAACACGGCTTCGGATTCCATTACCGTGTGCACTTCTTTCAGGCCGTTGCTCACCAGCGTGCTGCCGGTGCTGACGATATCGAAAATGGCGTCAGCCCAGCCGATGCCCGGCACCACTTCCACCGAGCCACTGATTTCCCGGATCGAAGCTTCGATGTCTTTGCTCTGCAGAAAGCGGCGCAACACCACCGGATACGAGGTGGCGATGTTCAAGCCGTTGAGATCGTGCGGCCCGGCATAGTCAAACTCGCGCGGCACGGCGATGGACAGGCGGCAGCGGGCAAAGCCGAGCTTCTCGACGATCTGCACCGATTTCTCCTTTTCAGCACAAATATTTTCGCCGACAATACCGGCATCTGCGACGCCATCGGCAACGCATTCAGGGATGTCGTCATCGCGCAGGAAAAGAATCTGCAGCGGGAAGTTGGTGGCCCGGGTTTTCAGCTTTGGCGAGCTGCCGTTCTGGAACTGGATGCCACAGTCCCTGAGCAACGCCCGCGTGCTGTCACTCAGACGACCGGATTTTTGAATTGCAAGAGTCAGCATGATCAAATCCGAAATTTTAGGGTTAGAAATACTCTAATCTGAACGATTAGTCCCATAACAATAAAATTTTTTCTGTTTGCAAGATGTTGTAATTATTTTAGTTGCTCGTCTAAGAGCCAGGTTATCCACTTAACTCAGCACGGTTGCATTTTTCAACCAGACCGCGTGACAACAGCACGTGCCTACCCCAGAATAGTCATTCCGGTTTGCCCGCAGGGGAAGACCGGAATCTCCCGGACTCAGGCACGTGCCGGAAAAGATGAGATTCCGGCACTGCGCTGCGCTTGGCCGGGATGACACATGCCGGTAGCTGAGCCGAGCTCGGGTTGCTGAGTTAACTGGATACCCGGAGTCTAAGAGCATCCGTGCTTATTTTGAATCACCAAGACGCCAGGGCCGCGAAGAAAAACGAAACGAAATACCGGCAATAATTTTCACTTCAGCCCAGTACTCTTTGCGCTCTTCGCGCCTTCGCGGTAAAACCCGGCTTCAGCCCTATGCTGAGAGAACGGGGTAACCAGACATTTTTCAGGTTAGAAACAAAAAAGCCCGAATCCTGCGTGCAGAGGACTCGGGCTTTATCTATTCAAAAAT
>WFTM01000219.1 GCA_015485525.1 Candidatus Zhuqueibacterota bacterium | reverse complement strand
TCACAGACGCCGGCACGCTTTTTCAGCAAGCCGGCGAAGCTGTCATACAAAAACTCGCGCCCCAGCCGGCGCAACGTGAGGAAATAGAGGCCGAGCTCGAGCGCGTCACCGGACAGCTCGCGCCGCTGATCATCCTGCGCACAGAGCGCTTTTTCGATCAGTTGCACCAGCAACAAAAGGGCAGCGGAATGTTTCTCTGTGTCGCCATCGACCCGGACGATGCTGGTGATCCTTCGGCGTGCCTGCAGCGCTGCCCGCAGAATACCGTCGAGCTTGTCGAACGCACGGCTGAGCTGGAAGATCGGTACCGCCAGGGCCTGCGTGTACTGCGCCATCTGCCGGCCACTTCTCTGACCCTGCTGCAGCAGCTTCAGAGAACGCAGCCGGAAGATTCTCTGCTCTACTTCCTCAACCGGCGGGTACGCACTGCACTGCCCGCTTCCCTGCATGCCGGCGCGCCCGGGAAAGCCCTGTTCATGCTCGCTGCGGCCATCGATGCTCTGTGGTTGCCGCGCATCGGTGCGATGCTCAAAAAACTGCGCGAGTACCAGCAGCAACTGGAAGCGCACATTCAGGATCAGATCAGTCGTGTGGCGCGCATTAATGACTTTGAGCGTTTTGCACAGGAGCTGGGGAAACTCGAAAATGGCGATCTGGACGCAGACAAACTGCTGAAACTCGCAGACAGCGAGCCGGCCAAACGAGAAGTGGACGGCCGGCGCATCCGGCAGATGACCGAAACGCGCAACCGTCTGAACGATCTCATCGAGGCCTGCGAGCACGGCAGCAACGGTGATGGCCGCGCGCGGGCAGCCCTCGTTTTTGATCTGGCAGACCTGCGCGGTAAACTCCCCGGCAATTTTCCTGACAATCCGTTTTCCCTGCCGTGGATCGACGCCGCCGGCGCCGATGCAGCGGGCCTGGCTGCCGGGCTGCTCAGCACAGTAACGCACCAGACTGTGGAAGCAATCCGGCTCATGCGCACAGCCGGGAAGCTCATCGCCGGCGCACTTCCCGAGGGCCTGGAACACCTGACCCTGCAGGAATGCACTGATGAAGAGCTGGCGCTGTGCCCGCCGGTCATCCTCATCAGCGAGGAAAAAAATATTTCCCGGCTGCCGCAGCGCTTTTTCGACTCCGGCCTGCCGGTCAAAATCATGCTGCTGAACACTTCGCCTGTGCCCGTACCGCAAACCGTGACATTCGATCTCGAACACCACCACCTGCCGGCGGGCAGCATCGAGCACGCCGCCGAGCCTGTCTTCGCTGCCCTGCAACACCGCTCCTGCTTTGTTCTGCAGTCCACCACCGCAACCGGCGCGCATCTCTTCGACGGCATGCTCAGAGCCCTTGCCTATCCGGGCCCGGCGCTGTTGCACATTTTCGCACCTGACTTTGCGGGACAAACGCCCGACAGCGCTCAGCTCTGTTTTATCGCTGAACATGCCGTACACAGCAGGACGTTTCCTCTGCTGGTCTATGATCCGGGCCTGTCGCAAAACTGGGGGGAATGTTTTTCTCTGCAGGGCAACCCGCACACGCCGGCAGACAACGACTGGCCGGTACGCGAGATCGTTTTTACGCTGGCATCAGGCGCGCTGCGGCCCGTGCAGCAGGCCGACACCTTTGCTGACTGGGCACTAAACCTGCATGCCTGGCAGAAGCATTTTCGTATCCTCGCAAAGGACGAGTGGGACAGCTCGCTGATCTTTCTCGCTGAATATCTCTCGCTGCCGCAAAACGAACGAGCCGGCCGCCAGCCCTATATCCAGTTTGCCGACCACCGTGGTGCGATCCAGCGTGCTGCTGTCTCAGATGAAATAACCGCGCTGTGCCAGGACAGGCTGCGGTTCTGGAATACGCTGCGGGAGTTCGAAGCACTGGAGCGCCTGCCCGAAGAGGAGATCCGCAGGCAGGTTGACGTGCGCATTCAGGAAGAAAAGCAACAGATTGAGCAACAGGTGGCCGGCGAATATGAGCAGAAGATGCACCACCTGCAACAGGAGCACGACAGGATATACCACGCCAAACTGCGACAACGGCTGCTGCAGATGAGCGGCTTTGCCGGAGACAGCGAGGAGCTGAAGCAAACACTGAAGGAATTTCTCGCGGGTAAAAAAATACGGCAGGATAAGGAAAATTCGGACCAACAACTGGAGCACGGTCAGTAGCCCGGATTTTTTGAGGCTGTGAGACCAGCGGAGATAAACAGAGTATGCTGCCTTTATTCTCGGAAAAAATACGAACATTTCGCCACGGCATCCATCCGCACGATTTCAAGGAGATCACCCGGGACCTGCCCATCGAGCGTATGCCCTTTCCGGAGCAGGTTGTTCTGCCCCTGAGCCAGCACCTGGGAGCCCCCTCGAAAGCATTGGTCAAACCCGGAGACCGTGTTTTCCGTGGCCAGCTCATCGCCGAGCCGGGCGGCTTTGTCTCCTCTGCCCTGCATGCCTCGGTGACCGGGACCGTGCAGGAAATCCGGCCATACAACCACCCCTCGGGTAAAATCGTCGATGCGGTGATCATCAAAACCGACCCGCACTCACCGCAGACCCTCTATGATGAACGCAGCATCCCCTGGCACACCATGGAGCCGAAAGAGCTGGTGGAACTGATCCGCCTCGGCGGCTTCGTCGGCCTCGGAGGCGCTGCTTTCCCGACACATGTGAAACTCAGTATTCCGGAAGGCAAACAGGTCAGATGGTTCATGGTCAACGCTGCCGAGTGTGAGCCTTTTCTCACAGCAGACCATCGTATCATGCTGGAGTATTACGACGCGATCTTCCTCGGCATCCGCGTGGTCATGAAAATTCTCGGCGCAGAAAAAACCTACATCGGCACCGAGGTCAACAAAGCGGAAGCGCTGGAGAAGCTCCGGCAGGCGATGCCGCCTGATCTCAACTGCGAGCTGATACCGCTGGAGACGAAATACCCGCAAGGCGCGGAAAAGATGCTCACCGAAGCCGTGCTGCACCGGGAAATCCCCAGCGGCAAGCTGCCTCTCGATATCCACGTCATCGTCAACAATGTCGGCACTGTGGCTGCGATCGGTGATTTTTTTAAATTTGGCCAGCCGGTGATCGAGCGCGTCGTCACGGTGAGCGGGCCGGGCATCGTGCGGCCGGCCAACCTGCTCGTGCCGGTAGGCACCCTGCTCAGCGAGGTCATCGCGTACTGCGGGGGGATGAAAGACAGCACACGCGAAATTCTCTTCGGCGGCCCGATGATGGGCGCTGCCCAGCGCACTCTCGACGTGCCCGTGCTGAAGGGCACCTCAGGCATCGTCTTTCTCACCGATGAACTGGCCGGCCACCGGAAGGAATACCCCTGCATCAAATGTATGCGCTGCGTCGAAGCCTGCCCGGTGTATCTCAACCCCAGCAGGCTCGGGGCTTTTGCCAAAAAGCGCCTGTACGACGACATGCTCAAATTCCACATCATGGATTGCATCGAATGCGGCTCATGCTC
>WFTM01000218.1 GCA_015485525.1 Candidatus Zhuqueibacterota bacterium | reverse complement strand
CACAATCTGAGGAAGAGCCTTTTCATTTTCAAATCAGAGACGGTGGAAGCGTTCTGGCTGTTGAGGTTGAATGTCATCTGTGCATTTTTTTGAACCGCAAAGGCGCCAAGGACGCGAAGGGAAACAAGGCGGCGTTTGCTGTCATGAACAGCCGGTAGTAGAATGAACAGAGTCACCTTTTTCTTTAGGCTCTTCGGCCTTTGCGGTGGAACATGGGTTCACGGCAAAACTGAGATGACGGGAAAATCAGATTGTTTTTTTATTGGCTTTTCCTCAAATCGTGTGGATCGATTTTCAGTATGGGCAACCGTCGGATCTCCTTGGTTGTAGCGCGACATTCATGTCGCGGGTACGGTCCCCTATACATTCAACCAGGGACAAAACCCGACCCGTAGGGGCGACCGGCGGGTTGCCCCTACCCCCCTGCGTCTCTATAAATAAACCCAGGCCAGAACCCCAATCCATCGGTTCCATCATGGCCGGATTTAAATCCGCGATCGCCAAACGGGTTATGGGATTATCAACATTGTCGTAGGGGTTCAAAATTTTGAACCCCTACCGCCGACAAAATAAATATCAAAAAATTATCCCCAAATCCATTGGCGCCATTACACGTGGATTTAAAATCGGCGTTACCAAATGGTTTCGTCAGAATACCGATATTTACACCGTTTGGCAACGTAATTATTGTTGATGGTGACCGTAGGGGCGACCCGCCGGTCGCCCCTACACCGCGGGTCGCATCCGGAATTCTATCGTCAATAATCCCCAAAATGGGCCTGGGAGAAATATCATTTTTATAACCACCAACACCGCCCCGATTTGCAAAACGACAGTTCCCCGTCCCACACAATCTGAGGAAGAGCCTTTTCATTTTCAAATCAGAGACGGTGGAAGCGTTCTGGCTGTTGAGGTTGAATGTCATCTGTGCATTTTTTTGAACCGCAAAGGCGCCAAGGACGCGAAGGGAAACAAGGCGACGTTTGCTGTCATGAACAGCCGATGGCAAAATGAACTGACGTCACCTTGCTGAAAATGCGGGCAATGATTTTTATTATAGCTCCGCTTTCTTGGCTCTCTTTACGCCTTTGCGGTGAAACCCGGCTCCAGCCCTAAGCTGCGAGGACGGGACAGCCAAATTCCTACCTGACCAGGAGCATCTTGCGTTGCAGCCGGGTTTGTCCTGCACTCAGTTTGTAGATGTAGGTTCCACTGGCAACGACCTGGCCTTGTTGATCCCGGCCATCCCAGATGCGACGGTGAGCGCCGGCAGGCAATGCTCCGTCGTACAGCGTGCGGATGTGCCGGCCCAGGGCATCGTATATTTCCAGACGCACCTGCTGTTCCGGCTGCGAAAGAACCCATTCGATGCTGGTTTCCGGGTTGAAGGGGTTGGGGTAATTGGGCAGCAGGGTGTGCTGCTGCGGCAGTCCGGTCGCCGGGTTTTCCGCCACGCTGACGAGAACTTTGCTGCTGACGCGCAGATCGTCGAAATACAGGGTGCCGGATTCTGCACTGCGGCCCGGTTCGTAGCTGAGCTGGATGCTGTCGAAACGCAGCAGCCCGTCCAGGGAGCCGTCTCCGAGCCAGTCGCCGGTTTCGCCGCTGCTCAGGTCCCAGCTTATCAGCCGCCAGCCGTACCAGTCGATGGTGTACCAGGGGCTGACCTCGTGGTTGCCGGCGGCATTCTGAGGCACTTTATCATCGATGGCAAAGCGGAATTTGGTGCCGCTGCCATCGCCGAAGACATAGACTTGCAGCACAGCGTCGTTGCGGAACGTGATGCTGCGCGGTTTGCTGCCGAAAAGATATTCCCGCAGCAGCCAGCGTCCGGCTGTAGTATCCCAGGCAAAACTCAGGCGCATGGCATAAGTGCTGTTGCTGTGCAGATTGACAAAGCTGTTGTTCACCCCGACGCTGGTCTGTTCTGTGATGATGCCGGTGGTGCTGCCGCTTTGTTGTGGCTCGAACCAGTTGTTGGTGTTGCCCGAGTCAAAATTATCTATGGTCGTGGGATTAAAGGCATAGGCTGAAGTGGAAAATTCGAATTCGTGCAGATCGGTCACAGCGTTACCGATGCGGTCTGTGAATCCGGGGTTGAGGGTAACGCGGTAGCGCATGCTCGGTTCGAGTTCATCATTGGGGAAAAAGCTGAGTACGCTTACTTCGCCGACGATATGGTGGCGCAGCACTCCGCTGACGTAGGTGTCATCGCTGCTGCGCTGCAATCTGATGGTGGTGGTGCGCAGCGAAGTGGTTTTGATCGGTTCATCAAAAACAAAGGTGATCACCGGGTTGAGCTCGACGGCATCAGCATCGGTCACCGGATACTGGTCGATGCGCTGCGGAGGCTGCCGGTCTTCGTTACCAGTGGTGAAATTCAGGGTGAAGGCATCACCGCCGGTACCATCGCCGTTCCCGTCGAGCGGGTTGCCGTAGCTGTCTGTGGCCGAGGGCTGCAGGGTCAGGGTATAGGCGGTGCGGTATTCGAGGGTGTCGGGGATGATGGCCAGGCGCTTGCGTTTGCTGTCCCAGGCTGTGCGCCAGCTCGCCTGTGGTGAAAACTCGATTGCTGCTTCCACGGAATCGCGATTCATGCCGCGGCTGAAATCGATGACGATGGGCGCCCAGGCATCGACATTTTCACTGCCCGGTGCCGGCGTGGTTGCGACCACCTGTGGTGGTACCGTGGAGATCAGTTTGAAATCATGAAAGGTGAAAAAACTGTCCGAAACCGCGACGGTCACAGTGTCGCTTCTGTAGCCCTCGGCCGACACCGTCAGCACGAGGGAGTCCAGGGGCGCATCTTCGAAATAAAAAAAGCCGTTGCTGAGCAGATCAGGATCGGACACATAGCGGGAAAACAGGGATTCGAAGGTGTCGGTGGTGTAGCTGCTGTCACCGAGCTGGACGACAGCGCCGTTGATCGGCGTGCCGGTCT
>WFTM01000217.1 GCA_015485525.1 Candidatus Zhuqueibacterota bacterium | reverse complement strand
GTTCAGCGGCCTGCATGACTTCTCCGGCCCGATCGATGATTGCCGTCTCGACGCAGCCCCCGCTGACCGAACCTTCGAACACACCGCTTTCTTCGACGATCATCTTGGAACCCAGGGGCCGCGGCGCTGAGCCCCAGGTTTTCACGACTGTGGCCATGGCGATGTTTTTGTGCTCCTTGCGCCATTCCACGAGCCGGTCGGTGATTTCGTAAAACATGGCTGTTCTCGGGATTAGGGGTTTAGGATGTTAGGATGTTAGGTTGTTAGGTTGTTAGGCTCAGGGAAATTGATATCTGGTGTTTTTTTCATTCTCATTTTAGAAACGGTGGAAACGTTCTGGCTGCTGAGCCTGAATATCATCAGTGCTTTTTTCGAACCGCCAGGGCGCCGGGGCCGCGAAGAAAAACAAGGTGACATCCCGGAGCCTGCTGGTACTGATTTTTATTACACTTCGGCTTTCTTCGCGCTCTTCGCGCCTTTGCGGTGAAAACAAAATATATCCGCGCTTCAGCCCAAAGCTGTGCGAACGGGGTAATCAGACACGATGCGGAATGCGGACAGATAGAGGATTAATGACGACATAATTCCGGATGCGACCCGCGGTGTAGGGCGACCCTACGGGTTTCGTGCCTGTTATCATCAACAATAATGACGTTGCCAAATGGTGTAAATATCTATGTTTTGACGAAACCATTTGGTAACGCCGGTTTTAAATCCACGTGTAATGACGCCAATGGGTTTGGGGATAATTTTTTTGATATTTGTTTTGTCGTCGGCCGTAGGGGTTCAAAATTTTGAACCCCTACGATTTTGCCCCCAACGACAATGTTGATAATCCCATAACCCGTTTGGTGATCGTGGATTTAAATCCGGCCATGATGGAACCGATGGATTGGGGTTCTGGCCTGGGTTTATTTGTGGAGACGCACGGGTGTTGGGACGACCCGCCGGTCGCCCCTACGGGTCGGGTTTTGTCCCTGGTTTAATATAGGAAGACCGTACTGCGCGACATGAATGTCGCGGTACAGGCGGGGCGCGACCCGCCGTTTACCCATACAGAAAATCGAATAAATCCATCCATTCAAACGGTTTTGCCTGCTGCTTTTTTGTTCAATAAAATAAAGCGCTCGGGGCAGGTTTTAATATTCTATAACCTCCCGGGCTGTAAAATAACCATCCCGGCCCGCATGCGCAAACGCAATCGCACACAGGCAGTCATGCCACAGGGCCTGGTCTCTCCGGCCCCGTTCGCAACTCCCTTGCATCTGCCCCCGGTTTTTTTTACATTAGGCGTCTTTTCCCGAATACCACCATTCATCCCAAACAACAGTCATACAATGAGCACACAGGCAACAGAACAGCAACTCGCACAGCTTTTCGAACAGTGGGCCGGACATGCACCGGAAAAAATCACCCCCATGCCGGCACACGGCTCGGACAGGAAATACTTCCGCCTGTACGGGAAAGAAGACACTGCGGTGGGTGCCTATAATCCTGACCGCCGCGAAAACATCGCTTTTCTGACTTTTTCCCGGCACTTTCACAGTCTCGGCATCCCGGTTCCGGAAATCTATGCCGAAGACCTCGACCGCAATATCTACCTCGAGGAAGACCTCGGCGACACGACGTTATTTTCTTATCTGACCGAAACCCGCGCACAGGAGGGCTTTTCGGATCAGCTCGTCAGCGTGTACGAGCAGGTTATCCGCTGGCTGCCGCGGATCCAGATCAGCGCTGCTCAGGGGCTGGACTTCAGCGTTTGTTATCCGCGCAGCAGTTTCGACCGCCAGTCCATGATGTGGGATCTGAACTATTTTAAATATTATTTTCTCAAGCTGGCGAAAATCCCCTTCGACGAGCAGTATCTCGAAGATGACTTTGTCCGCTTTACCGATTTCCTGCTCTCCGCTGATCGTGATTACTTCCTCTTCCGCGACTTCCAGTCCCGCAATATCATGCTGCGTGACGGACAGCCGTATTTCATCGACTACCAGGGCGGGCGTAAGGGCGCCCTGCAGTACGATGTCGCGTCCCTGCTCTTCGATGCCAAAGCGGATATCCCGCAGGAGGTGCGCGATCACCTGCTCGGGGTGTACATGGACAGCACCGCCGAACTCATCGATCTCGATCGCGAAAAATTCCGGCAGTACTATCACGGCTATGTTCTCATCCGCATCATGCAGGCCCTCGGCGCCTATGGCTTCCGCGGCTTTTATGAGCGCAAAACCCATTTTCTCAAAAGCGTACCCTTTGCCATCCGCAATCTCGAATGGCTGCTGAGTGAAATCGATCTGCCGGTGGAGTTGCCGGCGCTGACCCGGGCCTGGAAAGGACTGGTGCGCTCTTCCTGGCTGCGCCAGCTCGGTGGGGCAGACCTCAGGCTGCGCGTGCGCATCCAGAGTTTTTCCTTCAAGCGTGGCATCCCCTGGGATGACCGGGGACACGGCGGCGGCTTTGTCTTCGATTGCCGTTCTCTGCCCAATCCCGGGCGTTATCCGGAGTATGCCGAGGTCAATGGCATGGATGAACCGGTGATCGCTTTTCTGCAAAAAGAGCAGGAAGTCACAGAGTTTCTCAAACATGTCTATGCCATCGTCGATCAGGCTGTGGAAAACTATCAGAAACGGAATTTTACCGATCTGATGGTTTCTTTTGGCTGTACCGGCGGGCAACACCGGTCGGTCTATTGCGCCGAGCGTCTGGCCGAGCACCTGAAGGCCGAGTACGACATCGAGGTGGAAGTGCGCCACCGCGAGCAGGAAATGCTGGGGAATTGAGATGAAAGGAATGATCTTCGCTGCCGGCCTTGGTACGCGTCTGCGCCCGCTCACGGATACGACCCCAAAAGCTCTGATCGAGGTTGAAGGCATCCCCCTTCTGGAGCACATCATCACCAAACTGCGGGCTTTCGGCCTGGAAGGGCTGATCATTAATGTGCATCATCATGCGCAACAGATCATCGACTTTGTGCGTGCCCGGGGAGATTTTGGCATGGAGATCGTCTTTTCGCATGAGCCGGATTTGCTCAGCACCGGCGGAGGGCTGAAGCAGGCCGGCTGGTTTCTGCGCGACAGCGACCCCTTCCTGCTGCATAACGTCGATGTGCTCACAAACCTGCCTCTCGCTGATATGCTGCAACAGCACCGGCAACGCGCTCCGCTGGCGAGCATTGCCGTGCGCCAGCGCGACACGCAACGCTATTTTCTTTTTGATGAGAGCTTGCAGCTCTGCGGCTGGGAATCTCTGCAGAGTGGAGAGAAACGCATCGCACGCGAGGGCGCCGGCACACTGAATCGCCTGTCCTTTATGGGAATCCACATCATCTCGCCACGCATTTTTTCCCTTTTTGAAGAAAACGGCCGCTTTTCCATCGTCGATGCCTACCTGCGCCTTGCTTCCGCCGGGGAGAGCATCATCGGCTACCGCGATGATCACAGCCGCTGGCTCGATCTCGGCCGGATGGAGAATTTCCACAATGCACGCCGGATTTTGGGAGATGATTTTTTTGACTCTTCCGCACATCCCGGGGAGTGAGCAGGATCTCCCTGTCAGGATATAACGTTCGTAGTGCGCGCTTCAGCGCGCCTCCAATTTTACCGTGCTGACGACTCAGTGAAACCCAAATCTTTCTCCACCAAACAGATCAGGAATCCGATGAAATCCATGATACTCTCTCTGCTTCTGCTCTTTGTGTTCAACCTGGGATGCGGCC
>WFTM01000216.1 GCA_015485525.1 Candidatus Zhuqueibacterota bacterium | reverse complement strand
CATGTCGCGAAGTACCTGGCTATCCATTTAACTCAGCAATGTTGCATTTTTTCAGCCTGAGCACAGCACGTGTCTGCACCAGAACGGTCATTCCGGTTTCCCCGCAGGGGAAGACCGGAATCTTCCTGACTCAGGCACGAGCCCGAAAAGATGAGATTCCGGCCCGGCGCAGCGCCGGGCCGGAATGACAGATGACGGTATCCAGGTCAGGCCCGGTTTGCTGAGTTAACTGGATACCTGGGCGCGAAGTACGATACGCTCCGTGATTCTGCATGCTTTTTGGGGAATGGCTGGGACGCGACATAAATGTCGCGGTACGAGTAGTGCCCTGGGTGTGAAGCCAGTTTGCCAGATGGCATGCTGAACCCTGTTTAACCCACATAATGCGAGGAAGAGCCTATTTTATTACTTTGGGGCGAATCTCTCAGATCAGGTTATAAAAATCAGGATATCTGGCAAGCTCATCTCAGGCAGGGTATATTTCAACCCGCTCTTCCTGTGGGGATTGAAGTTCCGGGCTGGAGAAACGGATACCGAATAGCTTGATTTCCAGAGTCGCGAATTTCTTTTGCAGGCGAGAAAGCAAGCCTGGCGTTTGCTTGCAAAGATGATCATCCACGAGCAGGACATCGATGTGAAACTTTTCGATCGCTTCGCTGATATCGATATCGCCGCGGAAGATTGGCAGGCCGTAAAACTTCTTACCTTCTGGCTGCTCCGGCTCTGCGCCCTCTCCGGCGATGAGGCCGACCGGGTGCAAGCCATGTGCGCGCAGCAACTCTTTGCTGAAATACGTCGCCGCGTTGGTCGCATTGACGCCGTACAGCAGAGCATTGCGTAACCGGTTACGCCCGCTGCCGAACCGTTCATCAAAAACATAATAAGCGATGCGCGTGCCGGTCATCAAAAAAACACAGATAAAAAAATCGAAAAGCAGCACGCTGAGGGCCAGGTCATTGCGCAAATATCCGCTGCTGATCAATACATATACCGCCAGACTGGCAAAGGCATTCGAGCGTATGACGCGAAAGATATCCTCGCTGCGCACGATTCGCCAGCGATAACCATACAGACGCGTCAGGAAGAAAAAGGCCATTTTGATGATCATCACCCGCCCGAGGAGCTGGGTGAAAACCTCGTGAGAAAAAGGCGGGCGGTAATAATCATAGCGCAGCATGAAAGCCAGGCTGAAAGCAACGACCACCAGCAACAGATCGATGATACCCTGAAAAAAAGAATGGGGGGCAACAGTGTGGGCGTAAAAACGCCGGGTAAAGTGGGAATTCCCGGTAAAACTGCTGGTGACATAGCCGAGACGGGCAAAACCGATCAAAAGAGCGATCATGTTGGCGCCGAGGATAAAAAATACCGTTCGGTTGCTGAGCAGAATAGAAACCAGGCCGAGGAAGCAAAAAATCAACGCGATGCTGTACATACTCAGAACCGTGCCGGTATGGGACAGGCCGAGGGAAATAAAGCGGTGATGCATGTGCAGTTTGTCAGCTTGCATCAATTTTTGCAGTTTGGACTTCAGCCGGTTGCCCAAACGTCGGGAGGAAACATTGGGTATCTGACCACTTTCAAGGCGCCGGATGATGGTCAGAACCGTCTCGCTGATGGGCAGGCCGAGCATGAGGAAAGGCGCAAAAACAGAAAAGCTGGCTGCACCGACAAAAGAGTGGTCGAGCGCCAGCAGCGCAATAGTAAAACCGAGCAGCAGGCTGCCGGTATCGCCGAGAAAAATCGTGGCCGGATACAGGTTAAAAAACAGAAACCCGATAACCGCTGCACCGAACAGGCCTGCGGGAATGACCAGCTCCGTCTTGCCAAGCACCGTTGCTGCAATCAGCAATGTACACAGCGTGATGAGCGAAATCCCGCCGGCGAGGCCATCGAGACCATCCATCAGGTTCACCGCATTGGCGACGAAAACCAGCCAGCCAATGGTAAAAACTGCGCTGAGCCATTCGGGGAGTGTCACGCCAGGCAGGAAACTGAAAGTTGTCAGCCCGGCGCCCATGTAAACAGCAAGCCCCGCAGCGATGATCTGTCCCACCAGTTTCTGCACAGGCTTCAGATTGAAAACATCATCGAGCATGCCGACAAACGTCATCACCGTAACAGGCACGAGCAGGGCAAACACACGAGCAGAAGACAGGAGCGGCACCTGAATTCCCGGGAGGGGGACTGTCAGAAGCAGCAGCACGGCGGAAAAAGCCAGGAAAATCGCCAGCCCACCCATGCGCGGGATAGGCTTATGGTGCACCTTGCGCTCGCCCGGCATATCGACGACCCCCAGGCGCGTAGCAAACTCACGCACCAGCCAGGTCAGAAAACCGCTGAGAATGGCGGTAAAGAGAAATAAAAAGATGATGAAGATCATCGCACACCGGGCTGGTAGCGGCTGATGAAAATCGGGCCGATCGCCACTCCGTCGAGATCGGAACGGGCAAAAGTATCGTACGCATCTGAAGCGGTCATTGCTATTGGCTCGCCGTGGATATTGAAAGAGGTGTTGAGAATACCGCCGCGCCCTGTCCGGCGCTCAAAAGCCTT
>WFTM01000215.1 GCA_015485525.1 Candidatus Zhuqueibacterota bacterium | reverse complement strand
GGCGTGGTGGCGGCCCGGCGATGTTTTTGCCCGCCAGGTCAAAATGGCCGTTGTGGCAGGCACACCAGATGTGTTTGAAGTCCGGACGGTACTGCACGGTGCACTGCAAATGTGTGCAGACAGCGCTGAAAGCGCGATATTCGCCCTGCTCGGTAAGGATCAGAATGCCCGGCTTACTGCCAAAGCGGAAGACTTTGCCGGTGTTGGGCTGGAGTTCTCCAACCTTTGCTGCCACTACGCTGGCCTGCACGGCCTCGCGCAAGCGCGGCGGGATGAGAAAGTTGACAAGGGGAAAGAGAATAGAGCCGATGGTGGTGAACAAGCCTCCGCCCAGCAAATAACGGATCAGCTTTCTGCGGTTTGTGGATACTGCCGGGGTACTGTCGTGCGATGAACCCCGCGGGACTGGTCTGCTACCCATGGGTTTTCTTCCCTCCAGCACTGTGCTATCCAGATTTATTCACACCTTTGCGCTTCATCAGGGCATGACGGAGTGTGAGATAAAAATACACCTAAACTGAGCGATTTGCTCAACAAGAATAAAATGTTTTTTGTGGCAAAATATTGTTTTTATTTTAAATATGAGCCTGCCAACATCATAATTCCAGTGCAACCCAAAAGGTTATGGCACGCTGCGGGCAGACGGAGATAAAATATTCACGACGGCCTGACACCATATACTTAAAATTGAATGTAGCAATCCTTTCCAATGGCTTCTTTTGCTGCTTTTTGGTTCCAAATAATAAATCGTTCAGGCCAGGATACAGTTAAACCCTCTCATTATGAAGTGCATGAAGCTTGATTGTCCGGCCCTGGCGGATACGGATAAAATACGACGTGCCATCCCGCCGTCTCCGGCGATATGGCACGTCTTTCTCACACAAAACACTGCCGGGAAAACGCCTGTAAAAATATCACCACAGTGCGGCGCACCAGAGTAATGCGCCGCACTGGCAGTCCTATTTAAAGGCAGGCATACGCCTTATTTCATCAGCAGCATTTTCTTCGTTGCGACATAATTCTTATCTGTTTCCATCCGGTAGAAATACACGCCGGAAGGCAGGGTGCTGCCATTCACCACGATTTGATAACGGCCTGCAGTCAGTTCACCCTGCAGCAGCGTCTGTACCTCGCGGCCCAGCGCGTTGTACAATGTCAGCGTCACGTTGCTGTTCTGCGGTACAGTAAATTCGATGGTCGTCGTCGGATTGAATGGGTTGGGATAGTTCTGCTGCAGAGAAAAGCTTTCCGGCAGCGTATTTGAAGCAACTTCTACCCCGGTCGTGATGTCGTGTTCCCACCAGATTCCGTTCGGGCCATAGTAATACATGAGGGTATCTGCCATGGCCAGGTCAGTGGCTTCATTCCATACCGAGTAGGTATCCTGAGACAGATCGAGGCCGAATTGAGGATAGCCCTCTTTCATGTGGCAACTCGCGGCACAACTGTTCAGCATCCCACCGCTGGCATCTTTATACACGACTGTTTTCTGCGGCGGAATGGGTTCGAATGTGTGGGAGTGGATATCATAATACTCTGCCGATTTTGCTGCTTTCGGCATGTGGCATTTCGAGCACCGGGAAGCACCGGTTCCTTCCGGGTCATAGGTATGCTTGGTATGCCTGGTCACCACGGCCGCGATGTTTTCGATATTGTTCTCATAATCTGCGACCCATTCGACAGGAATATCGGCGAAATCACCGTGGGTGGCATGGCAGGAGAGACACAGGGTGTTGTTATCATTTGCCGTGGCGATTTCCACTTCAGCGCCTGTGCTGTCTTCTTCAACCATGGTCGTGCGGATATGGCGTTCTTCAGTGTTGTGCACGTCGTGGCAGTCATAGCAGCGAACGTTGCGGAACTGGAACGTTGGCTTGGAGCTCTCCATAAAGCCCAGAAACTGCTGCCGGTGTTTTTTAGAGGTCATGCCATCAGGCCAGTCTCCGCCACCATCTGTGAAAATATCCGCGACCAGATCGCCGACTTTCCATGACTGCAGATTCTCATCGTCATAGGGGAAGCCGAACGTGTTGTTGGGCTTGCTCTTGCCGCGGTTGTGGCACATGCCGCACAGGTTGTTGGCCTGTTCGGAGGTGAGGTCTTCCGGGTTGATGATGTTTTCTTTGCTCGGTGCCGCCGCGTGATCGCCGCCCGGACCGTGGCATCGTTCACAGGTAGTATTGATCTGATCAAGATCACCATCGCCATCGATGTCGAAAATATTGTTCTTATCCGCATACATGGCTATGGTTGTGGAATCGACACCCGCGCCGTGAACAACCCACTCACCTGCGCTGGTTTTTTCCAGCTCGAGTCCGGTCATGTGACAACCGGAACAGCCGCTGCCCATGCTCTTGCCTTTTGCAGCATCGGTCAGCGTCGAGGACGGCGTATAGATCGGCTGGTTATCGGAATCCCACCACTTTTCGGGGTGATAGGTGACATAGCGTTTGGTGACATCATTGTACTGTACCGGAGAGATGTAGTAAGCATCCGACTCTCCTTCCGCAGTGTTGATCTTGACCATGTAGCGCTGTTTCCAGAAACCGCTGCCGCCATAGGTCATATAGACCTTGTGTGTCACCTCGCCGATTTTGATCTGATAGCCATTGGTCTCGTCGTACATCAGCACCGGGGCATTGGGCTTGAACTGATCAAAAGCGCTGCTGATGGTATTGAAGTCCAGCCCATCTTTGAAGTCATCGATGCCGTTCTGATCATAGTCGGCGACCACGCCGTACCGGTATTCCAGACTGCGGCTGTCATCCGGGACGTAGGAGTAGCCATTGGCATGCAGGGAAGAACGCCAACCGGTCATGTCACCCAAACCGACGTTGTTGTGACACTGCAGACATTTTTCCGGCCCGACATAGTCCTGCGCAACAGCAAAACTGCTGCACAGCAACAGGCTCATACTCATCAGTATCCATCTTCGCATAACGCACTCCTTTCTGATGTGGTTCACAAACCGGGACAGGCACGGCGTGCCTGCCGGCCAATCATGACGGTTCTATTACTGCGGCCCATCCGATGCCGTACTGCGATTGTGTTGCTTCAAAGCCGCAGAAAAAATCTCTACCAGCTCCGCCTCCTCAAGCGGTGGCTGGCACAGATAGAAAATCCCCAACTCGAGTAACCGTGCCCCGATTTTTACGATCTGCTGATCATGCACAACGACAAGGGACAGTTTTGGACGCAAGCGCCGGATAAAGCTGACCCACTTGACGCAGTCCGGCTCCAGTAACCGGCAGTCCAGAATCCCAACCGGACAGGAGCAGGAAATCAGCTGCAGCAGAAAATCTGCGACATGAATTTCACACTGCCACTCCAGCCCGATCTCCTTCCCTGCTGCCATAGCTGCACGACAAAGCTCCTCGTCATCACTCAGCAATAGTCCGATTCGTCGGGACATGGTTTTACCTCCACAGCCTGCGGGAACGCAAAGCCCATTCCACGAGCGAAGAACCTAACACAAACAAAGAAAGGAACCCGTTATAACATTCATAAAAACAATATATTGATTTTATTTCCCCTGGAAATCACATCCTCATTTCGGAAGAAACAGTGGGACATCGATTTCTCAACAAATCCATCGCAACATATTAATTATAAAATAGTTATGTATTTCACGCCTATTTGAGGCAGCTGTGAAATCGATGTCCCAGTATTGGCGTGAGTTCGTGAGGAATGGCGTGGTTGGATGCAAGGATTGCAGGCAGTGCTGACGACTCGTTCGGCTATGGATAGGTGCCGTTGGGGAGAGCTCTGTTGTGGATGAATAAGCTGGCGGGAGATACACGTTAATCAGACTTCAATACCGCTTCCGCCACTGTTCAGGATCGAGCCTGTGGCGTTTGAGGAGCCGGTGCACGTTGCGCCGGCTCATGCCGGATTCGCGCGCCAGGTTGGTGATGTTGCCATGATATTTCAACAGCAGAGAGAGCAGATATTTGCGTTCGATTTCATCGACAGCCCGCTGTTTGGCTTCTATCAGCGTCATATTCGGCCCGCTGTGATGGCGCCGTTTTGCCGTCGGGTGAATATTCGGCGGCAAGTCCGCCGGGATGATGACATTCTCCGTGGCCAGAGTAATCGCCCGCTCGACAACATTTTCCAGCTCACGCACGTTCCCCGGCCACTCGTAGCGTTCAAAAGCGTCGAGAACGTCATCATCAAAGCCGAGGATGTCCTTCTCGGTGGCGTGGAGATATTTTTCCAGGAAATGATAGGCCAGCAGCGAAATATCCTCTTTGCGCTCACGCAGCGGTGGCAGATGAATATTGACGACATTCAGACGGAAATAAAAATCCTGCCGCAGTCTGTTTTCCAGCAATGCGCTCTCGAGCTGCCGGTTCGATGCCGAAATCAGGCGCACATCGACGGGGATGAGCTCATTGCCGCCGAGATGACGCAGTTGTCTGTCCTGTAGCACACGCAGCAATTTGGCCTGCAAACTGACCGGCATCTCACAGACTTCATCGAGAAAAAACGTCCCTTTATGGGCATACTCCAGCAAACCGATTTTCCTCTGTGCGGCTCCGGTAAAGGCACCCTTTTCATAGCCAAACAGCTCGGCTTCGAAAAGGTTTTCCGGGAAAGCGCTGCAGTTTATGGGCACGAAAGCCTCGCTGCTGCGCCTGCTGCGTTTATGAATACTGCGCGCAACCAGCTCCTTGCCCGTGCCGCTCTCGCCTGTGATCATCACATTGACTTCCGCGCGTGCAACGTTGCGGATCACTTCATAAACCCGCTGCATGGGTTCGCTCTGGCCAAGCATGCCGTCGAAATGACAGGGTATGCCGGTGCAGCCGTTGCTTCCCCGCGCAGACATAGTGTCCCCGTCCACTAAGTGATGCTTACGGTCATGTTGCAGGAACCCGGTGAAGCCCCTCTGCAGCAGCTCCAGCAGTTCGGTTTCGTCAGGATGCTCGGTGAGGATGAGTACCTTTGTGGCCGAGTGATGTGATGTGATCATCTGCAGCACAGCCGTAATGTCGATCAACGGCTCATCTGAGACAGCCACGACCAGGTCATAGCGATGGTGTTGCAGAAGATTGGAGGCCTGTTCGGTTGATCCGGCGAAGTCGTAGTTGATGCGAAGGACCTCTCCCCCACGAATCATGGCGTCCTGGTGCGCCATGCTGCTGAGGATGAGAACTTTTGTTTTTGACTTCATGGGTATCCGTTCGCTTTTGTGCAGCAACCCTAACTGCCATTTTTACCGTCATGTACGCAATAAGCCCGCATCCCTTGTGCCGGACTCGCCCCTGCATGTTCCACAAACCGTATATATCGCCATGAGTCAGAAAACAACCGCACGTACTGCCGGTCTTTGTTCAGCGGCATAAAACATGCAACTTTCAAGCCAGCCAACCCTCCACGCATTACCCTCAAATGCACGGTGACGGCTGTACTGTCCGCCGGCAGCTTTCCCGATTCTACGAAATATTATGATGTTTTCCCGCTTTTGAGAATC
>WFTM01000214.1 GCA_015485525.1 Candidatus Zhuqueibacterota bacterium | reverse complement strand
GCGACATGAATGTCGCGTTACAATCAACCCACACGATTTGAGGACGAGCCCAAAATAATAAATCGTTCAGGTCAGGACACACCGATATCCGGCAGACAATTCCGCTATTATTGACGCACAAAAAATGGAGAAACGCGTATGAAACGTCGTGATTTTCTCGGCGCAACATCAGCGCTGGCTGCTATGGGGCTGGCTCCGGCCACCCTGCTGGCAGAATCGACAAAGATGGCGAACAGAAAAAAATTCCCGCAACCCATCGCCCCCAAAATGGCCGGGGATGTCAAGGAGTTCAAGCTGTTCATCGACATCATGCAGCACGAATTTGCACCGGGCATGAAACTGCACATGCTGGCATTCAACAACCAGGTGCCCGGGCCTGAAATCCGCGTCAATCAGGGAGATAAAGTACGCGTGATTTTCAAAAACAAAACCGAGCTCAACCACACCATTCACTGGCACGGGCTGCATGTCCCCTGGCGCATGGATGGCGTACCCTACGTCACTCAGATGCCCGTGATGCCGGGTCAGGAGTTCGTGTACGAGTTCGTTGCCGAGCCCTATGGTACGCATTTTTATCACTGCCACTGGGGTACCCTGTTGCACATGCAGTCCGGAATGTTCGGCAGCGTCATCATCGAAAACCCGGACGACCCGATCAAGAAAGAGTTCGATTACCAGCGCGAGTACACGCTGATCTACTCAGCTCATGATACCAATTTCATGCGCAACGAATTGAACGGTATGCTCGAACGCATGAAGGAGCGCATGTACCTGATGAAGACCAACCGCTTTGACCCGGAACGTTTCGCGGTTTTTGACAGCAAACAGGAGCTGCTCGATGCCATCAAACGGGGCTACAACCCGCCGTACACGCTGAAGCGGCGCGCCCCATCAGAGTTGCCGCAACCGAACTGGTTTACGGTGAATGGAAAAGCGTACCCATCGACGCCGAATCTGTACATCAAGGAAGGAGAAACGATTCGCGTGCGGCTGATCAACGCCGGAACCGAGGAGCACTATCTGCACTTGCACGGTCATGATTTCTGGCAGGTGTGTGATGACGGTTTGCCTGTGCCGCAGCCGTGGCAGCGCAACACACTGCGTCTCAGTCCGGGGAAAACTCTGGATATCATCATCGAGGGGAAAAACCGCGGGCTGTGGACATTCCATGATCACGATACCCGCCGGGTGACCAACAACGGGCTGTATCCCGGCGGAAATCTGCTGGTTCTCGCCTATGAAGACCTGCCTGATGCGGAACGGGCTGTCACAGCCATGAGCGGCATGGAAATGCCCATGCAGAAAGGAAAAATGGATATGCTCCCCAAAGTCGCCCTCGATGAATGAGGAAGCCCCGTGGACGCAAGAGAGATGAGTTTCCGAAAAATATGCTCTGAAGAACCCAAAGTTTACGAGAAAAGCCATGAAAACATATACCCACATTTTGTTCGCCGGCCTTGTTTTAACAGCAGGCACGGCCACTACGCCGGTGGCTGCCCAGGTCAGCCCGGAAATCCAGCTGGCGACACGCGGCGTGATGTCCTTCAACATGGATAATGCTGCTGACCGCACGACCTCAGCGGTGAACGATTTTTCCGATACCGCGCTTTTGCTCGGTTTCCGCCAGAAAATGTATAACTCCTATCGCGCCCAGATGGTCATCGGCCTGCAGTTCCCGGATGCAGACTCGGACCTGGGCCAGGTCTTTTATCATCAGATTTTTCTCAGGCTTGAGAACAAGACGAATATGATCAAAATGGGCCGCTCGCGGGTACGCAGCGCGCTTATCGAATTTCCCACCCTGCGCGATGACGATGCGATTTTCTTTACCGACGTGCTCAACCCTTTCTCCAGCGGCGAAAACACCGAAGACAACCAGTACGGTAACGTTATGGAGATCGCCCGGGTTTTTGCACAACGGTTCTGGGTGCGGCTGCATGGCGAGCACTTTAACCGCACGCCGCTTCTGCCCGGCATGCCGGAGACGGAGTTCGACCTCAACGCTGCGGGATTTTCCCTGCAGTACCGGGTTCCGGAAAGCCAGTTGTGGAACAGGCCTTTTGTACAACAAATCGGCGTCGGTGTGAATACATTTCTCTCCGCAGACAACAGCAACAGCAGCACGTTGAACGAAACACTGCGCAACATCACGGTCTCAGCAATTTTCAACCTGCGGCCAGACCCGGTACATTTCATCGACCTGCGCCACCAGACGATTATCAACACCGGGCTCGATGGTGTGACCACGTTTGTCAATTTTGCCGGTATGGCACGCGCCCGTTCGATCGCTTCTTTCTCTTCCCTGCGCTATCTGTACCGAAAACTGGAACGCCCCACGCTGCAGCTCGCTATATCCTTCGGCTATAAGACGTTTCCTGATCTCACAATCGAAACAAACCAGCGGCAGCTCGTTCTCAACGGCTTCTACCGCATCGGCGAGAATTTTGACATCGGCGTGCAGTATCAGAATATTCAGTTCACTGGTGAGATGGCACGGCTGGCAGGTCGATCGGAGAACAGGCTTCAATTTTCGATGATCTTTGCCATCGATCAGCTCTGGAATAATCAGTTCGATACCCGTGACTCACTGCTGAATCTCGAACACGGTTACATCCAGTAACACAGCAAGCGGCTGCCTGCGGGCTCTCATCGTTGCATGAGCCAGGCAGGCAGCCAGGTGACGGTCTCGGGCCAGAGGATAACCAGGGTCAAACCGATGAGCTGGATGACGATAAAAGGCAGAATACCGCGATAAATCTGCGTGGTCTGCACATTTTCAGGGGCAACTCCTTTCAGGTAGAAAAGAGAAAAGCCAAAGGGAGGCGTCAGGAAGGAAGTCTGCAAGTTCATGGCGATCAGCACGCCGATCCAGAGCAGATCGATCTCCATGCTGACGAAAACCGGACGGACGATCGGTACCACGATGAAGGTAATCTCGATAAAATCGATAAAAAATCCTGCGACAAAAACCACGAGCATGACCAGGGCAAGAAACATGTGCGGCGAAAGGTTGGCTTTCTCGATCATGTCCATGATCACCGTGTCGCCACCCATGCTGCGAAACACCAGGCCGAACGCGGTTGCTCCCATCAAAATGATGAAGACCATACTGGTCAGAAAGGTGGTCTCGCGCATCACGGCTTTCAGGGTGGTGTAGCTGCACTTCCCGCGCGCCCAGGTCAGCAGCGTTGCGCCGAGAGCGCCCACTCCTGCTGCTTCCGTCGGTGAGGCTTTGCCGGCAAGGATGGACCCGAGCACCGTGAAGATGAGCAGAAATGGCGGCAGAAATGCCTTAAACAGACGGACGACCATGACTTTGCCGGTAAAGGCACGTTGTTCATCAACAGGCATGGCTGGCGCTGCTTCCGGCCGGATGATGCCGAGAAAAACGATCCAGGCCAGATAGAGGGAAACCAGCAAAAACCCCGGGATGACCGCGCCCATGAACAGATCGCCGACAGGCACATAGAGAATGCTGCCGAGCAGGACGAGCACGATACTCGGCGGGATGATCTGGCCAAGGGTTCCGGAGGCGGCAATAGTACCGGTGGCGAGCTCAGCACTGTACCCCCGTTTCAGCATCGTCGGCAGGCTGAGCAGGCCCATGGTCACTACGGTCGCGCCGACGATACCTGTCGAGGCTGCCAGCAACGCGCCCACCACGACGACGGAGATCGCCAGCCCGCCGCGCAGACGGCCGAAGAGCAGCGCCATGGTTTCAAGCAACTCTTCCGCCAGACCGGATTTTTCCAGCATGACACCCATATACACGAACAGGGGCACGGCGATAAACAGGTAGTTCGACATGACGCCCCACATCCGCAGGGGCAGGGCCATCAGGCTGCCCTCGCCGGTAAGCAGGCCGAACAACAGGGCAACCCCGCCCAGAGTAAAAGCAACGGGATACCCGAAAAGCAACAAAGCGAAGAGCAGAACAAACATCAGTAAGGGAGCTGCTTCCATCATCAGACAGCCTCCTCGCTGCTGAGGGTTTCTCCCCGCAGACCGATGAGTGCCCGAAACGCTTCCGCCAGTCCCTGGATTAGCAGCAAGACAAATCCGGCCGGGATGGCAGCTTTCAGCAACCAGCGCCAGGGTAAACCACCGGGATCAGGCGAGGTCTCCCCCATTTGAAAGGAGTGCATGACAAATCCCCACGAAACCACGATGACCAGGACGGAAAATGGCAGTAAAAAAAGCACGGTGCCGATCAGGTCCACCAGCCGGCGGTTGCGCTCTGAGAAACGGGAATAAAAAATATCCACGCGTACATGCCGGCCGTGTTTGAGGGTATATCCGGCGCCGAGTAAAAAAACCAGAGCAAACAGATGCCAGGCCAGCTCGCTCAATCCCACATAGCTCTTTTTGAACAGCTCTCGCAGGATGACATCCAGACAAACAACGCCTACCATCAGAGTCGTCAGCCAGGCCGTGGCCAGACCGACTTTTTCATTCACATTATCAGCGAACCTGATATAGGTACGTAAAACAGACACCGGTTTTCCTCCAAATCCACATACGGTTATTTCTGATTTAATCTGAGCGATTTGCCCCAAAACAATAAAATCGTTTCTGGTGGCAAGATATTGTTATTATTTGAGCTGCACGTCTGCAATCACCACAATAGCAGTGCAACCCTACAGGTTACGACACCATGCGGACAGATAGAGATTAAAAATATCCACGACGACCAGCCGGCAGATACTGAAAATTGAATGTCTCAATCCATGCAAACAGCTTTGTCCATGGGATAATCTGATCGTTCTTTCATTCTCATGCCAGAATCAGCGGAAACGTTCTGGCGCCTGAGGTTGAATATCATCTGAGCTTTTTTTGAACCACGAAGTTCATGAACGACGCGAAGAAAAACAAGGAGAAATGCCAGAAACAGCTGGTACTGATTTTTACGATACTTCTGTTTTCTTCGTGCTCTTCGTGAGCTTCGTGGTGATACCCGGCTTCAGCCCAAAGCTGAGAGAACGGGATAACCAGAGACAAGGCGGACAGAT
>WFTM01000213.1 GCA_015485525.1 Candidatus Zhuqueibacterota bacterium | reverse complement strand
ATTTTTACAGGCTGGCCGATGTTGACTATAACGGAACAGTGACATTTCACGACCCGTTGCGCGTGACTTTTGAAAATGCACTGCCGGATGAATTTGCACTGCTGCAGAATTATCCGAATCCATTCAATCCGAGTACGACGATTGCATTTGATCTCCCTGCCCGCAGCGAAGTAGCGGTTAAAATCTACAATCTGGTCGGGCAGGAAATCCGTACTCTGATTGCCGGAAAATCACTGCCGGCCGGAAGTCACAGGGTGATCTGGAACGGCCGGAACAACGCGGGGCAAACCATGGCTACCGGGATATACATCTACAGTCTGGAAACCTCGAGTGGGTTGGTGATGAAGAAAAAACTTGTCCTTGCGAAATAATCAGCTATCCCGACTATCTCATCGGGAGAAACATGTCGTCATGAATAATTCGCGATAAACCCCTTTGCACACCATACAGGGGAACATCAAAAAGGGCCGGGGGTTTCGGCTCCCGGCTTCTATTACTACGCATTTTCGCAGTGCAGCCTGAGAAATTCAGAACACTTGAAGAACTATTTCTGCATGTGGACGGAGTCCATTTGATCAGTACTGCTTCAGGAGAACATAATTTGTTTGGGGATTTTGCTTTATGCCGGGTGAAGTACACAACTACTTGCTGACTGCAAGCCTTTGCACAGCCATACTGCTCGTCGGTTTGCTGGCGTGCAGTGTCAATCCGCGTATTCAATCCGACAGCCGTCAGGAGCCGGTTTTGCGCTCAACGCTGGCTGATACCTTAGTTGAAATCCGGCCACCAAAGAAGTTCAGAGCTTTGCCGCAATACCGCTTCAGCTTCGGCGATGAAATTGAAATCAAAATATTCGATCACCCGGAATTCAGCACGACTGTAACCGTTCGTCCGGACGGCAGGATCGGGCTGGAAAAAATCGGTGAACTTTTTACCCTGGGGCGAACGCCGCGCCAGCTCGATTCACTCCTGACGCGACGGTACAGCCGCATCATTCGCCGTCCTGATGTGACAGTGCTGGTGAAGAGTTTCGGCAAGCGCAATATCTATGTACTCGGGGAGGTCGCGACCCCCGGAGCCTATGAACTCGACGATGGTATGACCATCCTGCGGGCTATCGCCAAGGCAGGCGGATACACACAATATGCCAGGCTGAACAGCGTCATCCTCATGCGGAATGAATACTTCCGCAATCCGATAGCAGTGCGCCTGAATCTGGCCAATTTTCCCCGAAAACCAGACCGGGCCCGAGATCGGGTGCTGGTCGCCAATGATATCGTTTATGTGCCGAAAACCGTTATCGGCGAGCTCGATGGTTTTGTCGAACGCTTTATTACCCGTTTTGTCGGGCCGCCGCTGGATTTGTATCTCAGAGCGATATTTTTCACTCGCGTCATCAACTGAGTGGCAAGCATCAGGTTTGAGTCATGAATGAAGATCAGAAAAATTTCGTCAATATGCCCGCGACGGTGATGGCGCCCTATCAGGATTTTGCAGGCGGAGCCGGGCAGGGAATGTCTCTCCGGGACTTCCGCATGATCGTATTCCGTCACTGGCCGGTGCTGCTGTTGCTCATGGTAACCATTACCGGCACTGCGACCGTCGCCAGTTTTCTGATGCCTGAAGTTTACCAGTCCGGCGCCAGGTTGTTGCTGAAGTGGGATAGCTCCGAAAAGATCAGCTTAGGAGCGCCCTCCAGTGGCAGAGACCGTCGCCCGGATTTGAAGACCATACTCAATTCTGAGAAAGAATTGATCAAAAGTTACGAATGCGCCGAGCAGGTTTACCGTCTGGCCAATTCCCTCGGTGACAGAAAACCCGGACCGGAAGCCGCAGCACAAATTGCTCGCATCCAGCGCTCGGTAGAGGTGACGCCTCTGAAGAATACCTCAATTATTGAATTGTCATATCGCGATACGGAGCCGGTGCGTGCCGCCAAAATGGTCAATCTCTATATCAGCGCATACAAGATTTTCAGGCGCAGTATCTATCAACAGGATGCCACGTATGATTTTCTCAAAAGACAGATCGAGCTCAATAAGCTCAAGCTTGCTGAGCTGCGCGAAACGCTGGACAAGTACCGTATGAATCGGGATATCATCTCGCTGGAAGAACAAAAGCGGCAGACCTTGTCACAGTTGCACCAGATTGAGAACAGTCTCCTCGATGTCCGGCGCAAGCGCATGCACCAGACCGCGATTCTCGACCAGTTCCGCACCATGTGGCAGAAAAACAAGGTACTCGGCAGAAGGGGAGCTGGCAACTCCGGCGCTGCTGACTGGACCAATGCCCGCAAGCTCTATCAGCGCCTCATCGATCTGCGTATGGAAAAATCCCGTTTGCTGGTGAAATATACCGATGAGTACGATGAAGTCCGGGCTGTCAGCTCGGAAATCAGCACCTTGGAAAGCATGCTCGAGGAAGAAGTTAAACGCCAGTTCGAGGTCGAAGCGTATGCCTTGAAGACCATCCGTGATGAGGAAAACTTTTTAACTGAGCGTGCCGCCCAATTGCGCGTGCGTTTAAAACAACTGCCTGAAATAGAGAAAAAATATGCTGCCCTGTCGCGCGACATCGGGGAGTATGAAAGCATCTATGCCACTTTGCTGAAGAAAAAAGAAGAGAAGCGCCTGAGCGTGGCGCAAAGTACAGAGGATATCCAGATCAGCGTCATCAATCCGGCGCTTGTGCCCGAGAAGCCGATTTCACCGAACATTCCGTTTAATATCAGTCTTGCCACGCTCTTCGGCCTGTTGGCCAGTGCCGGCCTGGCATTTTTTCTCGGCAGTTCGGATGATACCGTGAAGTCGGCGGAGAGTATCGAAGCGGCAGTCGGGTTGCCGGTACTGGTTTCAATCGCTGACATCAAGAAAAAGCAGATGGTATTTTGACCACGGCCTGAGGAATCCATACGTGGCCTGAAAGGACGATTCTTTTTCGTTATGTGGCAGGAGACGGGCCTCCTGTACAGGAGAAAATATTTTATAACCAACTGATAAAAGAAGAGTAAGGTCTGTTTTTGTCGGGCATGAAAGCCAGTAGTTGAAAAAGATGTTCGGGGACCGGTGAATGTGACAAGTTCAGCTGCCCGGCCTGCGCTTCACGGGATCCGGTTCCTGAATTTATCGCCAGATGGGCAAGCTCGAGACAGTTTTGATATGATAAATTTCAGCTTCCGGCTGAAGAGTGACAGGTACACACATGTACGAACAGTATTATGGCTTAAAAGAATCTCCGTTTCAGTTGACGCCTGACCCGCGCTATTTTTATTTCAGTGCCGGCCATCAGGAAGCGTGGTCGCGGTTGTTGCTCGGGCTGAAATTACGCCGCGGTTTCGTTGTGCTCAGTGGAGAAGTCGGCACGGGGAAAACTACGATCCTGCGTTCGATCATGGATACCATGAACCCGGATACGCACACGGCGTTGATCTTTCACACGCTGCTGAGTGCCAAGGGGTTATTGCAGTGCATCTGTCGTGAGTTCGGGATCGACAGCGAAGGCTTGCAAAGCCGTACGGATTATATTATGCGTTTGCAGGAATTCCTGCAGGGGCTTAGCGAACAAAACAGCTCAGCCGTGCTGATCATCGATGAGGCGCATAATTTAAAGGAAGAGATTCTTGAGGAAATCCGCCTGCTGTCCAACATCGAAACTGCTGAAAATAAGGTGTTGCAGATTTTCCTCTCCGGCCAGCCCGAGCTGCTGGATACCCTGGCCCGGCCTGAAATTCGCCAATTGAACCAACGCATAAGTATGCGCTACACCCTGCGCACACTGAGTCTCAAAGAAACAGGCGAATATATCCGCCACCGGCTCAAAATTGCCGGCCTGAATATGGTCGGTGATCTTTTCACGCCGGAAGCAGTCAAGGCGGTTTTTCTCGCAGCCGAAGGCGTACCGCGCAGGATCAATATCATTTGTGAAAATGCCCTGGTCATGGGATATGTCCGCAGCCAGAAAGTGATCACCAAAGAGGTCGTCGATGATGTCACACATGATGATATCTATCAGGAGATGGGCGTGGCTGCCCTGAAAGAAGCAAAAGCCGAAAAACCCGTACATCAGAAAGCCGGCTGGGGGGAGAGAGAGGCAAAGCCTGAAACAGTAGTGTCCGGGGAAGAAGATGATATACCCGCGCCCGATGCGCCGGCCTTTGACAAAAACGGGGAACATACTCCGGGGACATCCCTGCACACGGATCGCGATGAGTATGACGAGCTCTATCAGAGTGATGTCACAGCACCCCTGGAACAGGCTATGCCGGCTCACAACTTTGTGCGGCGCGATGCCACCGAGCGTATCAATCCTTTCCTGGAACCAGCGACAAAGGGAAGCAACACAGACCCGGGACTCATGTCTCCGGAGCGCTCCGGAGCGCGGAAAAATACCATGGCCGGCACGTCTCTGAGTCCGGATCAGCTTTTTGAAGAGGTGCTCAGCCGTTTACAGGACTACCTGCTGATTAAAAAACCAAACACAGGTGCCACAATCGCCCTGGTCATGATCATCGTGATGAGCTACGTGCTGGCTATTCTGATCGCCATGATCGTTCTGCAGAAAGTATGACCGGTTGTTTTTGCAACCACGTCATGCAAAGAAAGCCGGTATAATTGAAAGTTTTGTTCGACAAGGTGTTTGCTCGAAACACAACGGGAAAATCGTTACGCTCTGTTTTTAAAGAAAATGTGAATTGTACGGCCACAAGCTTTGTGAAAATTACTCAGGTAAATTTATGGGATTGTATTCCGACGCCCTGCAAAAAGCCCTTGATGACGGGCATATCGATCACGGCGATGTGAAAAGAACAGGCTTTGCCAATGGCAGAGCTGCGACGCCGGTTTCTCCTGCCGGAACGGGGTTAACGAATAGTCATCTCACTGCTGCATTCGCAGAGCAGATCATGACACTGCAGGAACGCATTGAATATCTTCAGGGGAAAAAACAGACGCGCATCATTGCGGTGTGCGGCTGTGTCGGGGATGAAGGCTCATCGACCATAGCGCATCAGCTTGCTGTCGCTTATGCTCAGGCAGGCTTACAGATGAGCTCTGTTCACCAAAACGGCCGGCGCGCGTATCGCTATGCAGGAAATAAAGTGCACAATACCCTCGTGATCGATGCTAATCTGCATGCGCCCCGGCTGCATCAGCTCTTCGGGCGTGCTCTCGAACAGGGCTTGACCGAATACGTGATGACAGGAGTTGAGCTCGAGCATTGTACTAAATGGCTGCCTATCCGTGACTTTGCCTTGATCAGCGCAGGCAGTGGTGCCCGAACCGTGAGTGATATATTTAAATCACAGCGCTTTGCCGGCCTGCTCAAGCGCGCCGCGGCGTCATTTTCAACTGTTATTTTCGATTGCCCGGCTATTGTCGTACATCCTGATGTACTGGCCATGCTTACGCATCTCGATGGTATCGTGCTCGTGGCGCGTGCATACCGCACGCCGATGGATAAGCTGCAGCGGGCGAGAGAGATCATTGAATCGAGAAAAGGGCGCATCTTTGGTGTGGTGCTCAATCGCAGCCGCTTGACGTGACGCGGTTCCGGGATTTTCTCGGAGTGACTGCTCTTCGATGATTTGGGATCAGGCAGACCGGTTGAAATGGTGCAGCTATGCAGAGTTTTACTGAATAACCGGAGCCGGGCTGAGTTTGATGGATTACCAGACAGTTTTTGCAGGAATTATGAATTTTTCAGGTTAAAGAAAGGAACCTCATGCCGGGTGAACATGAAGCGTTGAAATGGTATGCGGTATATTGCCGCAGCCGCCACGAGCGGCAGGTACATGAGCGTCTCAAGTTGAAAGGGATCGATTCCTGGGTCGCGGATTATGCAACCAGGGTTCAATGGGGTAAGCGAATGCGCAAGACCAGGAAAAATCTCCTGCCGGGTTATATCCTCGTGCATGCCGCGATGGATGCGCGGAATTATCTCACGGTCCTGCAGACCGAAGGTGCTGTCATGTTCGTTGGCAAGAGATGGCCGCATCTTTCTGTTGTCCCGGATGTTCAGGTGCATAATCTGCAGAGATTGCTCATGCAGGGTGAGTGTATGATCCGCGAAGTGAGTTATCTCACGGTGGGAGAGTGGGTACGCGTGGTGGCTGGCCCCTTGCAGGGCCTGGTCGGGAAAATCACACGCTTGAGCCGGAATAAGACCAGCGTTATCGTTTCCATAGATCTGCTGCAGCGCAGCGTGGCCGTGGAACTGGCTACAGAGTTTCTGCAAGTCATCGACCCGCCTGTGCGGGAAGAAAGGCAGATACCAGAGCGCAGATATCGTATTCCATTATGATGTGAAAAGTTGTCCCGCTCCCGTCACGAAAGGCAAATGCGTGCAGGAGTGGATGAAATAAAATTTTGTGAAGCTCCAGGGGACATCTCGTCGCTTCAGGGGCCCGCAGCCGGGATTCATACGATTCCTTGAACTGCAGTAGTACTGAGGTGGGGGAGTTTGGGGGAGCTCCTCTACCTGTTATTTCTGTAATCAGCCTGGTGGGGTAACCCGTCACCGGGTTGAACTTCGCCCATGTCGCGGCCGTGCAGCCGTGACCCAAAAGCATCTCAGACATACTGCCGCCGGCGCAGGTCTCAAAACGAGAACTGCGCTGACGACAGGCTCCATTTTGCCTGACTCGACGGAAAACCATTTGGCCGTTGAGGAGGCGAAGCTATGCCTGAAACTGCTCTACTTATTGATTAGGATGATACAGTCTTTTTCTCGTCACACCGCTCCTGCGGTGTGACGCCCGCTCCTGCGGCAGTGCACAAGCGAAATGAGATACCACCTGTCCCAAGACCGCAGCCATACCGAGTGCCCCCGGGACGTCGCTTCGCTTGGGCAGGAATGCCGGGTAATGATATATGTATCAGGATCGGTTAGCTGAGTTAATATGGATAACCCGAGTTTTCAGATGATATGAAATATCGCACCCAATGAAGTATTCTTTCTGTGCACCCCAAAAGGTTATACACGATGCGGACAGATAGCGATAAAAATTATCCACGACAACTTGTGAACGAACAGGATAATCTGCTGGTTTTTCATTCTCATGCCAGAAACGATGGAAATGTTCGGCTCCTGAGTTTGAATGTCATCTGTGCTTTTTTGTAAACCACGAAGTGCACGATGGACGCGAAGAAAAACGAGAAGAAATGCCGGGAACTGCTGGTGCATATTTTTACGATACTTCAGCTTTCTTCGTGCTCTTCGAAGCTTCGTGGTGCAACCCGGCTTCAGCCCAAAGCTGAGAGGACGGAATAATCGGACACGATGCGGTTAGCTGAGTTAAATGGATAACCCGAGTTTTCGGATGAAATGAACTATCGCACCCAATGAAATATTCACGCCATATCTTCGTTATCTTCTGCCTTGTCAGTCTGGCCTGCCAGACAGGCCTGCCAACGGACTCCGGGTCTGAGAAAGAAAAGCCGGTGCAGGAAAGGAGCACTGTCGAGCTGGCCGGGCGGTTGCAGGACTCAGTGACCCTGCAGGATAGTGTGCTCTATCTGTTGAAT
>WFTM01000212.1 GCA_015485525.1 Candidatus Zhuqueibacterota bacterium | reverse complement strand
GTGTCTGCATCATCGTGTTCATACAGAGCTGAAAATGCACGGCGATAGCTGAGTTCGGATTTTGGAAACAGGCCTCCGATCGCGCCGTCGGCTGTTGCTCCGTGCTGAAACCTCCGTTTTTCAAAAACCGGCATATCCATGCTGGTGATGGCTTTGACGCCCCGGCGGACGATCTCGCCCTTGAGGCTGTACAGCTTTTCATGAGCCCACTGCGTGAGCTCGATGAAGGGGATGCCCTCGGCGATTTCGATGACTGCCGGCGCTGTGTACGGGCTGAATCCCTGGAACCCGAGGTGCGCGGCAGGCGCCCAGGTGCGCATGTAGCCGCGGCTCAGACCGCCGCTGTAGGTCAGCGAATGTTTAATGGAATCGACGCCCCAGCCTTCGTGATAGAGCATGAGATTGTTGAGCACGCTTTTGATCGTCAGCTCAGGGTTTTCTTCGATCGGATAATCTTTGAGATTTTCATCGCCACCGTCGCCGTCGATGATGTGACGCCAGTCCGGATAACGGCGGCGAATGTTTTTCAGCAGAGCGAGATTCATGGCAGCGGATTGGATATCGAGCGGCTTATAATCCTCAACCACACGGATAGTCTCCCGCCAGTCGATGTCCTGCGGCGAAACGATGATCTCTTCCAAAAACAAGCCGAGGTCGAGTTTTTCGAGAAACCGCCTCGCCTGGGACAGATCAGCACCTGCATCGCCGAGGGATAACGTGAAGGCCTTCAGGCGCGAGGGGCTCATGCCCAGTTCCAGCAGGGCATGGTAAGTCAGCAAAAACACCGAGCCGCTGTCGATGCCGCCGGAAAAACTGACGCCGATCGGGCCGTCCTGTGCCACATTGCGCAGCCATTTTTTGATTTCCTCATACACCGCCGCAATGTAGCGCTCGCCGATGGTTTGCACATCTGCAGGCAGGGCATTGCGTTGTGGCGTGAAAAAACGGCGGTACTGCGGATTGGGATCCGGGCAGCCCAGCAGGGCGATTTCTGTAATGTAGTGCGCCGGTACCATGCGCGTGTACGAAGGGTGAAACTGATCAGCAAATCCTTCCTTCTGCAGCCAGTCATAAATCGTATCGATGCGCTCAGCTACGACCAGGCATGGTCCCTCGCTCTGTTTGGCGATGAAGTAGCGCAGCGGCCGGCTGAGGGAGCGTGCCATGCGGATGAGCTTGCCCTCGGCAGCGACAAGCGCAAAATGGCCGTCGATCCCCCGAACAGCCTCGCTGTCGCCACTCCGGATACGGTCGCGCGCCTCATCGATCGACATGTTGAAAATGGTATTGCGTGCCGGATCGGTGAGATCGACCACGCGTTCGATATAATTTTGTTGCATCATTATGACCTTTCCTGAGTATATTTGTGTCGATGTTTTCATCCCGGTTTATTCACAACTGCGCACGTCGAACCGGAAAAACCGGCAAAACTGAAAAATTCCGCTCTGCGAAGTGTCTGTATCCATTCAGTCGCTGCCGCGGACCGGCAGCTTTTTGCATCTTTATCCCGGCCGGAGCGTAGCACGGTGCCGGAGTCTCCCAGGGCCGGCTGCGAGCTTTCGGGGATACCGGAACGCGTTCTCTTTTCATCTTTTGATGCACACAGGCTGAATAAACGTGGCCGCGAAAGATGTTCCCACGGTCGTGCTGTCTTGCCCGAAGCACGGAGCTGTGCATCACTCGGGTTATTTCACAATATAACCTGAAAATTCATAAATTCGAAAGTTTTTCATCTCAACAGTGATGATCAGAGGATTTGATCATTACCGCGGTCTGGAAAAGAGATTTCAGTTATCCCGCTTCCCATGCGCAAGGCGTGACATGAAAAAGCGGGCTGAAGAAAGCGCTGCATGACAGGATGTCCGAATTTTCATACCATTAATATTGGAGAGTAAAATGGCTGAAGCAACAGGGCAGGGTTCTGCCGGCAATGTGCTCGCAGCTCTGGCGAGTTTTTTTATCCCCGGTCTCGGACAACTTTTGCAGGGCAGAGTGCTCATGGCCGCAATTCAATTCGTGCTGGCGGGGATTTTGTGGTTTTTCCTGCTCGGCTGGATTATTCACTTGTGGTCCATCATCGATGCCGC
>WFTM01000211.1 GCA_015485525.1 Candidatus Zhuqueibacterota bacterium | reverse complement strand
GCTGAGTTCAGTAGCCAACCGGGCTGCTCCGTGTAAGATTTGTGAATCTATCGGGCTCTGAACACCAGCAATCAAAAAGGGCAAGAACAGAGTTCTTACCCTTCTTTAAAATCAGGACCGGGACAAACAGCAGCTACTGCTTGACGACCCAGACTTTAATTTTGGCTTCGACTTCGGAGTGCAGTTTGACCGGTACTTCGTAAACGCCCAGTGCCTTGATAGGCTCATCGAGCTGAATTTTGCGGCGATCGAGTTCAAAACCTTTTGCTGCCACCAGGTCAGCGATATTCTGGCTGGTGACCGAACCGAAGACTTTATCTTCCTCCCCGACCTGCACCTCTGCAGTGACCGAGATGGTATCGAGTTTTGCCTTCAACTCCTCTGCCTCGCGGATCAGGCGCTTTTCTGCTGCCTGCAGGCGCTCTTTTTCAAACTCGATGACACGCATGTTCTGCTTCGTTGCCGGAATGGCGATACCTTGCGGAATCAGAAAATTGCGCGCAAAACCGCCTTTCACAGTGACAACTTCGCCGATGTCACCGAGGTTTTCATACTTTTTTTTCAATATAATCTTCATCTGTTGCTTCCTGTGAGTTATGCGTTACAAGGTCACCCTTTTCGTTACCTGAGGCCCGGAAACGACCGGACTTATCTGGAGATATCAGCAACGAAAGGAATCAATGCCAGATGCCTGGCGCGTTTGATCGCACGGGTCAGCATGTGCTGATGGCGGGCGCAGTTACCGCTGGTACGCCGCGGTATGATTTTGCCCTGCTCCGTGGTGAAACGAGACAGGACTTTTTCGTCCTTGTAATCTATGTAAGGGATGCCCTCTTCACAAAAACGACAGATACGACGTTTTTTCAACATAACGTACTCCTGTGGGATGTTTATAATTTGAATTCATCATAGCCAAAGTCGAAATCATCACCCGCATCATCATCGTCTGGCGATGTGCCGGCGCTGCTGCCGGTATCCTGCGGCGCATCCGGGTTCAGATCATCATCAGCGGGGAATTCCCGCAGCTCATCCGAATCGGTTGCCTGCCGCTTATTGAGAAACTGAATCCGGCGCGCTTTAATCTCGACCACGTTTTTCGTCGTTCCGTCCTCATTCTTCCATGCTCTGCTCTGCAGCTCACCATCGATGAGCACGGCACTTCCTTTGCGCAGGTTTTCGTAACAGCTCTCAGCGAGCTTATACCACGCGACGATACCGACGTAGCAGACGTTTTCCCGCCATTGGCCGGTATTATCCTTGAAACGACGATTGGAAGCAATGTAGAAGTTCGCAACAGGGGTACCATTAGTGGTACGGCGGAACGAGGGGTCACTGGTTAAATTGCCAGCGATCATCACCATATTCACATCCGGCATCTTCAAATCTGCCATTTTAGCCTCCTGTCGCTCACATAAATATCACGATATCTGCCCTGCTTCCAGGCACACTAACTTATCAAGAACTCTTCGAATAGGAAAAATTCAAAAACCGTTCGATGCAAGGCTGAAAAAATGGAATACAGCCCTGCCGGTACTGGTCCTTCTGAAAGTGAATTTTTCATTGTCACCGCTGGCCCTGCGCGTGACGCACAGCCATGAACAAAGCGGAATAAAAAGGATTATGCTTCCGGACTTTTCTCCGTATCCTGCTCAGCTGCCGGTGCTTCATCTGCTTTAGCAGGTTGATCATCCGCAGCGCTTTCTTCCACAACGACTTCTTCTGCCGGACTTTCTTCCTCAGTCACGGCTTCTTTGGCCTCTTCAGCCGCCGCAGCAGCGCGGCGTGCCTCCGCGGCCTCGGCAGCAGCTTCTGCCTCCTCGGCTTTTGCCTCTGCCTGGCGTTTCTTCAGAGCTTCAAACTTGAGCATCTTTTTATCGACCACGATGGTCAGATAGCGCATGATCGGTTCGCTCAGACGATACTCACGCTCCAGCAGCTTGATGACCTGCCCCGGTGCTTTGAAGCGAATCAGAACATAGTAGCCGTACTGCTTGCGGTTGATTTCATAAGCGAGACGTTTCTTGCCCCACTCATTCTGCTCGACGATTTCACCGCCATGGTCGGTGATAAAAGTCGTCGCTTTTTTGATCACATCCTCAATTTCTGTACTTTTCAGCTGAGGATCAATCACGATTGTTGTTTCGTAAAGTCGCAAAATCGTTGCCTCCGTTTAAAGATATACCAAACAGGTAGTTATTTACAAGCACTAATTTCAAACTGAAATAATGTTAAACTGACTCAGCCAGCTCGCTGGGCTTACAAACGTGCGATAACTGGTTCATTTCGTCATATCATTGCAGGCGCAGGGCGTTTGCCCTGCGCCTGCAATGAATACTGTTTTCGCACGGCAGCGCTATGCTTAGAGCAGCGGTGCCAGTACCAGCGCAACGACACTCATCAGCTTGATCAGGATATTCAGGGAAGGCCCGGAGGTATCCTTGAATGGATCACCGACCGTATCGCCGACAACAGCGGCTTTGTGCGGATCAGAGCCCTTGCGGTACTCTTTGCCGTTGATGGTGATACCTTCTTCAAACATCTTCTTGGCATTATCCCATGCGCCACCGGCGTTGGACTGGAAGATAGCCATCAGCACGCCGGATGCCGTAACGCCTGCAAGCAGCCCGCCGAGCATTTCTGCATTGCCCAGAAAGCCGACGACAACAGGTACGATCACCGCCAGCAAACCCGGCAGGACCATCTCGCGAATCGCAGCCGTGGTCGATATTTCCACACACTTGCCATACTCTGCTTTGCCTTCTGCCGCTTCGAACGTCTCTTTGTCTTTAGCAGACCAGGAATCGAACTCTTTACCGTCATTTTTCTGCATGACTTCCAGGGCTGCTTTCAGCGGAGCAATCGTAGAAAACTGGCGGCGCACTTCTGAAATCATCGCCATAGCAGCACGGCCCACCGCCTGCATGGCCAGGGATGAGAACAGAAACGGCAGCATGGCGCCGACAAACAAGCCAGCCATGACCGGTGCTTTCGAGATATCGATGCTCTCGATGTGGGCTGAGGTCATAAACGCACCAAAGAGAGCCAGGGCCGTGAGTGCAGCCGAGCCAATCGCAAACCCCTTGCCGATGGCAGCAGTGGTATTGCCCACAGCGTCGAGCTTATCTGTCCGCTGGCGGACTTCCGCAGGCAGCTCAGCCATTTCCGCAATACCGCCGGCATTATCCGAAATCGGGCCGTAGGCATCGACTGCCAGTTGGATGCCGGTGTTGGAAAGCATACCCACCGCTGCAATGGCGATTCCGTACAGACCACCGAAGTGAAAAGAGATGATGATCGCTGCTGCGATGATCAGGATAGGCAGCGCTGTGGACTGCATACCAACGCCAAGGCCGGCGATGATGTTGGTTGCCGAACCGGTCAGGGACTGCTCGGCGATGTTGATCACCGGTTTTTTACCGGTGCCGGTGTAATGTTCGGTGATGACACCGATGAGAACGCCGGCGATCAGCCCGACGATCGTTGCGAGAAAGATGCCGGTAGAGGTGTAGCTGGTCATCTCGCCCGGTGCGTTGAACAGCGGATCGTGATAAGACCAGCTCGCCGGCAGCAACCACTGGATGATAAACCATGCGACGACCACCATAAAGGCAGAAGAGCCGAACTCACCGATATTCAGCGCTGTCTGCGGATTGCCGCCTTCTTTGACCTTGACGAAAAAGGTCCCGATGATCGACATCACGATACCCGCTCCCGCCAGTGCCAGCGGCAGATACACTGCCGAAAGTCCGTTGAAAGCATCGTTGAACTGGGAGTTCATGAAAGCCGCACCCAGCACCATGGCACCGATGATAGAGCCGACATAGGATTCGAACAGGTCAGCGCCCATACCGGCTACGTCGCCAACGTTATCGCCGACATTATCAGCGATGGTTGCCGGGTTCAGCGGATGGTCTTCCGGAATACCGGCTTCGACTTTACCCACCAGATCAGCGCCGACATCTGCGGCCTTGGTGTAAATACCACCGCCGACGCGGGCAAACAGCGCAATCGATGAGGCGCCAAAGGAAAAACCGGTCAGAACCGTAATCACCCGCGCGACATTATTGGCACTGTCGATTCCGAACATGTTGCTGTACAGGGTGAACAGGATGCTCAATCCGAGAACGCCGAGGCCGACAACACCGAGGCCCATCACTGAGCCACCGGCGAATGCGACTTCGAGTGCCTGCCCCAGACCACTGCGGGCAGCATGCGTGGTGCGCACATTGGCCTTGGTGGCGACTTTCATGCCGATAAACCCGGCGAGGGCAGAGCAGAGTGCGCCAACGACAAAGGACAGGGCCACGAGCGGATGCGAAACTTTGTCATCTGCGCTGACGCCCAGCAAAATAGCCACCGCGACGACGAAAATAATCAAGACACGATACTCAGCTTTCAAAAAGGCCATGGCGCCTTCTGAAATGTGCTGCGCGATCGTTGCCATCTTTTCTGTACCCACTTCCCGCCCGGATACCCATGAGGATTTCCAGAAAGTGTAGAGCAGGGCAAGAACTCCCGCTGCAATCGTGGTATAAATCAATACTTGACCGTTCAAGTCAGTGCCTCCTCAGTTTTGTTCTTCCAGAAAGTTGCGGTTAAATTGTGTCATTGCTTTTTCAATACCCTGGCCGACGAATACTTCAACCGCCTCCATCGCTGGAGTGATCAGCTCGGGCAATTTTTCTTTTTCATTTTTATTGAAATCAGACAGGACGTAGGAACTGGCGGATGAAAATTGACCGCCAATCCCAATGCGTAAACGCGGCACATCGCGCGTACCGGCCTGGCGCAGTATCGAATCCAGCCCTTTTTGGCCGCCGGCGCTCCCCCCGGGTCGCAGGCGCAGAGTTCCGAAAGGAAGATGAAAATCATCACAGACGACCAGGCTGTTCGTCACGGGAATATCCCAGTACTGGCTGGCATGATGGTAAGCCTCACCGCTGAGATTCATGTAAGTCATCGGTTTGAGCAAAATCACCTTTTCACCGGCAAGCATAGTCTGGCAGTAGAGATAATTGCCACGCCCGGAGCGAAAACTTTCGTTCTGCCGCTCTGCCAGGCTGTCGATGACCATAAAACCGACATTGTGCCGGGTCCAGGCATATTTTTGCCCCGGATTTCCCAGCCCGATAATGAGATACATACTCTGAAAATTTATCCTGAATGACTGTGCACGACGGCAGAACTTTTTTAGCCTGTATTATTCACAAAATTCTTTAAGAGTAGGCGCAACTACTTTAATATTTTATATGTTACAGCTTGTAATCTCTGGTTATCCAGTTAACTCAGCACGGTTGCATCTTTCAGGCAGACTGCCTGACCACAGCACGTGCCTACACTGCAGAAGCGTCATTCCGGTTTCCCCGCAGGGGAAGACCGGAATCTCCCTGACTCAGGCACGTGCCCAAAAAGATGAGATTCCGGCACTGCGCTTCGCTTGGCCGGAATGACAGATGTCGGTGCCCTAGCAGGCCCGGTTAGCTGAGTTAAATGGATACCCTGACTTGTAATCCTTTCAAACGTAGTTTTTGAAAGACTTGTATATCTCGCAGTGATGCAGAGCACGCTGTTTATTGTTTTAGCAGAAATTAACCATTCTTTCTCTGCGCTCACTGCGTCTCTGCGAGAATAATGCAGGTTAGTTGTCGCAAAATCCCGCGCACAGCAGCAGACGGGGCTCGCCCGTATGCAGGTAACCAAGTCCGGCAAAATTGCGGCGCACTGCCTGGCAGTGGCCGGAGTCACGGGAATCAGTATCTGAGGGCCGGACTTGCAAAGTTAACCGGTAACCCTGTTTTAACGCTGTGCGAAGAAATTTTCAATGGCCCCGATATCCGCAGCAGGCAAAACCTGTGCATCGGTCGGGATTCCTGAGGTGTTTCAGAAAACGAAACAGAAATTGAAATTTTAGGAAGAGGTGGTTCGGTTGGTGCCCGGCCTGGAAAATCCGCGCATATGCGGATCTGCGTTTTCCGTCGAACGGGGTGAAACGCACCGGTAGGTGGGCACGAATGAGAGCCAGCGGCTCTCAGGCACCCTCTTCTTGATCTTTTTTACCTTTTTCAACGAGTTCCGGCTCAGTGGCTTCTGCATCACCTTCAACTGCGCCTTCTCCTTCATCTTCCGCACTGAGGCGCGGCGGCAGGATGGACACGATCACAGCTTCTGGGTCGGTCAGAATGCGGATATCTTCGAGCTCAATCTCTTTGACCAGTTTGGTATCCTGAATGTCCATGTCTGTAACATCGACTTCGATGTACTCAGGGATATTCAACGGCAGACACTCGATTTCGATAGTACGTTGCAGGAACTGCTGCACGCCGCCATTTTTCACACCGATGGCATTGCCGACCAGGTGAACAGCAACTTCGACGACGACAGTCTCATCCAGACTGACGCCGAGAAAATCGACGTGGATCGGCTGGCTGGATACGGGGTCCCACTGCACTTCACGTAAAATACTGGGCAGGGCCTTCGAACGGCCTACTTTAAGATCGATCACGCTGTGATCACCCGCCATGATCATGCTGAACGTTTTGCGGTCGATCGCGATAGGGATATTGTCTTTACCCTGCTTATAATAAATACCGGGGATCTTTCCTTCACGACGCAGACGCCTGGCGATTTTTTTGCCGGAGCCTTCGCGTTTTTCTACTGCAAGCTTAATTTCTGCCATGATAAGCCCATCTCGTTATTTAGTCTGTCGTATCGAATAACGAACTGATTGATTCTTCATTGTGAATACGCATGATCGCTCGTCCGAAGAGCTCTGCCACGCTGAGAACTTTTATTTTGCTGATCTGCCGGTTTTCCTGGCTCAACGGGATAGTATCGGTGACGACCATCTCATCGATCTCTGAAGCAGCGATTTTTTCACCGGCATTGCCGGAAAGAATCGGATGCGTGCAGGCAGCATAGATTTTTTTGGCGCCAAACTTCTTGAGATAGTCCGCTGCCGCCACCAGGGTACCGGCTGTGTCGCATATATCGTCGAAGAGAATGACATTTTTGCCTTCAACCTCACCGACGAGGTTCATCACCTCGGCTACGTTCTGCGCCGGCCTTCTCTTGTCGATGATGGCAATCGGTGCGTCCATCCTGCGGGCATAGGCCCTGGATCTCCGCGTCGCTCCGATGTCCGGCGAGACCACAACCAGGTCTTCGATTTCCTTGGCCTTGAAATATTCAATAAAAACCGAAGAAGAGTATAAATGGTCG
>WFTM01000210.1 GCA_015485525.1 Candidatus Zhuqueibacterota bacterium | reverse complement strand
TGCAACTGTTCGACGATCTGCACCAGCCGTTGCTCATCCAGCGCATTTGCTCTGCCCATGCTGATCTGCAGGCCGTTGTGGTCATAAACGATATTCAGATGGGCCATGGCCCCGAAAAGGAAAAAAGCAAACAGCGCCGCCAGCCCGGTGAGCGCTAATTTTCCTGCAGAAGAACGCGGGAGCAGAGCCTTCGCTGTCTGCAGCCATTCCCGCACGCCTCCGGCCGGTTCGGTCTGGAAGATGAGACGTTCGCCGGCAGCCGGTTCAGGCATGGCTGCCAGCATTTGATGCGTTTCTTGCAGTGCAGCCAGCTCTTTTGCACACTCTGCGCAGGAGTTCAGGTGTTCCTGCAAGCGGCGTTTGCCCTCGTTGCCCAGCTCTTCGTACAAAAAGTCCATCATCAGAGGCTTGATTTTTTCACAGCTCATAATGGATCACCTCCTTATCTATGTTCCAGATCGCGAATATTTTTCTCAACGCATCCAACCCGTAGTACATCCGCGATTTTACCGTGTTCTCGGAAATCCCGAGTATTTCAGCGATCTCGCGAAATTTCAACTCCTGAAATTCTTTCATGATGATGACCGTGCGCTGCGCCTCGGGCAACCGGGCCAGAGCGTCATTGAGCAGGCGCTGCAAATCCTCGCGATGCATGCGCTCTGCCGGGCTGTTCCGGTCGGGCGCTGAGGCTGCATGCGCCCGGCTTGCGTTTTTGTCGATATTTTCGATGGGTAAAAACTCGTGTTTGCGGTGGCGCTTGCGCTCGTCCTTGCACATATTCACGGCGATGCGGTAAATCCACGCAGAGAAACGCTCGGGGTCATGCAGAGAGCGCAGGTTTTTATACACTTTGATGAAAATTTTCTGGGTGACATCGCGGGCATCCTCGCTGTCGCCGAGAAAGCGCAGGGCAAAGCGATAGATGGCCGGCTGCCAGCGCCAGACGATGGTATTAAAAGCGGCGAGCTCGCCATCGAGGCTTTTGCGGATGAGTTCAGCATCTGTCATCATGCTCGGTTTTCCGGCAGCAGCAGTTCTGCGGAGCAGGCTCCGCTGGTTTGTGGGATCAGTCAAAACCCCGCTTTTTTGAAATAGCGCTTCGCGCATGGGCTACGGGTAACGGGAAAGTTTTTCAGGTCAATATAACGACGACAGTTTGGTGAAGAAAGTTTTATCTCAAGCGTCACACCACAAGAGCGGTGTGACGAGAGGGGCACGCGGCTTGCTCTCGTTCCACCGCTCCCGCGGTGGAACGCAGACCTCTGCACGCTGCTGAATGCCATCCCGCTCGTATTCACCACCTGTGCTCCCGGGGCAAAATCTCCTACTTGACCTGAGGTGATCAGACACCTGGCAACGCGACATAAATGTCGCGGTACGCCCCCTGCACGACCTGAGGGGAACATATGTCAAATCGGCCAGCGTCAGACTGAAGGAGCGGTGAAACGCCGTGTACTCTGCGGTGTGACGAGCGGCAGCTATCACGAGACAACACTTGTTTTTTTTTACCACGCTTTCTATATTCCGCCATCCCGTAGGGGTGCCTCATGCGAGGCTGAGAGAATACCCTTGGAACCTGATCCGGATAATGCCGGCGCAGGAAACGGAGATGACTACAATCGCACCTTATGTTTTCTGTAGCCATGAGCCATTTCCCCTGCGCCGGATCATGGCTTTTTTTATGCACATATAAGGTGTGGAGGAAAATATGAAACGCATCATCAACGCGGCTGTGTTGCTCTTTTTAGCCACCATCGTACAGGCACAGACCGGCGCCATCCGCGGGACAGTGCGGTCTCTGTCTGAAAACGCTCCGCTGGTTGGAGCAAACATCTGGATAGCTCAGACTCAGCTTGGTACTGCTACCGATACAGAAGGGCGTTTTCTGCTCTCCGGCATCCCGTCAGGGGAGTACCAGCTCGTGGCCAGTTACATCGGCTTTAGTACGAAAACCACACGGGTGCGCATTGAAAGCGGTGATACCCTGCAACTGGACATCCGCCTCGACCGGGAAATCATCTCCGGCCCGCGGGTGGAAATCATCGCCACGCGGGCGCAGGAGCGCAAAAATGCCGTCCCGCACGCAGAGCTCAGCAAGCAGGCTATCGACGCGCGCTATACTGTGCAGGACATGCCGCAACTGCTCTCCGAACTGCCATCGACCACGTGGTACTCGGAAGGCGGCAACGGCCTCGGTTATAACTACCTCAGCATCCGCGGTTTCGGCCAGCGCCGCATCTCGGTGATGATCAACGGTGTGCCACAAAACGACCCGGAAGATCACAACGTTTACTGGATCGATTTTCCGGATTTCACCGCGAACGTTCAGAGCATCCAGGTGCAGCGCGGGGCCGGCAGTGCGTTTTACGGCCCTCCGGCCATCGGCGGCTCGATCAACATCCAGACTGCATATTTCTCGCCGGAAAAGGAGCTGCGCGCAACCGTTGCCGGAGGCTCATTCGCTACGCGCAAATTTTCTCTTTCCTACAATACCGGTGTGCTCAAGGACAAGTACGTCTTCTACGCCCGCGTTTCACAACTGAAAAGCGACGGCTACCGCGATAATGCCTGGGTTGATTTCCGCAGCTATTTTTTCGGCGCAGCCCGCTATGACGAGAACAGCTCCCTGCGCCTGCACATCTACGGCGGCCCGATCAAAGACGGCCTGGCCTACTACGGCATTCCCAGGGATGCCAATAAAGACGACAGCCTGCGCCGGAGCAATGTGCTCGGAAAAACGGATATCGAAAACTTCAACCAGCCGCATTATGAGCTGCTTTATGAGCGCACGCTCTCCAAAAATCTTCGCTTCAACAGCAGCTTGTTTTACATCCGCGGCTACGGCTTTTTTGATTACGGCGGCAGTTGGGGCACGCCGGAATATTTCCGCCTGACGCCGGAGTACGGTTATTCCGTCGATAGCATCCCTGCGGATGCCGTCATCCGAGCCTGGGTAGAGAATAATCAGGTCGGCTGGCTGCCACAGCTTGCGCTCAAGCATGAGCGGGGTGAGCTGATCATTGGCGCGGAGATGCGCTACCATCGTTCGCTGCACTGGGGACGGCTGCAGGCCGGCAGCGGCCTGCCCGAAGGCGTCGTCGGTGAGCGGCGTTATTACGAGTACAAGGGTGGCAAGGATATTCTCTCAGCCTATGCGCACGAAACCTGGAACCTGCGTCCGAACCTGGTTCTCACGGCGGACGTGCAGTACACCTTCAAGCAGTACCGGCTGTTCGATGAAAAATTCATCGGTACGGACTTCCGCGTGCCGTACCATTTTGTGAATCCGCGCCTGGGGCTGAACTACAATGCGTCGCCGAAGCTGCATTATTACGCCAGTATCTCACGCACCAGCCGCGAGCCCCGGCTGAAAAATCTCTACGACGCAGCCGAAGCCAGCACCCCGGCTTCCTGGGGAGCAGTTGTGCCGGAATTCGCAACAGGCCCGGATGGGCAGCCGGATTTCAGCAAGCCACTGGTCAGGCCGGAAACGCTGATGGATTATGA
>WFTM01000209.1 GCA_015485525.1 Candidatus Zhuqueibacterota bacterium | reverse complement strand
GGCTTTTTTTGTGTAAACCGTTGCTGTCAAAAGGTGGCTCTCAGCCTTTCGATCTCCTGAGCCAGCGCAGCCTGCCCGGCATGAGTCGTCACGTCAACGCTGAAATCGGGGTTGACGAACTGAACGGAAGTCAATGAGTTGACCATGTCACCGAGGATGAAATAGTTTTCCGCCTTGAGGATGTAGATGTCGTTGATGTCCAGAGGCAGCCCGTAGGCAAAAGACCAGTTGACATCATAAACGATCACACTGTCGGCTTTCTGGTTTGAGACAAAATGATTTTTGATGGCATTCAGTGAGAAGGCCCAGCCGGCAAAAAGATCGGCGCCGGCTCCCGGCTTCCCGGCGCCGAGGTTGAACTCCGAGTTTGCCCGCGACAGGCTGTCCTGCAGCAGTTGCGCCCAGCCTATGCCGGTATAGGTCGCGGCGTTATCCTGCTCCAGCGCACGCGCATTGCGAAATTCCTTGATGGCTTCACTGTACTTTTTCTCGCCGAAACGACTCCAGCCGCGCTCAACGAGGTCGTCGAAATTCGGTCCCGATGGCTCGTTGTTCGAGTCACAGGCGATGAAGCCCACTGAAAGCACTGCGCTGAGCATATATGCACAAAACTGTTTGTTCATGGTTTTTCTTTCCATACGGGTGATGGTTATGATGTTCCGCTCCCGATTTCCCAGGCGTGAGCTGCTGTCTCGTGAATAAATCGGGGTGGACTCGTTTTGAAAAGTTCGTTGCCAGTACGGGCTGGCTGTGTACTGCTATCGCAAAAGGACCATTTTTCGTGTCAGTTGTTGCCCTGCTGCACTCAGGCGGTAGAAATAGACACCGCTGGCCGCTGGTGCTCCGCTGTCATTCAGGCCATCCCATGAGCGCACGTAATTGCCGGCGGGCAGGGTTTCTGAAATCAGCGTGCGGATCGGCGTTCCCAATAGGCTGAAAATTTCCAGCCGCACCTGGCCGCTGCTCGGCAGGGAAAAACGGATGCTGGTTTCCGGGTTGAATGGATTCGGATAGTTTTGTTCGAGCATGAAAACCAGAGGCAGCGAATTATCACCGCTGAAATTGCTGTCGCTGCCTAGGCGGAACTCTCCCAGCGTCGAGGTTGTGGCAAAGGCGGTGTTACGCGCTGCATCCACGCGGGTGTCGAGCTTCTGCCAGTCATCGCCGGCTTTGTGGTAGATGAAAATTTTGCCGGCATCGGGAAACTGTGCCGGAGAAAACGTGATTGCCACGGTCAGGGGCTGCTGAAACCGGCGCTCCGGGCCGAAATGAGCGATGCGGTGGCCATCGCGATGATAGCGCTCAGCGAGAAACCACGTTTCGCGTTCGATCGTACTGCCGCCACTCTGCAGCCAGGCGCTGTTATCCGGTGCATACAGCAGCAGGCTTTGCCCCGCTTCGGCGCTCTGCACGCTGAAACTGCGCGTCTGAGTCGTATCTGCTCCGCCCAGGGTTGTGGATGCAGTCGTGATGGTATAAGTCCCGGAGCGGGTGAATTCATAGCTGCCTTTGAACGCAGCGCTGGTGTTGGGCACAGAGACCATGCTGATCGGCGTGACATCTCCACCGCCATCGTCTATGGAAACTGCCGGAGCTGAGCGCAGTGATTTGTCGGTCACCACCACGATGTCAGCATACTTAGAAAGCAGAGGATTTTGCAGAACGGCTGTCGTCGTCTGAGCCGCCGTGGTGTCAGGGAGATAGACGAGGTCGTTTTCCCAGAGCTGCTGCACGATATCGGCACTGCCGAACAGATCGCTTTCAGATTCGCCGGCGATCAGCGCAAAAGCGACTTCGATGTTTTCCCCGGCTGCGAGGGCAAAGGGACCGACCGAAGTCAATGTGGAAATATCGGTGGCGTCGAGACTGGTGCGCTGAATGCCGGAGCTGAGAAACTGCCATTTTTCCTGGTCGGTGAAGCCGTCGCCGGCATCGCCGCCGTAAATTTCGCCCGGGTTGTCGATAGCATGAAAACCGACATTCAGGTCAGCGTTCAGGATTTTGGTGGCAGCGAGCAGCCTGGCTCCATTTTTGGAGTTTTGTGCGATCCCCAGCCTGCGACCCTGTTCGAAACGGGCGTGATCTACGGCATCCTCGTTGATGTCCCAGTCGAAAAACAGCCCGGCAAACATGCTGTCATAGTCGGTGGTGCTGTGGTTGGTGATCGTGTATTTGAAAATGATGAAATCTGTGAGAGGCTCGCTTTTGAATGCAAAGGTCTCCTGCGTTATGCTGACGCCGAGGGGGTTGGCTGCCAGGGAGTCAACCAGGGTGATCAATCCCTCCTCGTCTGCCTGTTCACCGGGAGAAATGATGCCCAGGCTGGAGTCAAAAGCAGGTTTGAAATCGTCGTTCTGAGATTCATCCACGCCGCGGATGCAGTCGGAAACCGTAGAGTCAGAGGTACCGAGCATCAGCCCGCCTTCGAAGAGCACATTGTTGCCTTTATAGACAAAGCCTGAACCTCCGGAGCCGGCGAAATCAAAAAAACCGATATTGCCCTGCGTTGTGATCGAGGTTTGCAGGGGCCCGGTGTCGTGATCGAGAAACTGCGGCGGATTGACGATGAGCTGAAAAAAGTCTTTGTCCGAATAATCCCCCGCGGTGATGGCCGTGACAAAACGCAGGTGGGAGCCATCAGGCACATTGCTGTCGACGAGGAAACTGAAGGTCGCCGCAGTTGTATCACCGCTGTTGAGCTGGCTGATGGTGGCTTGTTTCACGCTGATATCCGCCACACCGTCGAAGGCTCTCAGCTCCACGCTCACATCGCTGACCGGGGAAAGGTAATTTGTGAAGAAAACCGTGACTTCGATGTTTTCACCCGCGTTGATGATGCCGTTTGCGCCGCCGTCGATAAAACGGGTGCCAACGATACGTACAGAGGGCCTGGATTCTGTCAGCGCTTTGAGAGCATTGACACGGCCTGCGCCGAGGCTGTCTGCATAGCGTGAATTGAGGGCATCGATCGGGTCTGATGTCGTTCGGATCTGCTCGCGCAACTGATCGACCGTCATGCCCGGATTTTTCGTTTTCACCAGGGCCGCCAACCCGGCGACCAACGGCGAGGCCATGGACGTGCCGCTGTTGAAGGCATACATCCGGCTGCTGTCGCTCGGAGACCAGTACGTGCTCAAAATCGACGAGCCGGGTGCAAACACATCGATGCTGATGCCGTAGTTCGAAAAGCTGCTCTTGCGGTCTGCGTTATTCGTCGAGCCGACGGACAGGACGTGGTTATAGCTGGCCGGGAAAAAACCTGTCAGGTCATTGTTGACATTGTCATTCCCTGCGGCAGCAACGATCAGTGAGCCTTTGGCATAAGCGAAATCGATGATATCCTGCTCAAAACTGGAAGGAATACCCGGGCTTCCCCAACTGCAATTGATGATATCAGCACCGTTTTCCGCAGCATAGACGATGCCCTCGAAACCATACTGAATCGCTCTGTCCTGCTGGCCTGCAGAAGCGTTTATAGGCATGATGGTGGCATTCCAGCTGATGCTGGCTACGCCGAGCTTGTTATTCGTAACAGCGCCGGCTGTGCCAGCGGTATGGGTTCCGTGCCCACCATTAACCGGCTGGCTGGAGAGTCCGGTGGGGTCATTGTTGCGCCGGGCAAAGTTCCAGCCCCGTACATCATCGACATAGCCGTTGTTGTCGTCATCGACGCCGTTATCCGGCACCTCATCCGCATTATTCCAGATGTTTGCGTTCAGGTCTTCGTGCTGCCAGTCGGTACCCCCATCGACGATTGCGATGACGACATCGCCATTTTCGCCCCTGGCGATATCCCAGGCCAGCTCGGCCGAAATCGCCTGAAATTGCTGCATCTGCGAGTACAGCGAGTCATCCGGCACAGCGAGCAGGGGATAAGCGTATTTGGGTTCCGCATACAGCACCTCGGGTACGCCATCCAGAGCCAGAGCTACTTCGACCGGATCGGTATGCTCGGAAAAATGCAGGGTGTACATCTCCTTCAAACCATGAAAACGCGCCGGCCCGGAGTCAGGAATATTCGGGAAAAGAGGCCGCATGGCGCTGATGTTGTATCGCGCTGCTACGGCTGCCAGTCCCGGACTTTGCAGCGGAAAGGCCGCTTTCCCCAGCCGGCTGTCTTTTTGCATGCGTACCACCACGACGCCGGGAATAAGCGTGCGCCCGCTTTTCGCCGCAAGGGCGATGGGCGCCGTGCCTTTGGCATAGCCCAGAGGGGATAACAGAGGCGATTGCTTCTGAGGCGTTACAGCTTTGCGTACGCCTGTTCCTGCATTTGACGCACTGGACGGGCTGAGAAGGAAAAGAAGAGAAATCAACAAAAGTGAGGGGAACAATCTTTTCTGGCGGAGTAGCAGAGAACGAAAACAGTGGGTCATCAGAAATTCCTTTTCTATATTTATCCCGCAATTATGAGGACAGCGCATTGCTCAAGAAATGCAGGATGCCTGAAATGATCGATGGCGTGCTTTAAACAGGTCGAAACACGAATTGCTTGTGCCCTCTCGCTGCTGCGAAGGGACGAAATGAAATTTCTCTGATACCGATTTATCAGCATGGAAGGCTGATCGGGGGGCATAGCCCGGGGCCTGCGCCATGTCAGCCGGCCTTTTTTCAGGCCAGATCGACAATGGGCACTAAAAATAGAGGAGATTGAACAAAAGTCAAATATATTCTATCCAGTGGAACTGCAGAATGTGTGGCTCACACTTCTCGTCACGCCGCTCCGGCGGTGTGACGCCTCCTTATCGCTCCTGCGGCAGGAAACCAGCGAAACGCGATGCCACCTGCCCCGAAAGGCCGCGCCCATCCCGAGGAGATTCCGACAGGCAGGTAAAATTTGCGACGTGCAGAGGCGCGCTGAAGCGCGCACTACGAACGTTTATCTCTC
>WFTM01000208.1 GCA_015485525.1 Candidatus Zhuqueibacterota bacterium | reverse complement strand
GAAGATGGTAAGCCCGTAGCTGATCTGCAGGTTATCCTGACCAATGCATGGCAGAACCGCATGACCACGACAGGGCCGGATGGAACGTTCCGCTTCGACGGTATCTATCCCGGGCAGGCGCTGCTGTTGATCCGTTCGCAATTCTATTTTGCTTCGCCGTTGTCTCTGAATTTACAGGGCGGGGAAGTCGCGCGTCCGCAGCTCGTGCTGCAACGCAACGACGGGGTTATCAGCGGTGTGGTGGTGGATGGCTATACCGGAGAGGGCATCGACAGCGCTTTTGTCGCTGCGCGGGAGTACAGCAGCGGTACGATTTTCACAGCAGCGAGCGCCGGGGCTGAGGGGAGGTTTCGCATCGAAAATCTGCCGGTCCGGGATCGGCTTTTCCGCCTTTTTGCTTCAAAAGAAGGGTATGTCCTCAGCCAGGCCGTCGATTCGGTCGCTGCCAACAGCACGGGAATCACATTGTCACTGCTGGCCAGAAACGCTTCCCTCGCAGGTACAGTCGTCGATGCAGGCAGTGGTGAGCCGCTCTCAGGCGTGGTTGTCCGCGTCACACGTCCGGGTGAGCCGCTGCGCCAGACAACGACCTCGGAAACGGGACAGTTCGTCATCCCCGGTCTGGTTTTTACTTTCGAATATCAGGTTTCACTCAAACACGAGCTTTTCTATGCAGATACTTTCACCGTGCGTGTGCCCAGTGCCGGCGTGCGGTTGCCGCTGCAGCGCCGTCTGGGTTTTCTCGCGGGAACGATCCTGCAAAAGGATGGTGACGTGCCAGTCAGCGATGCGTTGGTAGTGATGACCAACGTCGATGGCCGGGGCCGCAGCGACAGCACGCGCAGCGATGCGCAGGGGAATTATGTTGCCGGTGTCTGGCCAGGCCGGTACCGGGTTTCTGTTTCAGCGCCATTTTTTTATGCTACGCCAAATCAGCAATTGTTGGAAATCACGCCGGAGGATACCACGCAGGCGGAGGTGTTCCTGCTCGAGAAGCAAACTCTCGCTTCGCTCAAAATATCGGGTCCGGCGCGGGTTTTCGCCCCGGACGGCGCTGTTGCCTTTACAGCCACTGCCCGGGACAGCGCCGGGCGTATCATCAATGAAATCCCCGGTTTGCGCTGGCACGCAGTTCCTGCAGCAGATACAGTACTGATCTCGCCGCAGGGCATGCTGACGGTCGCACCGCGCTATCTCGGCCCGATCACAGTCAGCGTGGAAGATAGTCTCTCGCGCAGCAGGGCTGAAATGATGACCATGGCGTATGCCCGCATCGATTCAGGAACCTCTGCAGTCTATTTCTCGCGTGCCGGCTTGATGCTGGATTTCGTCCCCGGCACCGTGCCCGTGCCGGTAGAGCTGTCTTTTGAAGCTACGGCATTGACGCCTGTTCAGCGCGTTGAAAATGAATTCCAGTTGCTCGCTCCGCTGCACCGGATTATCCCGGATAATCTTTCCTTTGACAGGCCGGCGCAACTTTCTCTGCGCATACCTGACAGGCTCGGCAGCAACAGCGCTGGCAGATATGCTGTATTGCGCTGGAACAGCATTTTCAGCGCATGGGACGCCGAAGGACTCGAAGCGCTGAGCCAGGAAGCCGCACCCGGCGATCGCCTCACACGTGCCATCAGCGCAACAGGTGATTATGCCCTTGCCCAGCTCTCAGGGCCTCTGGCTGTGCGTGAACTCAGCATTCAGCCCAATCCATTTTCGCCACACCAGAGCAACCGTTTCGGTGAAACCGGTACCGCGATCCGTTTCGATATCACGACCAATCAGGCGGCGTTGCCGCTTGTGACGGCAAAAATTTATAACCTCGAAGGTGAGCTGGTAATCATTCTCGCAAACCAGGAACCTTTTCCCAAGGGCGTGCAACACATCTCCTGGGATGGCCGTGGCCGTGACGGGCGGCTGCTGCGCAATGGTCGCTACCTGCTGCATTTTCTCGTCGATGATGGCACCAGCGTTCAGGAGCAGATACGCAGTATCGTACTCATTCAATGAGTTCGGGCATGGTATTTTAGAAGGATGATTCACAAACAGGTACTGTTTGCCAGGTAAATCAGGATAACCGGAAAAGAGTGTTTTCCGGGTGCTTTTCAGCAGTATTAATCGAAATAAGGTTAGGGTGATTTTTTTTATTTATCAGGTTGCAGTGTGCGGAGGGCGCAACACCCGATGCCGCAGAAAAAAAGATCGATGACGACGCATTTGGTTAAAATTTTCGTTTTGCTGCTTGCCTGCAGGTCTGTGACGGCACAGGAGTTATCCAATCTTGCCGGTGCTTTTGCTGATTTGAATCTCGGCGTGCGTCCATCAGCCATGGGCGGTGCTTATACGGCCTTGTCCGGTGATGGCAATGCCCTGTTGTACAATCCGGCAGTAACCGCTTTTTCGCGCCATGCTTCTCTCACCGCTACCATGGGGCGTTTGTATCAGATCGTGCCGGCTAGTTTTCTCGGCGGCCACTATCCTGCCGGTGATCTCACCTGGAGTGCCGGGTTGCAGCAGGTTGGTGATGATTTGCTGCGCGAGAGCACCCTCGGCGTTGCGGCGGCCATGCGTGCAGACCGCCTCCTGCCTGCGAGTTGGCTGGTTCTGCCTGCTATGGAGCGCATGTCTTTTTCCGCCAGCATGCGATTTCTGTTCACATCCTTCGGTAACGATGACAGTGGCGGCGAGCAGCGCGTGCGCGGCGATGGCCGGGGAGTAGCTGTGGACCTGGGCTATTATTTCAAGCTCAACGGTTTGCGCTTCGGAGCTACTCTGCGCGATGCCGTGAGCTGGTTCCGCTGGAATTCGAGCACACGCGGCAATTATGTGCAGACTTTTCCGAAAAAATTGCGCTTCGGTGTCGCCTGGGTGGAGCCAACTCTACGTTTTTCTCTGGATTATCAGGCGAAGTTTTATGAAGATCGCGCCCGGCGGGTACACATCGGTCTGGAGTATAACCTGACACGCTGGCTGGTTGTGCGCGGTGGGTTGGCTCAGAATATCGACGGCAGATTTCAGAACAAAGTTT
>WFTM01000207.1 GCA_015485525.1 Candidatus Zhuqueibacterota bacterium | reverse complement strand
TGTTGGAATCAGCGCCTCAGCCACGGGGATGATTCCGGCCTCGCGCAGCGCTGCGGTCGTGGTCGAGCCGATGGAGACGCTCGGCGGCAGCAGTGTTTTTTCGACTCCGGCAGTTTCGCTGGCACGGAGAAAGAACTGCACGGCCGAGGGGCTGAAAAATGTCAGCAAGTCCGGTGCTTCCTGTATCATCATGAGGATATCCGGCGCAGACAGGGCGGGCACAGGCTGGTACAGCTCCAGCCAGGAAACCGTTACCCCGGTCTGTTCTGCTGCGTGGACGTTGCTGCGGTTGGCGGCCGTACTGGCAGGGTAGAGCACATGGCGCGTGCCGGGTGCATGCCGGAGAAGCTGTGCAAAAAATTCCTGCCCGTTGCGGGAACGGCCGGTGAAATCCGGTGCAAATCCCGCCTGTTCAGCCGCGCGCGCGGTGCCCTGTCCAATCGCCGCGATGCGTATGCCCGAAGGCAGATGTTCCGCAGCATTTTTCAGAGCACCAGCAAAGAAACGCACGGCATTGGCACTGGTGAAAATGATCCAGTCGAGATCGGGTTGCGCCAGAACGGTGTGCAGCACCGCGGGCCCGATCAGCATGGGTTGCAGCTCGAAAGCAGGCAGCAGCAGGGGTTCAGCGCCGTGCTCGCGCAGCAGGGAAGACAGGGTGCCTGCCTGTTCCCGCGGCCGGGTGATCACCACTTTGTGCCCGGCCAGTGCGGATGTTTTTTGTCTATTTTTCAAGATGCTGCAATGCTCCGTGTTCAATCAGAAAGTGCCCGGCTTCCTGTCCGATGCCGGCGGCGTCTTCAGGATGGCCCGAGCGCGTGATCGTCAGTTTTTCTTCACCCTGCTCGCGGAAATAGGCCGCCAGCAGCTTCAGGCGGCCGTTGTCGATAAAAGCATGGGCGGCCATGGGCAACGAGCAGCCACTGCCCAGAGTTTTCAGCACTTCGCGTTCGGCGAGAACAGCCGCCCGGGTATTGAAATCATTCAGCGGTTCGAGCAGCTCGCGTAAATCGTGTCGGTTTGCTGCAATTTCCAGCGCCAGGGCACCCTGTGCCGGCGCGGGCAGGAAGTGCCCGATGTCGAGATACTCATCGATTTCGCCGGCCATTCCCAGTCTGTGCAGCCCGGCTGCTGCGAGAATGATGGCTTCGTACTCACCGTTGTGCAGCTTTCGCAGGCGGGTATCGACATTGCCGCGGATGTGTTCAGCCCGGATCGCCGGATTGAGAAAGAGCAACTGGCACCGTCTGCGCGTGCTGCTCGTCCCGACGCGCGCCCCGGATGGCAAACTCGTTATCCCGCCGGCACGGCTGATCAGGGCGTCGCGGGCGTCTTCGCGTGCCGGAATGGCTGCGATCAGCAACCCCTCGGGCTGTTGTGTCGGCAGGTCCTTCAGGCTGTGCACAGCAACGTCGATGCTGCCGCGCAGCAGTGCGGCCTCGATCTCGCGCACAAATACACCCTGCTGCGACATCGTCGTCAGCGGTGTGTGCTGATCCCGGTCGCCGCTGGTGCTGATGATGCGGATATCGCAGCTCAGGCCGGGATACAGGTCTTGCAGCGCCGCGATCATGCTGCGCGTTTGCGCCAGAGCGAGCTTGCTGCCTCTGCTGCCAAAGATGATTTTTTTATCTTTCATGCCGGGCATCTCCAGTGAAGTGCTTTTTACCTGATCTGAACGGTTAATCCCAAAACAATAAAAATAACTTCTGGTCTGGTTATCCAGTTAACTCAGCACGGGCGCCCCTTTTCAACAAGTTTGTTTGCGCACAACAGTGCCAGTATCAGCACCGTCATTCCGGTTTCCGCGCAGCGGAAGACCGGAATCCCCCAGACTCAGGCACGTGCTCGAAAAGATGAGATTCCGGCACTGCGCTGCGCCTGGCCGGAATGACAGATGACGGTATCCGGGGCAGGCCCGGTTTGCTGAGTTGACTGGATACCCTGACTCACACAGTTAAACTTTTGTTTTTCTCCCCGGAGTGTCTGTCTTTCGCGCTCCTGCCTGTTCCGCACGGCGCCGTGTTTTCGTTGCGCGGTGTGAAAATTTCTGCGATGATGCGCTCGTATTCGTGATCGATCTCGCCGCGTTGTGCCCGTTCGCGTATGGCGATGGTTGGTGCTTTCAGCAGCTCGCGCACGATGCGGTGTGTCAGTTTTTGAATCTGTTTTTGTTCATGCTCGGAAAGGTGCTCCAGGCTGCGCAGCGTGC
>WFTM01000206.1 GCA_015485525.1 Candidatus Zhuqueibacterota bacterium | reverse complement strand
CAGACGAGATCGAAAAAACTGATGCTGTTGCGGTAAGACAGCAGGGCTGGGGAGTTCTCATGGAGCGCCGGGTACTGAAAAGTGCCCGGCGTTTTTTTTGCGCGATTCCATGAATGAGTGCACCGGGAGGTTGGCACTGTAATTCGAAAGTTCACAGAAAGCAGATAGTATTTGGGCGACCATGCCAGTATCACGATCAAGAGGTGTGAAAGAATTAATGCTCATCTGGCAGGCTTGCGAGCCAGCGGCGTGCGTAGCGGGTGTTGAAATCTGCTTCGCCTCTGGCTGCATGCAACTGTGAAACGCTGTCCTGGAGAAGTGGGGCAGCCATATCGTGCTTGCCCTGTGCGGCGAACCAGGCACCGAGAATGCTGTTAGCCCGCGCCAGTTGCCAGTGACCGGCTGGTAACATCGCTTTGTATATTTCAAGCCCCTGCTGAATCGACGCTCCTGCTTCTTCTATTTTGCCCAGATCGGTGAGTGCGGCACCATATCCGAGCAGGGTGTTGGCGACATGCTGGTTTGGCTTTTCCCAGGCTTGCCGGTAGATCGCCAGGGCTGATCGATAGACAGGTATGGCTGCATCGGTTTTGTTTTGCGCATGTAGCGTACTGCCCAGGCTGTTTTGTGTATAGGCCACCAGCCAATGTTGCCGGCCTCTGAGTTTCAGTTGCAATGCAAGAGCCTGCCGAAACAAAAGTTCGGCCTGCTGATAGTTTGACTGCGCAGCCTGAACTCGGCCGATGTCGGTCAGGTCGTCTGCGATTGCTGGGTGGGCAGGGCCAAATTTTTCCCTGTGCTTGCGCAAGATATCGCGATACATTATTTCAGCTTCTGTGAATTTTTGTCTCGCTTCGAGGAGTACCGCCAGGTTTGTACGGTTGTAGGTCGTCAGTGGATGGTCATCTCCCAGGAGTTTGCGGCGTCCTGCCAGGGCTCGACGCATATACTGTTCAGCCTCGTTATAGCGGCCCTCGGCATACAGGGCCGCGCCGAGGTTATTCAGGCTTTCGGCTGTTTCCAGATGTTCTTCGCCAAAAAGAGCGAGCCGGATGGCCAGCGCCTGCCTGTGCAGCGAATCTGCCTGTGCGTAGTCGCCGCGTTCATACATCAGGAAGCCAAGATCGTCGAGACTCGCGGCTATCCCCTGATGCTGCTCTCCGAACAACGAGCGGCGGATGGCCAATGCCTGGCTGTAAAATGAATCCGCAGTCGCGTATCTGCCTTTCTGATACATGATCTTTCCTAGGCTGCTCAAATTTTGCGCAACGGTCTCATGGCGTTCACCATACAGGCGGCGGTGCAAACGGAGGGATTGTCTCTGCAGTGAATCGGCAGCACCATAGTTCCCTTGTTGCGCTTTAACTTTGGCCAGAACCCATCGCGTGCGAGCAATATCGGCAAGGGCATCATTACCCAGATTTAAGCGCAGGAGCAGAGATTTCTCCAAAAGTTCTGTCGCTGCGTCGAACTGGGCCAGGCTTTGGTAGACTGTCCCCACGATTTCCATCATGTTTGCCTGAATTGCTGGCTGAGAAGCGAGATCGTTTTCGAGGCGCTGTGCACCTCGGTCCAGCAGCTCGCGCGCTGTTATACTTTGGCCACGGGCTTCGCTCGGATCGGACATCTTGAACAGGTCGGCTAGAAAGTCGGCCACCTGACGACTTTTTTGGGCCTCTGCCTGCGCACGGTCTCTTTCTGTGGCGAGGCGCGCCGTATAGTAGGCGATAATGCTCCCCAAAAACAGCAGAGCGAAGGCCGTAGTAAATACAGCTCCTTTGTGCCGTTTTGCAAACGTGGCCATGCGGTAGAGGGTTGTTGCCGGCCGCGCGCTGACCGGCCGCCCTTCGAGGTGTCGTGATATGTCGTTACAAAACGCAGCTACCGTTGCATAGCGGCGTTCCGGCTCCTTGCGCATTGCCAGCAGGCATATATTATCCAGGTCGCCTGCAAGCCGGCGTTGCAGGTTCTTGTAAGGCAACCGGCGAGCGTGACTGATGTCTTGAGAGGGTGATCGCACGTCGACGTGTTTTGTCTTCGTACTTTTTACGGCATGGCTGGGCTTTTGGGGGATAGTCCCCGTTATAACCTGCTCGATCTGTACAGGCGTACGCTCCGGGAACTCATACGGCCTGCAGCCTGCAAGGAGTTCATACAGTATGATGCCGAGGGAATATACGTCGCAGGCAGTGGTGATCGGGCCGCTTGTAACCTGCTCCGGGGAAGCGTATTCCGGCGTCATCATTTGTTGCCCGGAATGGTTGATGGTCATTGCCGCAACGGCTTCCTCAGTACTGAGGACTTTGGCTATTCCGAAATCGAGAAGTTTCACCGTGCCATCCGACTGGACGAGAATGTTGCCGGGTTTGAGGTCGCGGTGTACTATCAGATTACGGTGTGCATAATGCACGGCTTCACATACTTTGATAAACAGTTGCAACCGGGCCTCGATGGATAGCCTGTGTTTGTCGCAGTACACATCGATCGGCTCGCCATCGATAAACTCCATGGTGAAAAAGGGCTGGCCTTCATCCGTGAGGCCAGCGTCATAGATGCGGGCTATATTGGGATGCTGCAGCCGCGCGAGAATTTGCCTTTCACTTTGAAAACGCTGCAGAACGTCCTGAGAGGACATGCCGCGTTTGATGACCTTCAGTGCGACGGTCTGGGAAAAATATCCGTCATCACGTTCTGCCAGGTACACCAGGCCCATGCCTCCGCTTCCGAGCATGCGAATGATACGGTATTTCCCGACAGCCGTATCCGGTGGTAAAATCGCGTCAGGGATATCCACAGCATCGATGGCCAGGCCACGCAAGAGGCTGTGCGTTCGCCTGTCGGCTTCAAGCAATGAGCTGACCTCGTCGAAAAGTGCGGCATCCTGGCCACATGCCTGACGCAGAAAAGCTTCTCTTTCCTGTTCCGGCTTTTCGAGAGCCGTTTCAAAGAGCGTCTGGATACGGTGCCAGTGACTATGGGACATATCGTGTCCTTTGATAATGTCCGGGCTTCAGCCCAAAGCTGAGAGAATGGGACAGTCAGATGTTTGGTCCGGATCGCCTGCACAATTTTTTAGACCCGCAAAAAGTGCGAAGGCCGCGAAAAAAGTAAGATGAATACGCTGATACTAAAAGCCGATGACAGAATGAACAGAATCACCGTGCGAGATGGGCCGGTACAGATTTTCACTACCGTCCCGCTTTCTGTACGCCTTGGCGATTCAAGCAGGATAATCCGGTTACCCAGTGAATCCCACCCAAAAAACGCTCAGGAAAAGTCTTTCAGGTATGCCAACCACCCCGGCCCGAAGTGCTATTGGGAAATTAGGGCTGATAGGGTCTATGAATCGCGATTTTTCAGCTCGCGCGTCAGGTAGGCGCGTGCCAGCCGCCAGTCCCGGCGTACGGTTGGAACGGAGACACCGAGAACGAGAGCGATCTCTTCGTACGTGAGACCGCCAAAAAAACGAAACTCGACGACGCGGGCCTGGCGAATATTGATGTTGGCAAACTCAGCCAACACCTCATCCAGCGCCAGCAGCTCCTCAGCTCGTGCCTCCTGATACATAAATTGCTCGTTAAACGTGATGAGCGCTTGCCCGCCACCGCGTTTTTCTGCCAGGCGTTTCTGCGCATAGTTGATGAGAATCCGCCGCATAGCCTGCGCGGCGATGGCATAAAAATGCGCCCGGTTCTGCCAGTTCACCTTTTTTTGGTCAACCAGTTTGAGATAAGCTTCGTGCACAAGGGCGGTGGTATCTAGGGTATGGTCCGGCCGTTCATTCCGTAGGTTTCGCCTGGCCAGGACCTGCAGGTTTTTGTACACCAACGGCATGAGCCGATCGATCACTTCACTCCTGCCTTCACTTAGCTCCCCGAGCAAAATTGTTATTTCCTGCATGATGCCAAGCTTTCAAAATGGATGGCTGCTTTATCTGCAAAATCGCGGTGGCAAGCTTTCCGGTTATCTACTCTACTCAGCCCATGTGTGCCTTTTCAACCGGTCTGCCTGAACACAGTACCTATCTTTACCAGACCCGTCACTCTGATTTCCCGCAAGGGAAGACCGGAATTCCCCGGACTCAGACATGTGCCCGTAAAGATGACATTCCGGCACATCGCTTCGCTTTCGGCGGAATGACAGATATCAATATCTGAATCTGGCCCGGTTAGTTGAGTTAACTGGATACGCTGATGTGATCTTTTCTAAGTTGTTTATAATTAATCTCTTACTCGAAAAAGACGTGTGCTGTGATTTTTCAGCATGAAGCAAAGTGGGCTTTTTTTTCTCAAAGCGCAAGAAAAAGACTGATCACTTTGCTGCGTTTTTTCTGCGTTAATAAGTGCCGCCTCCGTTAATGACTCATAAAAATCAAGGAGATCAGACTATGAGCTTTGTCAACAGGACTATCTCATACAGGATTATGACGATACTTGTTTTGTCGCTCTTATTTTCGCAAGCACCGGAATTTCTGCCCGACCTGCAGGCCCAGAAGGCAGGGATTCGGCAGGTAAATGGCGGGGCAATAATTGTCATCACTGCTGCTGATGGGCGTGAAATTCGTCTTGTGGCAAATGCCGATGATGATGAAGACGGTATTGAAAACAGTCTGGAGCTGAATGGTTTTACATATTCTCCAACTGAGGGGTTGCAGCCATGGGATGGAGACAGCAGCAAAACATATTTCAGAACGGACCCCTTGCGTTGGAGCTCAGACGGTGATCCGTATAGTGATTTTATGGAAGTCTCCGGTGTGAATATGCCGGCAGGAGTACCATCGCCGGAAAACCATCCGCTTGTCGCTGCCAGGCCAGTGATCAACATCGGCATGACGGACTACGATGTCATCCCGATCAGTGAAATTACCAACACGAGCGGTGGAGAACAGAGCAGGGCTTTCACGAATGAAACGAGCAGCTCCGATGAGGTCGGCGGCCAGGTCACCGTGAGCGCAGAGCTCAACCCCTTCAAGCTCGTTGGCGGGGAAGTCAGCACTTCCTACTCCCATACATGGACCACTACCCAGAGTACCACAAGTACCCTGGGTACGAACTGGAGTAATACGAGATCCACAAACGCCAGTCAGGCGGCACGTTTGAAATTACGTGTGTTCATGCAAAACCTCGGTAGCGCCACGGCTCTGGATGTAAAGCCAACATTCAATCTTACCCTGGGGCAAAAAGTTATCGCAACTATTACACCGGCGCAGACTGCTGATCGCCTGGCTCCGAAGGGCCTGCCCCGCAGCCGCTATCCCGAGACTGGTGCCATCATCATTGAGAAAGATGATCAGGGCAACGACATCATCCTGTCTTTGGATGAGCTTAAATCCATCCAGATGGGGGCGCCGCTGGGGCTGGTGGTGACACAGGTGCAGGCAGATGTGGCGCGCTGGAATCCGGGCACGCAGAGCTTTGACTCGCGTGAAGAATGGTCGAGCTTTGAAGGCGAAATCGATCCCGTTGTTGTAACTCTGAAGGCCAATCTCGGGGATGATGACATCCGCCATTATCAGGTCTATGTCGGGACAAATTTTTACAGTCTTGGCTTCGTATTTCGCGATGTCTTGTCTCTTGTTTTCGATGTCCGGGAAAGAGATGGTGTCACACTCATCGATGGACGGCGCTACCCGGATGACTGGTATGTTTCGACTCCCTCGCAGCAGGTACTTCAGGAGTGGAATGACCAGGGCCAGCCGGAAAACCTTCTCGGCCTTACCATGTTTCGCAATACGCGTATGGTTCTGATGAGTCCGGGGCAGCAGCCCCAGGCTCGAGTGGATCTGGCCACTTTCTCTCAGGATTTCAAACAGATTTATGTGAGCGCTTTCCCGGGTAATTTCCCCATACGTTCAGTGCTGGCACGGGTGAATGTGAACGGAGAACCCATGGAAATTGAACTGCAGGCGGGTGAAGATTCGTTCTACAGCAATAGCAGCCCCCTGCCTGATGCCGCGGATCCCGAGGGACAGGTATTGGTTGAAAATGCTCGCGGTGATCTGACTGTTGCGCGAATCGTTTTGCCTGCACTGTATCGCAATGCGGTTGAGGTGAAAAAGTTTACCGGATTACTGCCGGAACCGGGAGGTGAGTTTCTGCTGTTTTCTCAGGGTGATCCGGCCCGCCCCATCAAGCTCTATTGTCTTTTCTTTGATCCACGTACGGGTGCGGAACTGGCTACGCCCAGGGAGTATCTGACGTTGCCGGCGAGTACGGATTCAGCAAATTTCATCGAGTGGCGACAAGATACCTATCATCGGCGCATGTATTTTTCCAGGATTCGCATGAGCCCTGTTGATTTTTCCGTCAACCGGGAAGATACCACGTTTACGCGCACAGAATGGATCAGTACGTCGCAAGGCGTTTTTACCGGCCAAGCTCCTCCGTCGTTCGGAGGTATCCGCCTGACTTTTGCACATCTTGATTCTGCCTTTGCGAGCATTGACTTGTCGGAAACACCGTTTTCTTTCCACCCCCTCACGGTCCTGCAGGGCGCAAAACGCGGTGCAGTCGAAACGATTTTTATCGACGAGCGCAGGAAGAAAGTTTCTATCCGCGCAGACAAGCCGGAAGGCTATACGCAGGATTCGGAAGGTCTCATCGGCATAGCTCCGGATGCGTTTTATCTGGTTTACAAAAGTGATTTTTACAAGGGTGCAGCCGGGGTAGAGATACCAGGCCGGACATTGTCTTTCAACCAGGACCCTGCTGGCCGGCGGGGCTATGTCAATATGGGGTCATCAAAGACACTGGAGCTGAGCGACGCATTCACTCTCGAAGCATGGATTAAACCGGCAAAGCACGCCCGGGACCCGGTGGTCGGTGTTTTTATTAACAGAGAGGGTGAGTATGAGATCGCTCGCTTCCCAGATGGCAGTATCCGCTGGGCTGTGAACCTGGGCAATGCAACATGGAAATGGAACAACACGCATTACTTCGCTCCTGAAGACCAGTGGGTCCATGTGGCCTTGAGCTATGACCGCAATGCATCAGAGCCTGCGATCGAAGTTTATATTAACGGCAACCTGTTTCAGGCAGTGCCTGCTTCGGGAACAGTGGGTGATTTGCCTGCGCATAACAACCAGGATAGTTTCCGTATCGCCGGCCGCGAGGGGATAACAAGCCAGCAGTATGCTGGTCAGATCGATGAGGTGCGCGTATGGAATCGTGCCCGTACACAAGCGGAGATCCGTGCCGCGCTGGGCGATACGATTCCAGCGAGCATCTACAGGACGGCAGCATCAGGTCTCATCGGCTACTGGCGTTTTGACAGCCTTGAAGACTTCGGTATCGCAGCAGACGGCCCTGATGATGTGCGCGACTACTCAGTGAACGGTAACCACGGTGATATAGTGGGTGACGTCAGGCTCACAGGTATGACCACAAGCGTGTATGGTAAGGAAAATCAGCCTGTTCCGGATGACTTCGTGCTTGCGCGGAACTTTCCGAATCCTTTCAACCCGGCCACGACGATACGCTTCCAGCTCGTTGCCACCGGCCCGGTGAAGCTGACGGTGTATAACGCTGCCGGGCAGAGAGTGGCTGTGCTCGTGGATGATATTCTGAATGCCGGCCGGCATGTTGTCATGTTCGATGCTGCAGCCCTGCCTTCAGGAGTGTATTTCTACCGCCTGCAACAAGGCCGGAAAGTCCGGGTGAAAAAAATGACTCTGGTGCGATAAGCTGGCGGGCGGGGGAGAATGGCCCGTCCCTGACAGCGCCCCTCACTCCATGAATGGATTACACCGGCCGGCTTTTCGGGGCCGGGTCGCTGTCGCGGCCGCATTATGGCAGGGGATCAGAGTGCACCGAAGAGCAGGTAGAGCAGTACGCTCACAGCACCGACGCTGAGTGCGTACGGAAGCTGTGTATT
>WFTM01000205.1:5000-14359 GCA_015485525.1 Candidatus Zhuqueibacterota bacterium | reverse complement strand
CCAGCATGTTCGGCATGGACTGTGGCCAGTTTTGCAGCGGCTGGGCAAAAGCAGAAAAGGTCTCTGTCGCCATATCATACCAGCGCGCGTTATCCACCATCTGTGCCAGTCTGAGCAGGTTCATAGCCGCGACTGAGTTGCCCGAGGGCTCAGCTCCGTCGTGACTCTCTTTTGTCCGCACCAGGATGCTGGCATCTTGCCCTGAGGTGTCGAAAAAACCGCCGGCTTCGGTGTCTGCAAACAGTGCAATTTGCTTGTGGGTCAGTTCCGCAGCTGCTTTCAGCAGCTCGACGCGTTGTGATGTTTCGTAGAGGTCCAGCAGGCCCTGCACAAAATAGGCATAATCCCGCAGCTCGCCATCCAGGCCTGCCTCGCCATCGCGGTATCGCCGTTTGAGGGTGCCGCTTTTGCTATCGACCATGGTGCGCAGCAGAAAATCAGCTGCACGTTCGGCGGCTTGCAGCAGTCTCGGCTCCTGCAGAACCTGATAGCCGCGTGCCAGGGCGCTGATCATCAGGCCGTTCCAGGATGTGAGTACTTTGTCGTCGAGGTGGGGGCGGGGACGCTGGTTTCTGGCGCGCAGCAGCGTGCTGCGAATCAAAGCCAGACGTTTTTTGATCTCCTGTTCCGTTGTGTTGAACTGCCGCGCTGCTTCCTGCACTGTGTGGGCGACGTAGAGGATATTCTTACCGTGGAACTCCTCGTGCGGGTCGTTCACCGCAGCCACGTTGCCGTCTTTGCCGGCGCCGTAGTACCACACCGCCAGGTCCGCATTCTCTCCGAGCAGTTTTTCCAGCTCTGACTGTGTCCAGAGATAAAATGCGCCTTCGCCTTTTTCCTGTGGATTGTCGGGTTTCGGGCTGTCCGCATCTTCGGCAGAATAAAAGCCCCCATTGGCATGGTGCATGTCGCGCAGCACGTACGTGAAAATATCGCGGGCGATATCGGCAAAGTAGTCATCACCGGAAAGCTGGTAGGCTTCGAGGTAGGAAACTGCCAGCAGGGCCTGGTCGTAGAGCATCTTTTCAAAATGCGGCACGTGCCAGCGGGCATCCACGGCATAGCGATGGAACCCACCGCCGACCTGGTCATACATACCGCCCTCTGCCATTTTTCGCAGCGTGGTCAACGCCATATTCAGGGCTCTGGTTTCGCCGGTATGATGGTAGTAACGGAACAGAAAGGTGAAGTTGACAGGGCGGGGGAATTTCGGTGCCTGGCCAAAACCGCCGAATCGCTGGTCAAATTCGCCGGCGAGTTGTTCGAACACTCGCGCAAACAGACTGTCGTTCGCGACAAACGTGCCGGCCATTTCGCCATGGTCTTTATTGATGACATCGATGATTTTTTCCGCAGACTGCAGCACCTGGGCGTTGCGGTTCGTCCATGCGTCGTGGATGGCCTGGAGGATTTGTTTAAATCCCGGCCGGCCGAATTTGCTGTCCGGCGGATAGTAAGTCCCCATATAAAATGGTTTGAGGTCCGGGGTCAAAAAAACCGAGAGCGGCCACCCGGCGCTGCCGGTTGCTGCCTGGGTCGCAGCGATATAGATGCGATCCACGTCCGGCCGCTCCTCACGATCCACTTTGATGTTGACGAAGTAGGCATTCATCACCTTCGCTATGTCCGGATTTTCGAATGACTCCCGCGCCATGACGTGGCACCAGTGACAGGTCGAATAACCGATGGAAAGAAAGATAGGCTTATTCTCCCGGCGTGCTCTTTCAAAAGCCTCCTCGCCCCACGGATACCAGTCCACCGGGTTGAAAGCGTGCTGCAGCAGATACGGGCTTTTCTCGTCGATCAGACGGTTCGGTTTGGCCCCGCTGGCGAGCATTTTTTTAACATAGGCAGCGGCCGTATGCGCTGCTTTTGATTGCTGTTGTTCTCTGGCCATCACCACTGTTCCTGTATGTTCGTGTCGGGCTGCCAGTGCTGTTGCTCCGTGCAAAGTGGTCGCTGCCAGCAGGAGCCCTGTGAGTATTCTGTTTTTTTTCAATGAGTTACCCATAGTCATAAGAATTCATGAATTTCCCGGAAACGCGACCAGGAACCGCTCAGCGGTTGATCGCTGCTTTGCCGATGTACTCTGTCCGTACGCGTTCGCCATCCACATCTGCGACGGCTGTTATTTTGTAGAGATAAACACCATTGGCGAGCTCCTCACCCGTACTGTCGCGGCCATCCCACTCGATGCTGTTGAAACCCGCCGTAGCACGGATGCCGGAGAGTTTTTCCACCAGCCGCCCGCTGACCGTATAGATCGCGATCGTCACTTCGGCTTCGGTGTTGAGCAAAAAGGTGAACGCCGTGCTCTGCGAGAACGGGTTGGGATAGTTGATGACTTCTTCGAGCACAAGGTCACCGGGCTCTGTCAGAACGAATTCAAAACGTATTTTATTGGAATTGTTAGAGTTGTCCCATGCCTTGAACTCTGCGGTGTGCCGGCCTGGCTCCAGGTCGTCCGGCAAGGCAACTTCCAGTTTGCCGGCGTAATAATCATTTTCAAAATAGACAAACCGCGGAGTCAGGTCGAGCTGGTTGGCGGTGTCATCATCGATGGTCAGCGTGATTTTATGGCCGATTTCTCCGGCTACATTGATCCCGGAGATACTGTCCCGCAGGACTGCGGTGAACATGGCGTTGCGCGGTACTACGTCGCCATCGACAAAGCTCTCCCGGCCCTTGAAACCAATGCTGATCTCCGGGCCTTCGGTGTCGAACAGGATATTTGACCTCAGGCTGATCGGTATATCGACGACTTTGCCGTTCGCTTCCCATTCCGGCCCTACGCCATAGAAGAACATGCTCGCCGTGGTGCCGCCGTAGGTGACATCTTTTGGTACGATAAACTGCAGATTAAAACTGCCCTCGAGCAGATTGCTTTTGCCGCGAAACAACAGGTTGCCGGGCAGAATGTAGCGAACTTGCCGCCCTGAGGCCAGCGTGTAGGTGATGAACTTGCGATTATCATTGACGATGACTTCCATCGCCCCGTTGCTGATCATGCGGCTGCCGTCTGTTTGATGCAGGTTGCCGGAAACCCTCATCTTTCCAAGGGCAAAAAGGGAGTCCGGCGACAGGGTTGTAACACGGGCTTCATACTCCGGCAGCGCGAGGTAGAGTGTCGGGTCACCGACGATCGTGTATTTTTCATCGTTGATCAGGGTGAAATTGTTTCCCAGAGTTCGGGCCGCGACAAAGGTTTCGCCCAGGGTGCGCCGTTGCCTGCCATTGATGAACATCTGGCGGTACAGCGCCCGGTTAAAAGCCGCATTTTGATAAGCGTACACCACACGCGTTGCCGTCATTACCGCGATTGCGCCGCGGTTCCGGGCATAGATCAAATCCTCTGTGAAGCTCTGCTCGCGCGGATCATCGAAGCGGCCGAAATCGCAGGTGGCGGCAACGATGAATGTCAGGCGTTTGCCGTTCTGCACGCGGTCGAGGTCTTCGGACTGGACAAACAGCCCTTCGTGTGCCCAGAGCTGCGGGTTGCCGTGGCCGAGGTAGTTGACGATCAGCGTGCCGTTGTTGATCATATCGATCAGCGCGTTTTGCGCCGCGGGTTTGCGGATTCCGGAGATCGATGTGTTGCGGACGGCTTTATATTCCATGAGATAGAGTTTCTGCACGTTGAGAAAGTCCGGCAGAACCGTCTCGGCAATGCGTTCTGCGTCGATGACATGGGTCGCGTCCGGTGTGCTGCTGCGCCCGCCGGTCACAAATTCATCGTCAGCAACCATGGTCACAGTCGTCCGCCAGATGCCGTACTCCGGGTCACTTTCGTATGCGATGATTTTATCGACGCTGTTCTGTGCCTGCTCGGCAGTCTGCACCGGCAGCCGGCCAATAGCCAGGTCCATGATGCGATCGTCGCCGGAAACGTACGTGAAAAAAGCCTCGACCGTGCTGCTGACGAGCTGGTCGATGTTCGGGTCATCGATGCTCTGGTAGGGCGGCAGCCAGTTTTTGTCGGTAATGGTGTCAATATTGCGAAAATCATAGTCGCCGTCACCGAGAAAAAGAATGAAGGAAGGCGAACGCGACCAGGTGTGATATGCCCAGGAAATAAAATTACGAATCGCGATCGGGTCGGCTATGCCCCAGCCGAATTCATTGATGATGTCGGCGATATCGATAATCTCAACATCCATACCCCGGAATGAGCGTTTGTGCTCGGCAAGCTGTTGCGCCTGCTGCATGAAGTCCTGGTGTGTGATGAGCAGCAGATCAGCCCGCTTGCCTGCCGCGCGTATATCTGAAACCGTATAAGCCTGCAGGGAGACCGGGTCAGCAGGAGCAGCCGAGGCCGCATAGCGTCGTGGCGGATCAGAGCTCATGATGTCGGCAAAGATGTATCCGCCCTCGGCCTGGCTCGCTGCCAGGTAGCGCGGTTCCCCGGGACGTGATATGTCGATAATGATGGGTTCAGCACTGAAGTTGCTGAGTTGAAACGCCGCGCTTCCTGAGCCGGCATCTGCAGCGAATTCGAGGTAATCATCCCGCGCCTGCAGCCGGTCGCGGACCAGCAGTTCCACGTAATCCGTGTAGGCGCTGCCGAAACCGCCCGAGCTCGAATAGGAGATGCTGACGGTGTTATTGCCCGGTTTTTCAGCATTTTGCGCGGAGAAACTGATGTTGCGCCGGCGCAGGTAGAGGTAGCCATCCACACCTGTGGTACCGATCAGGTTGGTGGAGCCGATGCTTTTTTCGTTGATGCTGAAATTAAAGAAGTGCGTGCCGCCGGTTTCGCTGAACAGGCGGGCGCGAATGGTGCCGCTGCCGGGAACAGGATCGAGCAAATCAAAGCTAAAGGAGTAGCGCTGGCCATCAGTGAATTTCCTGCCTAGCCAGATTCGCCCTGATTCGATGGGGTTAGTGAGGTCGTTTTCTATTTTATGCAGATGGATACCGGTTTTTGTAACCGGAAGGCCGGCTGTACTGATGCTTGTCTTGCTCATTCGCTTGGCAGGCTTGTTGCCGGATTTCCACGCCAGCCAGTAGATATTATTATAGGTATAGGGATTGTTGTAGTGAATCCAGGTGTTGCTGAAGCCTCCGTCAGAGCCATACTCCCAGTCAGATATGCCGCGCCCGAAAAAGATGATAGTTTCCTCAGGTGCAAAGCTGCCGTCACCGTTTTCCTGCAGGAGGATAGGGATTTCGCGCAAGCTGTCGAGAGTGGCTTCGGAGGGTTTTTCGTGAAATTCCCTTCCCGGTCCGGTGTACAGCCTGATTTGTGCCGGGTCCACGCTCTCGATGGGAACCCCAAGCCCGGCAAGCGCGCTACCGGTAATTTTGTAAATGCCGTTCTGCGCAATGGTGATTTTCACCAGCTGCTCCCCTTCGCTGAACGGTGAGGAAACCACCGCGCCGGTGAGGGTTTTGCGTTTATCGGCATAGGCCGACGCAGCCTCGGGGTTGATCACCAACTGGCTGTAGAAGGGAAAGAGGGGATCATCGGATGAGCGTGTTGCGCTGGAGGAGACCCGCTGGCTGCTCTGCCAGTTCAGGGCGATGCGCGCGCTGCTCAGGTAGTGCCATTCTGAGCCGCTGCGACGCAGAGGAAGAATCTGGATGCGAACGATCTTCAAGCCGCGCAACCAGCCCACCTCCAGGATGCGTACAGGCCCTTCGTTAACCGCGCCTGCCAGAGCTGGTTTTTTGAGCACTTCGGCCCGGGGCAAAAATCTTTTGATCGCCGGCTGCACCGGTGCCGGCAGCGCGAGCGCGTTCCACTTTTCCGAATTGAGCGTAACGCGAAAATCACGCGCGTCTGCCGGAACGGCAGCGACGACGATGAAGTTGGGAACGGTTTCCTCAGCACGCACAACCTGCCCGGCCTGCTCGTGGAATGTAATGGTCGCGAATTCCCGGCCATCCTGTTCGGTGCGTTGAATGTTCGGAGAGCCCGGGGAAAAACTGAATTCCACCCCCCGCGGCGTTGAACTCAGCAGTTGTGCTGCTTTTGTCTGGGCATGGCTGGGAGCAGTAATCATCAGGGAGAGTACTGCAAAAAGGGCGGCTATCGATGAAAAACAGGGACGGTAAGTCTTCATATTAAATAGATGACCGTGCGTTATGAATGATCAGATGATGGGCTGCTGCACCGGGGCGGGCATCCACGTATGCTATCCGCTTGCCGGGCTACGTGCTTGAAACGAGCGCTAATTTAGAATAAATCGGGATAAATTGCAAAGAGTTCTGGCTGATTGCCCTGCCCGGTGCTTGCATTTTGTTTGTCTTTGGTTTATATTCGATGCTCTTCGGTTGTCCGGTTTGTGCTACAAAGCTGCATACAAACACAGGACAGATGTGGTTCCAGATATCGCTTTCCGGAGATGTCGTCTGTGCAGGGTGTGCTGGAGCAATCGGGCCTTTGCGCAAGATACAATTTCCAACACTAACCATATCATGTGAGTTAAAATTCCTCCATACCGTCATTGGGTGCATCTGGATAATGCATCGGTGGCATGCGAGGCTATGAGGCAGAATGGCAGAAAAGATTATCGCAGTAAACCGGAAAGCCCGGCACGACTATGAGGTGATCGATACTTTCGAGGCAGGCATCGTTCTGCTCGGCACAGAAGTGAAGTCTCTTCGGGCCGGCAAAGCCAATCTGAAGGACAGCTATGCGCGCATCAGGAACGGCGAACTCTGGCTTTTCGGCCTGCACATCAGCCCATATTCGCACGGCAGTTACAACAATCATGTCCCCGAGCGCGACCGGAAGCTGCTGCTGCATAAATATGAAATCCGGCGACTGATCGGCAAAGTAGAGGAAGCCGGGCTCACGCTCGTGCCTTTGAAGTTATATTTTAAGAACGGCAGGGTCAAGGTACAACTGGGGCTGGCACGAGGGCGCAAGCAGTACGACAAGCGTCAGGTCATCGCCAAACGCGAAGCTGACAGAGATTTACGTCGCCGGCTCAAACAACGGTGATATCGAAAAGAAGCAGCCGGGCCGTGCGCCCTGTCAGTTTGTTGTATGGCAGCGCCTGGTTGGGCAAAGTTTTTTGTTATCCCTGTTCCCCGGGCAAGACGCTGATGCGTGAATAAACCGGAACAGAGTCAGGCCGGGTTATCCATTTAGCTCAGCGAATCTGGCCTGATGCAGGTATCGACATCTGCCATACCGGCCAAGCGCAGCGCGGTGCCGGAATCTCATCAGAGTTAGAGGAGTAGATCCGTGGTTTTTGAAAATGTATTCGATGAATTGAAATGGCGGGGATTTGTTGAGCAGGTCACCGATGAAGATGTATTGCAAAAAGAGCTCAGCGAGAGAAAGCTGACCGGCTATATCGGTTTTGATCCGACAGCGGACAGCCTGCACATCGGCAGCATGGTGCCTTTGATGGCCCTGCACCATTTGCAGCGTCACGGCCACAGAGCGATCGCGATTCTCGGTGGCGGCACCGCGATGATCGGAGACCCCAGCGGTAAAACCGAAATGCGCAAAATGCTCAGCAGGGAAGCCATCATTGCCAACGGCGAAAAAATTCGCCGGCAGATTGGCATTTTCGTCGATTTTTCTGACCAGAAAACCAGACCTCTTGCCCTGGATAATGCTGACTGGCTGCTCAAACTGCGCTACATCGATTTTTTGCGCGATATCGGGCGTCATTTCAGTGTAAACCGCATGCTTGCGGCCGAGGCCTATAAAATAAGAATGGAAACGGGGCTGTCATTCATCGAATTCAACTATCAGATTCTGCAAGCCTATGATTTCTGGGTTTTGTTTCGCGAGTACAACTGCGAATTGCAGATGGGAGGGAACGATCAATGGGGCAATATCCTCGCTGGAACAGAACTGATTCGCCGCAAGGAAGGGAGTGATGCTTACGGCCTGACCTTTCCCCTGTTAACCACAGCAGGTGGGCAGAAGATGGGCAAGACCGCCAGCGGCGCGATTTGGCTCGACGCCGAACGTACAACACCCTATGATTTTTATCAGTACTGGGTTAATGTCGATGATCGTGATGTCATCCGGTTTATGAAGTTGTTTACGCTTCTATCGCCCTCTGATATCGCAGCCTATGAGGCGCTTTCAGGGGCGGAGCTGCGCAAAGCAAAAAAGCGGCTGGCCTATGAAGTGACCGCCTTTGTTCATGGGAAGCCCGCTGCTGAGGAGGCAGAAAAAGCCTCGGAAGCACTGTTCGGTCAGGGCGGGGAGGATACTGCCGTCCCCGAAACCGTGCTCCCACAGGAAGAAGCAGAGCAGGGAATACCGGTGTCACGCCTGTTCGCGATGAGTGGGCTCGCCAGGTCAGCAGGTGAGGCGCGCCGGCTGATCCGGCAGGGAGGGCTTTACATCGATGGCAAACGTGTTGATGATGAAACGCGGATGATTTCTACTGTTGATTTTGGTGATGAGGGGACGCTGCTGTTGCGTTCCGGGAAAAAGAGGTATCACCGTATCCGCCTGCAGTGAAACTGACGGCCCGTGCCGCATGCTCCTATGTGCCTCTCCTCACACCGCTCCTGCGGTGTGAGGCCTATGCCGCTCCCGCGGCAGTACACAATCGAAAAGGGACACTGCCTATCCCGCCGCACCCATACCGAGCGAATCATAATTAACTATCTTTTTATCTGGAGATTACGTAAAGGTGCGCTGCGGCACGGCATTTTCCGCCTTCCCGCTTTATTTGCAAGCAGCACTGATTTATCAAAAAAAAGTAATGAAAAGGGTTGACATTAATCGGCGAAATTTTATCTTATGTCTGCTCTGCTCGAGCCGCGTTGTTTGAAAATATTTCGTGAAAGAAATGTTAGAGAAAAATAAAAAGCGGCTTGACATTGTTTTTGAAATACCGTATCTTTTGAGTCTTGCCCGGATCATTTATGATCTGGTCATGATATATCGTAGCGGAGTGTTTGTTACGAGTTCTTTGACATGAAGTGAGTATGAACTTTGCGCCTGGATATGAGCTCTTATTTTTTTGTTAGAAAGCAGTAATATAGATATAACAACGAAGAGTTTGATCCTGGCTCAGGACGAACGCTGGCGGCGTGCCTAACACATGCAAGTCTAGGAGAAAGTCTGACTTCGGTTGGACGAGTAAACTGGCGGACGGGTGAGTAACACGTAGGGAATCTGCCTTCAGGACGGGGATAACATCGCGAAAGCGTTGCTAATACCGGATGAAGCGACGATACTGCCTGGTATTGTTGTTAAATGTGGGCTTTGGCTCACGCCTGGAGATGATCCTGCGTCCCATTAGCTTGTTGGTGGGGTAACGGCCTACCAAGGCGACGATGGGTAGCCGGCCTGAGAGGGTGATCGGCCACACTGGGACTGAGATACGGCCCAGACTCCTACGGGAGGCAGCAGTGAGGAATATTGGGCAATGGGCGCA
>WFTM01000205.1:0-2500 GCA_015485525.1 Candidatus Zhuqueibacterota bacterium | reverse complement strand
AGATAGCTCGTTCTCCCCGAAATAGCTTTAGGGCTAGCCTTGGATTAAAGAGTGCCGGAGGTAGAGCACTGATTGGGCTAGGGCCCCTCACCGGGGTACCACCCCCAACCAAACTCCGAATGCCGGTATCTTGTTATCCGGGAGTCAGGCTATGAGGGATAAGCTTCATAGCCGAGAGGGAAACAACCCAGACCGTTGGCTAAGGTCCTTAAGTACATGCTAAGTGAGAAAGGATGTAAGATTGCAGAGACAACCAGGATGTTGGCTTAGAAGCAGCCACCATTTAAAGAGTGCGTAATAGCTCACTGGTCAAGTGGTTTTGCGCCGATAATTGCCGGGACTGAAGCATGTCACCGAAGCTGCGGGATGCTAGTGAGCGATCATTAACATCGGTAGGGGAGCGTTCTGTAGGCCGTTGAAGGCGTATAGTGATATACGTTGGAGGTATCAGAAATGATTATGCCAGCATGAGTAGCGATAATCCAGGCGAGAAACCTGGACACCGAAAATCTCAGGTTTCCTGAGTAAAGTTAATCTTCTCAGGGTTAGTCGGCCCCTAAGGCGAGGCCGCGAGGCGTAGCTGATGGGAAACGGGTTAATATTCCCGTACCATAGTATAACTGTTTGAGCTATGCGGTGACGCAGGAGTGAAAGGTATGCCAGTTGTTGGCTATGCTGGTTGAAGGATGTAGGGATGCACATCAGGCAAATCCGATGTGCAGTATCCTGAGGTCCGATAGTACGGTGCGCGTAAAGCAATCCGATAATACCCTAATCAGACTGCCGAGAAAACCCGCTATGTGAGGTTATACTGTGACCGTACCGCAAACCGACACAGGTAGATGGGGAGAGTATCCTCAGGTGCTCGAGTGATTTCTGGTCAAGGAACTAGGCAAATTGACCCCGTAACTTCGGGAGAAGGGGTGCCCCTATTAGGTGAAGTTCTATACGGACTGAGCTGAACGGGGTCGCAGAGACCAGGCCTGGGCGACTGTTTACTAAAAACACAGGTCTGTGCGAAGTCGTAAGACGATGTATACGGACTGACACCTGCCCGGTGCTGGAAGGTTAAGAGGAGGAGTTATCTTGACTTGTCAGGAGAAGCTCTGAATTGAAGCCCCAGTAAACGGCGGCCGTAACTATAACGGTCCTAAGGTAGCGAAATTCCTTGTCGGGTAAGTTCCGACCTGCACGAATGGTGTAACGACTTGGGCGCTGTCTCGACCAGAAGCTCGGCGAAATTGTAGTCCCGGTGAAGATGCCGGGTACCCGCAACGGGACGGAAAGACCCCGTGAACCTTTACTACAGCTTGGCATTGTATTTCGGCATAACATGTGTAGGATAGGTGGGAGACTTAGAAGCTGCGACGCCAGTCGTGGTGGAGTCGTCCTTGAAATACCACCCTTGTTTTGTTGGGATACTAACTTGGCACCGTGAATCCGGTGTAAGGACCATGCCTGGTGGGTAGTTTGACTGGGGCGGTCGCCTCCTAAAAGGTAACGGAGGCGCCCAAAGGTTCCCTCAGCATGGTTGGCAATCATGCGCAGAGTGCAAAGGCATAAGGGAGCTTGACTGCGAGACGGACACGTCGAGCAGGTGCGAAAGCAGGGCTTAGTGATCCGGCGGTTGGGAATGGAACTGCCGTCGCTCAACGGATAAAAGGTACTCCGGGGATAACAGGCTGATCGGGCCCAAGAGTTCACATCGACGGCCCGGTTTGGCACCTCGATGTCGGCTCATCGCATCCTGGGGCTGGAGAAGGTCCCAAGGGTTTGGCTGTTCGCCAATTAAAGCGGTACGTGAGCTGGGTTTAGAACGTCGTGAGACAGTTCGGTCCCTATCTGTTGTGGGCGTAGGAGATTTGAGGGGTTCTGCTCTTAGTACGAGAGGACCGGAGTGGACGGACCTCTAGTGTACCAGTTGTCACGCCAGTGGCACGGCTGGGTAGCTATGTTCGGACGGGATAAGCACTGAAAGCATCTAAGTGCGAAGCCCACCCCAAGATAAGATCTGCCTCCTCGTTTCGGCGGGGATAAGGCACCTTGTAGACGACGAGGTTGATAGGCCACAGGTGTACGCACAGCAATGTGTTCAGCCGAGTGGTACTAATAAGCCGAGAGGCTTGGCCAATAATATTATTGTGCAGCAGACTGTATATGGCTGGTCAGCGAGCTGTTTGGTTTGATAATGTTTTTTATCTTTTCCGCTGATGTCAGTAAGAGAGATGTATTGATAGAGTAAGAGTTATGATTGTAATCTCAGCACAGTACCGGTGGAATAATCATGTGCTGAGTAGTGGAATGATCTGAAAGATGAGAATTCCGGTGGTCATAGCGGAGGGGCAACACCTCTTCCCATTCCGAACAGAGAAGTTAAGCCCTCCAGCGCCGATGGTACTGCCCCGGAGACGGGGTGGGAGAGTAGGTCGCTGCCGGAAATAATTTGATAGACAACATAAGGCTCCCCCACGGGAGCCTTTGTTGTTTGTACCCCTGCCTG
>WFTM01000204.1 GCA_015485525.1 Candidatus Zhuqueibacterota bacterium | reverse complement strand
GGCGTTCCTATGGACATCACCGGTGCACCGGGGCAGCCGTCGAAATTTCCGGTTTTATGGTTTGAGAATGTCTCCGCGGACTCTCAGTTGAGCGGTTTTGCCTTTACGCTGAACTCAGGCTCGCCGCAGTTTACTTTTGATCCGGAAGCAGATACCAGCAGCTCTCCTTTGAAGGGCTGGTCGATCTCTGTGACCGAGGTGACGGATGGTATCCGCTTTGAGGCAACGGCACCTGCGGGTGTTTATTACGAGCAGCCGGCCGGTCCGCCAGCAGAGCTTGCTCTGTTCAGCGGCTGGGTTGACAGCAGCGCGACCCCCGGCACGGCGATACCGATCCTTCTGACCGACGTCGTGTTGACCAAACGCGGTGTTGCCGAGGCGCAGGATGATTCCCTCGCCCAGGATGGTGAGATCAAAGTAGAGAATGGCTTCGGCCCGCCGCCACCGGATGGAGAGGGTGACAAGGTTTTCGGATTTACCGATATCGACAGCGCACCGGACTCTGTTTTTAACATCGATTTTGTCATTCTGCAGCCGATTCCAGCGGACTCACAACTGAGCCGGATCCGGGCTGAGTTTCGCGTCGTTCCGCCATACGTTACATGGGATAGCAGCGGTCATAAACTGGCTGAACGCCTCACGGGCTGGACGCTGGATGTTATGTCTGGTGCTGATTCTCTCGCCATCGATCTGCAGGCCCCGGCTGATTCTTCTCTCTCGCATGCAGCGCCCGGGGATGTTCTTTTCACTCTGGCCGGCCGGGTCGATGCATCAGCCCCTGCAGATGCTATGATCATGGTCGAGCCGATGCGTGTATTCCTGACCCTGTCGGGAGCAGAGCGTGAAGAAGGCCCGGATATGGTGCGTCCGGGGAGGATCAAGCTCGGCGACGCCGGGGGCGAGGGGCCGCCTCCCCCGCCACCACCGCCCGTGGCAACCGGCGTGGAAGGCCGGAAAAACCTCGGCTTGTATGGTGGGCAGGTCCTCGATATGGCTTTTGATGAAGTCAACGGTATTGTTCTCGCAGCGGTCGCTGCACCGCAGTCTGTTTTCATCTCCGCAGACAGCGGGCTGACCTGGATGCCGGCTTTTGAGACCGATTCTCTGGAATTTATCACCGGTAGTTCGGTGCGCGGTTTTGGTGGCAGGGCGATGCAGGTCGAGTCTTCGGAAGGCTACAGCTATGCCCGAACCAGCCAGGAAGCCGGCACGTTGACCGGCAGCCAGGTTTCCGAAGATGGCATGAACTGGCGCACGCTGCTCGATCCCTATATGGCCGGCAATCTGCTGCGCGCCGAATTCGGCAACAGCACGAACCCGGGCCCGATGAATATCGCATCGCTGGCGGCGCGCGGCCCGCTGGCACTTGTGGGCGCAGGCGAGTATGTCTTTCGCACGACGGATGCCGGCATCACCTGGGATATCAGCCAGGTTCCGCCGGCCGGTGAGCCCGGTGAGGAGACCAGCGTCAAAGAGCTGGGCGTGCGTGCGGATGACAGCACCGGAGCCAGCTTCTATGTCATCGTCGGTGCAGGGTTCAACCCGGGTGGTGGCGGCTTTTACCGTACGGAAGATGGCGAAACATTCACCCAGATTTTCGTCACGTTGGGCAGTGATACAGCCGAAGCTGTGATGTCTCTTGCTGTGCACCCGCAAGCTGGTGATACGCTCTGGGTCTCTGCTGTTTCGCCGGCGAACCAGGCGATGAACGGTGTGTATCGCTCCTACGATGCCGGTGACACCTGGACGCGGGTTTATGAGCTGTCCGGTGCAGGCTTTCTCGCTCCCTCGGTAACCCTGTACCAGGACTCGGCATATCCCGGGCCGGATAATCTGCGCCTCTTCCTCGTCGGCGCGGATGAGTATTCCGATGACCTCGGGGACTCCTGGACGAAGTTTGTGCCGTTGAATGATCCATCCTCCTCACGTGTTTCCGCAGCCAATGCCGCCCTCGGCCATATTCCCGGTACGGATGTGTATTTCAGTCAGGGAGATGGCGCACCGGCGCGATCGACAGATGGGCTCGAGGGTTCTTACGCATTTGTTCCGACCGGTATGGAAGGCATCACGATCTGGGATATCGCCCAGGTGCCGAATGAGATGGACAAGGTCTATCTGGCGACGAGTGTCGGTATCGCGTACACCTCAAAATTTACCGATACGACTCTGACCAGTACGGCAAAATGGGCACCGCCTTATGGCAACTATCCCATCAATCCGCCCAATGGCGGTAATACAGCCTTCACGGCGATCGCCATCGATCCGGAGAACACCAGCCATGTGGTTGCAGCCAATGGAAACGGTATTTTTGTGACGGAAAATGGCGGCTTCGATAATGAAGATTGGAGCGCAACGGCCTATGGCGCTGTCAGCGGGTTGGATGAACCTCTGTTCAAAAGCCAGGGCGGCCGCATCGGCCAGATCAGCTTTATCACCAGCGACAGCGTGATCGCAGCGGCCTATTGTGAGCGCACGTTGTATGGCGCTCTGCTGTTGAGCACGGACGGCGGCAAAACCTGGGCTGTGATGGCGCAGGCGGGTACATACAGCTACCGCACCGTGGTGGCAGCGTGGAATGCTGCGCAGGATTCTCTGGTGCTGTTTGCCGGCGGCGGTGGCGTGGTGAGAGGGCCTGCAGGGGTATCGGTGGATTCAGGTGCTGTGTTCAAATCTCTCGACTGGGGCGCCACCTGGACGCGGACAGCCCTGTCTCCGAACGGTACGTTCAATCCGGCGCCGTATCCGTTGCCAGTGAATGAGCTGGCCGTCAAGCAGGGAAGTCTGGATACCCTCTATCTCGCCTGTGGTGAAAACCTGAGCAACGCCATCGTGCGTTCATTTGACGGCGGCCACACACTGGAATCGATCAGCATGGCAGCCATCGGGCCGCGCGAAGGCGCGTTTGAAGCTGTCGCGATCAACAAAAATAATGCAGACAGTGTTTATTTTGCAATCCGCCGTGATATCCTGGTCTATGACGCCGCTGCCGATACAGCCACGACCCTGTTCCGCGGCTATCCCGGTGAGTTGACGCATGCCCTGCTGTATGATGATCTGACCATGGGATCGTCTTCGGGATTCTATGAAATAGAGGAAGAACCGGCGGTGACAACCGGTGTGTCGCAGGCAGGAGATAACCTGCCGAACAGTCTCGTGCTGGATCAGAACTATCCCAACCCATTCAACCCCTCGACGCGGATTCACTATACCCTGCCGATGGCAGCGAAAGTGAAACTGGCCATTTATAATGTCCTTGGCCAGCGCATCGAAGTTCTGATCGACGCCAGGCAGGATGCCGGCGGCTATGAAGTCTTGTGGCAACCGCAAAGGCTGGGCAGCGGGGTGTATTTTTACAAACTGCAGGTCGAGTTTGAAAACGGTACGGTACAGACGAGATCGAAAAAACTGATGCTGTTGCGGTAAGACAGCAGGGCTGGGGAGTTCTCATGGAGCGCCGGGTACTGAAAAGTGCCCGGCGTTTTTTTTGCGCGATTCCATGAATGAGTGCACCGGGAGGTTGGCACTGTAATTCGAAAGT
>WFTM01000203.1 GCA_015485525.1 Candidatus Zhuqueibacterota bacterium | reverse complement strand
GGGTCATGACTCTGCGGGAAGACTGGCCGGAAAAGCGCGAGCAGGCCGAACTTCAGATTCGTGAATTTGTAGAGCAGGCACGGAAGAGCGGCGGCACGGCGATCGTCATTCCCTTCAGAGTACACGGTTTCGGGCCATACAAACGCGTGCTCGAAGGTCTCGATTACGTCGCCGACGGCCGGGGACTCATCCCGCATCCGGCAATCACGCAGTGGATCGCCGAGCAGATCAAAGCCCTTAAGCACGGTTCTTTCGAAGCGCGGTACAGACCCTAGAACCCTGTGCTGTCAGTGAGTCGATCGGCTCATATTTCCGGATTTGTTAATTTTCAGGCTCACAATAAATTGATGGAGAAAAAATCATGTTTTCCGTACAGGAATGGATAGCCTTTGCCATCGTCGCCTGGGCTGTGTATTTTCTCGTGCGCAAACTCTTTCGCGGCATCGAAGAAGGGACTGCTCGTGACTGCAGCGCGTGCAGCGCAAAAGAGCTGCAACCATCCCGTCCGCAGAGACAGATCGTACAAATTCAGAAGTAACAGCTTCCCGTCAAATCCAACCACATCCCTGCACCGCACGTGCCCGTTTGCTGCCGCCCCGGCGGCGTACGCACCGGCCAACTTTTTTCCGTGTTTTTTTACAGAATTCCTGTATATTGCATTCTGCGGCTCATCCGGCACAGACTCCCCGGCGCCACCAACAATATGCCCGTATGTGTCAGGGTATCCAGCTAACTCAGCACAGTTGCATCCTTTCAACCAGGCCGCCTGAGCACAGCACCTGTCTGGATCAGAACCGTCATTCCGGTTTCCCCGCAGGGGAAGACCGGAATCTCCCGGACTCAGGCACGTGCCCGAAAAGATGAGATTCCGGCACGGCACTGCGCCTGGCCGGAATGACAGATATCGGTATCTGCACCTGGCCCGATTAGCTGAGTTAAGTAGATACCAGGCCGTATATGCCGTAACCCGATTGATTCACGCCTCAGCGCTATGTCTGAGGCGATCAGAATATCCATAAATCCGGAATATGATGAAATTGTGCAGACCCAAGCTATATGAAAGCGAGGTACAACATGGAAAAACAAATTCGCGTCGTACAGTTCGGTCTCGGCCCGATCGGCATCGAGACCGCCAAAGTCATCGATAAAAAAAGCAGTTTTGAATTAGTCGGGGGCATCGATATCGATCCGGACAAAGCCGGGCGTGATCTGGGCGAGGTGTGCGGACTGGGGAAAACCCTCGGCAGGCCTGTTTCCGCCGATGCCGACGCCCTGCTGCACGAGCTCAAACCTGATGTCGTCCTGCACACGACCAGCTCTTTTCTCGATAAAGTCGAGGACCAGCTGCTCACCTGCATCAGAGCCGGGGCACATGTCGTTTCCTCCACCGAGGAGCTGCTCTATCCTTTCGAGCGAGACGCTGATTTTTCAGCGCGCATCGACGCGGCAGCCCGGCGGAACAACGTCGCTGTCGTCGGCACTGGTGTGAACCCCGGTTTTGCCATGGACATCCTGCCGCTGACCCTGACTGGCGTGTGCACCGAGGTGAAAAGTGTGCGTATCGAACGCGTTTCCAACGCCAGTGAGCGCCGCCAGCCGCTGCAGAAAAAAGTCGGTGCCGGTATGAGCGAGGCAGAATTCCGCGAGCTGGCAGCGCGCGGTGGTATCGGCCACATCGGGCTGGTGGAATCCCTGCTGGCCGTGGCTGCGGGACTGGACTGGAAACCGGAAACGGTCGAAGAAAAGCTGGAGCCGATCCTGGCTGAGAAGGACATTCACACCGATTATTTTCACGTCCGCCCAGGGCAGGTCGCCGGCATCCACCACACCTGCACAGCCACGATCGGCGGCAAAACCGTTATCGACCTGGATCTGAAGATGTACCTCGACGCCAGAGACCCGCATGACAGCGTCTTCATCGAAGGCACGCCGCCGCTGAGCATGCGCATCGATGGTGGTATTTTCGGGGATACCGCCACGGTCGCCGCGCTGGTCAATACCGCAGCCCGCATCCACACTGCAGCCCCGGGACTGCGCACGATGCTCGACCTGACCGTTCCACGCGCGGTCTCTTGAGCGGATGTATTCGCACACTTTTGCTGACCAAAAATTCGGTGCGATCCCGTGCCGTCAAAAGCAAATCATGCACAGGAGAAAAGAGGACTTCCCATGGGAGAAAATCTGTTTCTGATGCTCATCGGGGGCGTGTTGCTGATCAGCGGCACGGATCTTTTCGTCCGCTGGTACACGGTTTATCTGAGCAGGCGTAACTTTCCTGCCGTGCTGCAACGCCACTTCGTGCAAATCCAGTGGGTTGTCCTCAGCCTGTTTTTCTGGAATCTTCTCTATCGCAATTTTCTACCCCAGGCGTTCACCCTATCGCACGTGCTGTTTGCTCTGTTCATCTTTTCCCTGCGCGGATTGATCTTGTCGTTCCTGCCGAAAAAAGAGTGAATCGCCTCCTCCTCTCGTTCCACCGCTCCTGCGGTGGAACGCAGGTGTGCCGCTCCAGCGGCATAAGGATGAGTCGCGGACATCAACCGGGGGAGTGCTATGGCGCGGGAGCGCCAGGAGGCAGCGCAGCACCACAGGAGCGGTGCTGCGAGAGGCGAATCATCTCCTCTCGTTCCACCGCTCCTGCGGTGGAACGCAGGTGTGCCGCTCCAGCGGCAAAAGGATGAGCCGCGGACATCCACCGGGGGAGTGCTATGGCGCGGGAGCGCCAGGAGGCAGCGCAGCACCACAGGAGCGGTGCTGCGAGAGACGAATCATCTTATTCCACCGCTCCTGCGGTGGAACGCAAGTGTGCCGCTCCAGCGGCGATAAGGATGAGTCGCAGACATCAACCGGGGGGAGTGCTATGGGCGCAGG
>WFTM01000202.1 GCA_015485525.1 Candidatus Zhuqueibacterota bacterium | reverse complement strand
GTGAAAAGAGTGTTTACGTGATCCGCTTTTACACCGGTACGGATTTGTCGCTGATAAATTATGGCCTGCCCTATTTCTTCCTGTTGTTCGTTTTGTTGTTTTTGCTCGCCATTGTGGTGAAGTTGCCCCTGGTGATGATCTATAACCATGCCCGCCTGAAACGCAAATTGTGGATTGCCGGTCTGCTGCAATCGACGATTCCGCAGATAAGCCAGTTGTTCATCCTGCTCGTGGTTTTTTTCTATGTTATAGCCGGCTGGCAGGGATTTCAGGTGAAAAACGGCCTGGAGAACGAGCTGCTCAACGTCTCGAAAGGCAACAGTAACGGCAGGGATACTTTTGTCTTACCCCTTGATTCGCCGGGGCAGAAATGGCCTCTGACCGCTATGCAGGTGCCTGAAGGAGAAACGCTGCCGGCCAGCAAAGGCGTGCTTGTCCTCGCCGACAGTACCGGCCAGCCGGCCTATTTCCTTTTTCGCAAACGTACCTATTCGGATACCCTCGCTCTGGTGCGGCTGCACCAGGATTTTCTCGAAAAGTTGACAACGTCCTTCGTCCCTTTTGCCGGTTCTTCGCTACTGGCTTACGCTGGTGAACCCGGAACGCTTGAATCCTGGTTCTATCGTTTGGAGTCAACGCAAACCCATGACAGGTTCCAGATTTTCCCGTTCAACATCTTCGTGCGCAGGCCGCAAAGTGTTGTGCTGGCAAGCCAGTTTTCTCCGGGGCGTTCCCGTCCCGGAAGATCGATGGCCCGAGCAATGCTCGATCGTGGCGGTATTGTTGTCGGGCGTGTTTTGCTGCCTGTGTATGACAGCAGTTTCCAGCGCGATGGCTCGTATTTTATCGATGTTTTTTTCCGTCCCACCGAGCTCACCTTTGCCCGCCCGCTGACCTCGTTACTGCTCAATCTTCTCATCGCTTTTTTTCTGATCAATAGCCTCGTGATCCGGCGCATGGTCAAATTCGGGGAGGAGATTCACGATATTATCGTGCGTAAATTTCAACTTTTGCAGCGCGGTATCCGCGAAATAGCACGGGGCAATCTCGATTATCAGGTGCAGATTGACGGTGATGACGAGTTTGTCGAGCTGGCAGGGCATTTCAACGAGATGAGCAAGAAGCTCAAGGCGAATATCGCCGAGCTGCACGAAAAGAACCGGCTGGAATCAGAGCTGCGTATTGCCCGGGAGGTACAGCTCAGCCTGCTGCCCGGCTCCCTGCCTGAGATACCAGGCTATGAAATTGCCGCCGACCTGCGTACGGCTACGGAAGTGGGGGGCGATTTTTACGATATCCAGCACCTCGGCAATGGCGTGTACATGTTTACCATCGGCGATGTCAGCGGGAAGAGCACTTCGGCAGCGTTTTATATGGCTCAGGCCATCAGCCTCCTGCGATATTCCCCGCAGTTCACGTTTGATCTGCGCAGTATCCTGGCGCGGCTCAATGATTATTTCACAGCAGAACACGCCGAACGGCACATTTTCGTGACCATGGTTATCGGCATTCTGGATACGAAAAAGGATACCGTCACCCTGGCCAGGGCCGGGCACACCGAGCCGGTACTTTTGCATGGCTCAGGCCCTCCGGATCGCGTGTTGCAGATGATCCACAGCAAGGGGCTGGGTATCGGGCTGACGCCGAATCGAGCGCAATTCGAAAAGAATATCGAGGAAAAAAAGGTCCGTCTGAAAGGCGGTGATGCTCTGGTTCTTTATACAGATGGAGTCGTCGAAGCCTCGGTGCGCAGAGAAGATGCCTCGGATGACGAAGCGGTTGGTTTTTTCGGTGATGAGCGTTTTCAGGAGATATTGAAGCAGAACAGGAGAACAGGCGCCCGGGAAATGACAGAGAAAATCATGGCCGGGCTGCAGGCTTTTTATGGCAGTGCTCCCCTTTTCGATGATTATACCATCATGGTTATCCGGAAAAAGTGAAAGTTTTGGGCGGGCGTGATGTCTCCCGGAGTTCAGGAAGCTGCAGCGGCGACACCGTTTTTATCAAACAGGGCTGCAAACGCGGCAGTAGCAGTTTTGTCGCCATGGATGTGAATCTGACCATCTGCGAGGGCTTTGCGCCACATGGCGTTGTCGTCTTTCTTGAGGAGTTTCTTCCACGTTTTGTGCGGCAGCATGACCGTGACAGGAGCAGCTTTGTTGAAACCACGCACGATCTGCTTGCCCGGGATGCGAACATGCCATGCCTCAGGCTTGCGTTCACCGCTGAACGCAAGATTGATGATCTGGGGTATGGTGTCGAGATGACCGGAATGCTGGGTTAAGAACTGAGATATCTCTTCCGGAATCGAATTCATTTGTGCCATCTGTCGTTTTCTCCATCGATAAAAGTCGTCTTCACAACCCTGTAGCAGTTTTTCGTAACCTGCATCCGGAGGACGAAGCTGCCAGCGCGGTTTAGGATACCTGTTTTTAAAATTATGAAGGGGTGTGGAATCCAGAATTTGAAATGCCGGACTCGGAGACTTCGCGCACTACCAAACTATCGGCATGGGAGGAAAAATCTGAATTGTGGCAGGAATATACTCCAAAACCCGAGCCTGCGCAAGAAACTTTTTACATTTTGTTAAAAAATATCTCTATGGCACGAGCCCGCTCGTAGTGTGCGCTTTAGCGCGCCGTTCGAACATGTTGTGCCTTGGCAGGCACGCTGAAGCGTGCACTACGAACAAAAACAAGAAGGCGTGTTGAATCCTGGACGACGAGCACGCGAGAAGACACGCAGGAAATGTCTGCTGTGATCATGTTGTGTCCCGCTCGGACAAACTGCACTTGGAAAACGGACGCCGGAGTGGCACGACCCGCTCGTAGTGCGCGCTTTAGCGCGCCTTTCGAACATGTTGTGCCTGGCGGGCACGCTAGATCGTGCACTACGAACAATATACTACAAGCCGTGCACCGCAAAACAGGATTGCGAATAAAAGTCTGGAGGGGATGGCTTATGTACGAATGGCGAAAGCTGAATGCAAAAGAACGGGCAGCTCTCATCAGCGAACGCATTCAAAAGAATTATCCGCACCATCGGCCGCCGCATTTTTATGATGTTTCCGGCTCCTATCATATCGTGTGCAGCTGTTACGAGCATGCCCATATCATCGGTCTTTCCCCACAACGGATGTTGGATTTTACACATTCTCTGCTGACAACGCTTGCCAGCCTGCACGTCGATATCTTCGCCTGGTGTGTGCTTCCAAATCACTATCATATTTTGGTACGTATCGATAATCTCAAGCGCTTCATGGTCGGCCTCGGTCGATTTCATGGACGAACCTCATTTATCTGGAACGGGGAAGAAAATTGCCGCGGGCGTAAAGTCTGGCATAGTGCAGCGGACCGTTTCATCCGTAGCGAAGCTCATTATTGGGCAACCTTGAATTATATCCATCACAACCCGGTTCATCACAGTTATGTCGAAAAATGGGCGGATTGGCCTTACTCCAGCGTTCACGAGTTTCTCGAAACAGTGGGCAAAGAAAAAGCCACCGAAATCTGGCGGAGATTCCCGCCTCGTGATTACGGAAGGGGGTGGGATGATCCGGCATTGTAGCCTGAGCAGATTTG
>WFTM01000201.1 GCA_015485525.1 Candidatus Zhuqueibacterota bacterium | reverse complement strand
CGATGGAAAACCTGGTCATCGAGATGGAGCCGAAAGCATTTATGGCTGGTGAGATCGTCGTATCCGCCTCCCGTGTTGAGGAGAGCATTCTCACCGCTCCGGTCTCTGTTGAAAAAATGGATATTCTCGATATTCGCCGTTCACCCTCGGTTACGGTGTATGACGGTCTGGCCAATATGAAAGAAATCGAGATGACCGCCAACAGCATGACCTTTTCCGGCCCGACGGGTCGCGGTATCGGTTCCAGCCACAATACCGGCCTGATTCAGCTCATCGATGGCGTCGATAACACGGGGATCGCCAATGGCTCCTATTCCATCGGTAACCTGACCGGTATTTCCGATATCGATGTTGCTGAAATCGAATTCCTGCCGGGTGCATCCTCCGCCCTGTATGGCCCTAATGCCTTCAGTGGTGTGCTGTTCATGAACACCAAATCTCCGTTCGATTTCCCCGGGCTGAGTGTTTCCGTCAAAGGTGGCGGCAGCAGCTCTGATTATGGCGGTAACTACCCGCTGTATGAAACGGCGTTTCGTTATGCCAAGGTTGTCAATGATCGTTTTGCCTTTAAAATTGTTGGTTCCCGCTTCAAGGCCACAGATTGGTATGCCAATGATTTTTCCGACAAGTATAAGGGCGCGCGTGGCGTGGCAGGCTACAACGGCGTCAACGTCTATGGTGACGAAGTAGCGACCAATCTCGACCTCGATCAGGTTGCTGCAGCTCTGCGGGCCATGGGACAGCCAATCCCCGACAACCTGACTTTTGGAAAAATCTTCGTTGCCCGGACGGGATACAAAGAAGAAGAGCTGTACGACTACAATAAAGCCAGCTCGACCAAGTTCAATGTCGGTCTGCGCTATCGCCTGAGCGATGATATCGAAGCCAGCTACGATTTCCGTTATGGCGTCGGTAATGCCATCTACCAGGGAACCAACCGGTACGCCCTGGACGGCATCAATGCCATGTTTAACAAACTCGAACTCAAGGGTAAGAATTTCTTCGTGCGCGGTTACACGCAGCGTGAGGGTGCAGGTGATTCGTATGATATCGTCTTCGCCGGCTGGAATGTCAACCGTCGCTGGAAATCGGATGCCGATTGGTTTGGCCAGTTCGGTGGTGCCTACATCGGTGCTTTGTTGCAAGGCGCGACCCCGGAGCAGGCACAAGTAGCTGCACGCAACTTCGCGGATCAGGGACGTTTCCAGCCGGGCAGCCCGGAGTTTGAAAAAGCCCTGTCAGAAGTTATCGCGACCAAAGATTTTGCTACCGGTGCCGGCTTCATCTCGAAATCGGGTTTCAATAATTTCGAGGCGATGTATAATTTTGCTGATAAAATTGATTTTGTTGAGCTGCAGGTCGGTGGTAACTACCGCAACTACGGTGTCAATACAGCGGGAACCATCTACAGCGATAAAGAGCAGGGCATCGACATTTATGAATATGGTGCCTATGCTCAGGCCAGCAAGCGGCTCGGCGAAAAGCTGAAGGTAACCGGCTCCCTGCGTATCGATGGTCATAAGAACTTCAAGAACAGCATTTCACCTCGCGTTGCTGCCGTTTTTACGCCGGCGAAAGACCACAATTTCCGCATCTCCTATCAGTCCGGGTTCAACAATCCGATCATCGAATCCCAGTATATCAACCTCAACCTCGGGCCGATCATCCTGCTCGGTGGTACACAGGACAACATGGATCGTACCGGCCGTACCCCCGGCAATGGCGATGTTTATGCCAGCGCCATCGATCTCAACAGCTTGCTTGCCGGTAATCCGCAGGTCGTGAGCACACCTTTCGTCAAGCCGGAATATCAGAAGTCCTTTGAGATCGGCTATAAGTCGCTGATCAACCAGAGCCTGTTCGTCGATATCAACTACTACCGCTCCTCTTACGTCGATCGTTTCAAGAGTGCGCGTGTTATCGATCCGGCTACCGGCCAGGTTTACGGTCTCTACACCAACGAACCCGGCGATGTCATCATCGATGGTGGCGGTATCGGATTGACGTATAATTTCAGCAATGGCTACCGTGTTGGCGGAAGTTATATGTACATCAACCGCACAGGTGGTTCAGATGACTTTCTGTCCAGCATCAACCGTCCGAAGAATTCGATCAAGCTTTCGATCGGCAATCCTCGCCTGTTCAAGAACCTCGGCTTCAATATCGCCGGTCGCTACCGTTCCAAGTTCATGTGGGTAGCCACCTTTGGCGAGGGCGAAGTTGGCGGTGAAACCGTTATCGATGCTCAGCTTACCTATAAGCTGCCGAGTATGAATGCCACGCTCAAGGCGGGTGTCAATAACCTTACCGGGGTTAACTTCACCCAGGCTTTCGGAAGTGTGACGATCGGCCGCATCATGTATATCCAGATGAGCTACGATAATCTCTTTAACTGATCGTGCTCCGAAAATTTCGTTCTGATCTGCATAAAAAAAGCCCCGTCAGTACGACGGGGCTTTTTTTATGTCCGGTTGAATATTGTGTGCGGCTACCTCAGCAGCAGCATCTTCTGGCGTGCCTGATAAGTGAGCGTGCCGTTATTCGTGCGCACGCGCATGGTGAGGATATATGTTCCGCTGGCCAGGCCAACAGCATCCCAGGTGATTTTATGCCGACCTGCCTGCATGTGCTGGTCGAGCAGTGTGGTGATGTGACGTCCATCCACGCTGTAGATGTCCAGAGTAACAGACCCTGCTTGTTGCAGCTCAAACGGGATCGTCGTCTGGGGGTTAAATGGATTCGGGTAGTTGGCGTTCAGGGCGAAATGTTCCGGAACAGTGGTGCTGTTGCCATCTACAGAGGTGATCGTCGTGACTTTGAATTCGGCCTCTGCAGAATCGCTGGCATTGTCGAGGTCGTAAACCGTGAAAGTGATGGTTTCGCTGCCCACCCATGAGGTGTCAGAGATTGTCAGCGTTGCTGTCAGGCCGGCAATCCAGACCTGGATTTTCGAGTTACCCGAAGCGGTGATGGACAGCTCATCGTTGCTGTTATCCACATCCGTAACGTACTGGGACAGATCAACAGGCTGGAAGCTCTGGCCTTTGACGATCGTCTGGCCGGGCACCTCGGCAATGAAGCGCGGCGGGTCATTGACAGCCGTGACCGTGAAGGTGGCTGATTTTGAATCCTGCGCATTTTCCGGGTCGGTCGCAGTAAAAGTGATCTCTTCCGAGCCGGCCCACTCTGAATCCGGAGCTGCGATGGCGGCTTTCCGCCCCTCGATCGTCACTTTGAGTTGATTATTTCCGGAAACAGTCCAGACGATTTCGCTGTCTGCATGGTCAGGATCGAAGACAAAATCATCGAGGGTGATGGTGCTGAACGGCTTGCCCTCTTCGACCGTTTGCGATGGAATGGCACTGACCTGCGGCGGGTCATTGACCGGAGTGACCGTGAAGGTGGTCGCTGTCGTGTCCGCGTTGCCGTCAGGATCGCGGGCGAAGAAGGAAATCGTCTCAGCCCCGGCCCATTCGGAGTCCGGTACGGCTACTGTCGCAACACGATTTTCGATGCTGACCTGCAGGTCGCTGTTCCCAAAGAATCCCCACGTCATTTCCGAAGGTGAGTTGTTGGGGTCTGTGACATAATCATCGAGGGTGATCGGGCTGAAGGCCTGGCCTTCCTGCACGGTCTGTGCCGGGATTTCAGAAACTTCCGGAATCCCCTGGGTCACAGTCACAGTTGTGGTGTCGATATCAACGCCGCCATCGTCATCGGTCACCTGCAGGCGGATAGTTTTCGTACCCTCAGCAACATAGCTGGTGACGACTTGCTGGCCGCTGGTTTCAAAGGTACCGTCGTTATCGAGGTCCCAGGCAAAGGTATGCGTGTCTGCTGCACCGGCATCGCTCACCGAGCCGCTGAGAGTGATTTGTTCGTTGGGAGCGGCAGTGTACGGGCCGCCTGCGTCAGCCACAGGGTTGGCATTGCTGATTGTGACGGAAAATTGCGCCTGCGCTGTCTTGCCACCGTCATCGACCACTTCGAGAGTGCCTGTGGCGCTGAAATCGTCATCCCAGGAATACGTTGTAGTTGCCGAGGTGGTCGTATCCTCTGCTGTGCCGTCACCGTCAAAATCCCAGCGATATTCGACGATCTGGCCGTCATCACTCGAACCCGAGGCATCGAAGGTAACGGTATCGCCTTCCACAGCAGTATAAGGGCCGCCGGCATCGGCGACAGGCGCCTGGTTTACAGGCCCGAACGAGGTCGTACGAAAGAAAACTTTTCCATACGAGGGATAGACCGTGTAAAATGTATTCCCTGTAGCGCGGACGACGTGTTTGTCCCGGCTTTCTGAACCACCGGACTGGCTGGCGATGGTATCGCGTTCCGACCAGGTCTGGCCCATGTCTGTAGAATATCGCGTGTGCAGCGAGAGGCCATCTCCCTTGTTATACACAACGAAGATATATTTCCCATCATCGCTTGCGGCCACAGAGCCAACACCGACGTTGTGATGCCAGTCTGCCAGCTCGCCCTGGTCGTTGACAACCAGGTCCCGCACTTTACTGCCGTTCTCGAACCGTGCGTAGCGAACCGAGTGTGTGCCGCCGATGGAGTTATCTGCTGCAGAGCCATAGACAAAGTGAACATTGCCCTGTGCATCGACAAAAACATCGCCGTTGCCGTTTCTGCCGGTGGCCTGATTGCTGGCAATGTTGCCGACTCTCGGCAAGGTGTCGCCACCGTCGTCAGAACGGTAATAAGTGAGCTCGCCATTCGGATTATCAAATGGATAGCTGAGAAGAACGTGAATGGAGTTATCTTTCCCTACTGTCAGTTCAACGCGGTCATCGACGCGATATTTCGTCAGGCCGCCGATGGTATTGGTTACGAAGCCGTTGGCATCGATGCGGCGGTAGGTCGCTGAACCAAAAGGCATGTTGTTCGGGTCTGCCTGGCCGTAAACCATGTGTACGATGCCGTTGTTATCGACAGCGGTGCGCACGCTGTAGGCACGTTTCTGATTGTTGACCATGCGATCACCAGTGGTCCAGGTGCCATCGGCATTTCGCTTAGTGTAATAGATGTCGAAATAGTCATCCGAGACATTAACGCGATAAAAAACGTGTGGCCTTCCGGTGGTCGGATCATTGGCCACTGTCGCTCCAAAGTCGAACTTTCCGGTTCCATCGGCTTCAGTCCCGGGGATGGACTCCTGAATCAGGATGTCGCCACTCGGGCTGAGCAGGGTATAGATGACCGAACCGTTGTGGTGCACGACGTGAATGTTGCCTGTTTGCGGATCAACATCGATATCGGGCGTATAGCCGTTGCCGATGGTGACCGGATCGCTCCAGGTCTGTGCGAGAACCTGTCCCCCCATGCATAAGATCGCGATGAGGGAGAAAAAAAGTCGTCTTCCTGAAAACATGTGATGTGTCTCCTTGAAATGGGTCGTAAAACAGGGTGAAAAGTTGAGATTGACAGTATGAGAATCAGATATGCCGGACAGAGTGCTTATCAGGCAATCGCTCGTTCCCGCGCTGGTTTCGTGCTATGCGGGATGCCCGGTGTTTGCTGGCAGCCCACGCGAGTGAGCTGCAGGTTTCAGGGAAAACAAATGCGGAAAGAAGGCGAGAGAGGCATCCTGCCTTTTTCTGCTTTGTCCGTCCTTGAAAACAGATGCCTTGTCAGGGTGCAAATATTTTACCAAATGACGGTACAGCCGGGCGGTAGGTTTTTTGAGCGTTGCCAGACGGAGACTGGCCGGGCCAAATGTATCAGGTTGGAAATGGGTGTGACAAAATCGGGACGGTAAACGGCGGGGTTGATACGGCGGTGAAACCTGATTTATTCATGAAGCAGCGCTCAGAGCTGGAGAAGTCAGGATAACATAAAAAAACTCTCGGTGAAAGGCGTTGTTGTAACTCTCAAATAATATTATAATTAGGTTGGTTTGTCCGGCTCCCGGAATAATATGTGGGTATTTCAGGCTGATAAAAAATAAACAATATCTGCCCAGAAGCGACTTTTTGAGATGTTATCCGGCTGCAAGGTCGGCTGCCACCTGTCGCCAGGTAACGCATACTGCCTTCGCAGAGTCAGCGAAAATCCAGGAAAATGCTTTCTCGTGATCGTTTTCGAGACAGGCGATCAGATTCAAGACACCTGCGTATCCAAGAGCTGTGCATCTGCAAACGACAATTGCCTTGACATCAGATCGGAAAATGTTAATTTATTTTCAGGATGTTTTTTTGCGCTGAACATTTCGATTGTCCCGTAAATGTTTGCCAAAGGCAGGTATTGATAAAGGGAGAGGTCGGAGTCGAAATCAGGAGCCAATGGATTATACAAAGCTGTCAGACCGTACATTGATTGATTCTTGCATGGCTTCCCCTGCGGATGAGAGGGCCTGGAAAGAGTTTTACCGGCGTTTTCATCCGATCGTATTCGCTTTTATCGTGCACTGGTGCAGAAAAAACCGGATTCATAAGCCGGGGACACAGCACGTCGAAGTGTACCAGGACCTCTGCCATGATGTTCTTCTGAAACTGGTGAAAAATAACTGCAAGGCACTCCGGGTTTTCCAGAACCGCAATGATAAGTCGATCTACTCCTACCTGATGTATATCTGCAGAAATACGGTGATCAATTACGGTAAAAAAATTTCCAGCAAAAAACGCAAGGGCAGACACACCTCATTGTCAGACCCAATCGGCAGGGCGTATGCTGAAGACGAGGGATTTACGCTTGAGGATGTTTTGCCTTCACAAACTCATGACCTCATGGAGCAGCGAAAGCTCGATGAGCTCTGTGAGGAAATAGCAGGTGTGCTGATGCAGCACTGGCCGGGGAAACACAAACAGCGTGATATTCTGATCTACCAGATGAGTCTGCTTGGGGATATGCCTGCTGAAGAAATCGCCACCCTGCCCTCGGTCAATCTTTCGCATAAACGGGTACGCAACATCATCACAGATATCAAAAAAGTGCTCGTCGAACACCTGCCGCAACGCACCCTGGACTGACAGGTCCTGCTAAGCCGCTCTGGCAATCCTGCTCTCCGCTTCACTGACCAGTTGCTCGAATGCCTCGACCGTTTCTGCCGTCAAAAGACGTGTGCGCAGTTCGCGCGCGCCGGCAATGGAATGAATATATTTGCTCACGTGCTTGCGGAACAAAATCAGCCCCAGCTCAGTGCCATAGAATTCCAGATTAGCCGAGAGATGCCGGCGCACCATGACCAGTTTCTCTGCCAGGGTGACTTCACCGGCATTTTTGCCGGCAAAAATCCATGGGTTGCCAATAGCTGCACGAGCAATCATCACCGCATCACAGCCGGTGTGCTCTTTCATGCGCCGGATATCAGCGACACACGTGACATCACCGTTGCCGATGACCGGAATGTCGGCGATGCTCTTGATTTCAGCGATGGCGTCCCAGTCTGCCTGCCCTTTATAAGCCTGTACTTTGGTGCGGCCGTGCACTGCCACAAGCCGGGCACCGTTTTCCTGCATGGCCCGGACAACCTCCCGGTAGTTCCTGCTGGCATCATCCCAGCCGAGACGGATTTTACCTGTCACCGGTAGCGGTAATTCGCGGCTGAGCATGTTGAATATCCTGCCGATTTTCGCCGGATCTCGCAGCAGGCCAGCGCCAGCACCGCGGCCGGAAACTTTGGGAACAGAACAGCCCATGTTCAGATCGATGATGTCCGGCTCAAGCTCTGCAATGCGCTTGGCAGCCTCGAGGATGACCTGCGGATCGCTGCCGAAAATTTGAAAAACCAGCGGACGCTCTTCCGGGAGATAGCGCAGCAGTTTCAGACTCTTTTTGTTACCACGGATGAGTGCATCGGCCGAGACAAACTCGGTGTAGCTCATGGCTGAACCGAGCTTACGGCAGATAGAGCGGTACGGCTGGTCGGAATAACCGGCCATCGGGGCCAGAATAGTGTCTCCACGCACGGCGATATCGCCGACATGGAAAACGGCAGCAGGTTTTTGGGACTTGTCGTCTTGCATGGGTTGATACGTTTGTTGTCGATAAGGTGGCAATATTTCGGAAATATGAATTTTTCAGCGTGCGACGGATATACTAATACCTCTGCAATCGAGAAGCAAGCGAAAAGTCGGCACAGGGCTTTCAGGAGGTGAGCCGCAGTGAAAAGGGGATGCCGGATGCTATGTATGGCGGAGCTGGCCTGTTTACCGCACCCGGTCAGTGGTCACCTCTGGTTTGTGGCATTAAGATTTCGTGCTTTTTGCCGAGGATGAGTTGAAGAAGATGGAGTTCACCGGCCGGATACAGCGCACGAGCGCATGTTTTGCCCGACGTGTAGCGGAACTCGCAAGAGTTCCCAGGGTCGATGCGCCCGAAGTGTTGCCACTTCGGCTACTTCTCCCGAAGTGTTGCCACTTCGGCTACGTTTTGCCATGTCGGGATCAGGCTCAGACAGGCTGGCGGAAAAAGGGCAGCCGGGCTGGGTTAACTGGATATCCTGCCAATGCGCTGTAGCAGGTCAAATCTTTCGGATATCCCGATTTTCCGGGCGCCCGGGAAATCGAAAAAAATGTCATAACTGCCCGTATTACTGGCGGAGCGCAGGTATGAAAAACCTTGACTTTTGCAGCAACATCATTAACTTTTGTGTTGTTTTGAATGAAACAGCCTCTATAGTCAACCAGGAACAGGAGATATGCACACGTGAGAATAGGGATTTGTTCAGGCATCTTTCTGGTTGCAGCATCATTGGCTTTTGCTGATGCAGTGATCAAAAAATTCAACCTTTATCCCGGTTATAATCAGGTGACGGTAACCTGGGAAACCGGTGACGAGGGCAAGATTAAAGGCTACGAAATTCAGAGGGGAATTTCAGCAACGGCTCTGAATCGTGTCGCTTATGTGACGGCGAAAAAAACGCCGGAACAGACGCACAAATACGAATATATCGACAAGACGGTTTTCAAACAGACCACCGAGGGTGGGCGGACGTATTATTATCGCATCAAAACCGAGTTCAGTGACGGGACGAAAAATTTGTCTAAGGTCGAATCCGTCTCGCCGACTATCTCCAGCGCCCGGCAAACCTGGGGCAGCATCAAAGCAATGTTCCGCTGATACAATTTTTTTCAGACAGGCAGCCCGTTCTGTGCACACAGAGACGGGCTTTTTTTATGCTGCGTACTGCATGAGTCCGGCAAAATACCCGCCAATCGTCCCCCCTGCGGCAGATCATAGACTCGCCGTGGCCTGCAAGCAGGCGTGGCTCTGAGGGGATACGACCTGCAACCCATAAAGTGAAGGAAAATGAAAAGGGCGTTATTCCTCGTCGGAGAGGCGGCGGAAAGCAGTGCCGGCTGCCCAGCGATGGGGCATGATGCGTTGGGAAGTGTTCAGAGTGATCAGGTTGTACTCGGCTTTCATCTCTGCCAGAGCATCGATTATACCTTTGTCCTTGGTAAAATAGATGAGCTGGTGCTGTTCGGCGATTTCGAGCAGGCGGTTCAGGGTCAGTCCTTGCCTGACTTCATCAGCATGTGCGAGAGGATCATCCAGCAGCAAGGGGATGGCCTCTGAGTTTTCCGACAGCAGGCGCGCAACGGCCGAGCGCAGCATCAGGTAAACCTGCTCCTGTGTACCGAGACTGAGATAGTCGAGGGGGACGAGGGTTTTGCCGCGGCCGTGTGTGATGCGTATCTGGAACTGCTCCGGATCGACGAAGAGCTCTTTGTAGCGGCCTTCGGAAATCTGTGTGAGCTGTTTGCTGACGATCCCGGCCAGCCGTGGGGCGAACTCTTTGTGGGCTTTCTGGGCGACATCGGTCAGGGTCTCATAGGCCAGCTCTAAGGCCTGGCGTTTGTGGATCAGCTCATCGAGGCGGCGCCGGGCGATGGCAGCGTTTTCTTCCAGCTCAGAAAAATCCGGCAGGCGTGATTCGCGTTCAGAAATCCGCTCCGAGATCGTTGCAATCTCGATTTCAATTTTTTGCTGCTGTCTTCTGTTTTCGCGCAGCAGTTCCTGTAGTACCGTCGCGGTGCGTTCCGGGATGGTCTCAGCTCGTTCGTCCTGCAACCCCTCGCGCAGCTTTTCCGCCATGTGCCGCACTTCTTCGATCCTGCGTCCTGCGAGCATTTCCTTTTCCAGCTCCTGCAGTTGTGCCAGCTCTTTTTCCAGCTCAATAGATTCTTCAGCCTCCCGCACGCGTGCCAGAAAGGCTTGCGCATCATCGGCAATCGATTCGGATTGCAGGTCGGCGGTGGCAAAAATCGACTTCAGCTCGCTGTCGATTTCGCCGAGGCGATGGTTGAGCAGGCGCAGCTCTTCCTGATACTCGCTGATCGTTCTGTCCAGCTCTCTAATTTTTTCTCGTGCTGCCTTACCGCGTTGCAGGGTCTCTGCAATACGTTGCAGGGTTTCGATGTTGAGAATCTCGAAACCAAAGGCCGCGCTCAGGGGGGAGAGGCGTTCCTCGAGCTGCTTCAAGTCCTCAAGCCGGTTCTGCATCACCGCGTCGATTTCAGACAGGCGGTTGATCTGGATGTATAAACGCGTGAGCGCCTCTGTTGAGCTGACGCCATAGGGTTGCAGCGAATCGCGGATTTCCTGCTCCTGCAGCTCGATCGCCGCCATAACCTGCCTGCTCCGGTCGCGGTCGTTGAGCCGGTTGACATAGCCGATGCTTTCGAAAAACAGCCAGACGATGGCAATGATCATCGTGATAAAATTCAGGGTGTTGGAGATCAGGCTGTGGCTGTCGAGGAAGGCTTTGAAATCCGGTACCAGCATGGCGAGCAGATAGACCAGAAAGGCGGCGGAGAGCAGCGTACCGAGGCCGGCACGTATGATGCGCGAGTTGCTTTTCTGCAGCTCGGCCCGGTTTTGCAGTGCGTTCAGGTCGCTTTTTTTCTCTTCGAGCACATTGGTCATGGCCTCGAACTCTTCGAGGGTCGCCGGTGACAGCGATTTCAGCGCTTCGACAGCGTCTTTATCATAGCCCATCTCCCGCAGCCCGGCTGAGAGCTCTGCTTCAAGGTCACGGGCTTCGGCTGTTTTTTCGTGCAAATCCTGCCATTGCTGAAAATAATCTTCGAACCGTTGCACGGTGTCCGAAAGCCAGAGGGACTCTGCTACGGGCAGGGTGGCGATATAATCTTTTTCCGAAGCACGCTGCAGGTTTTGTTGCTGAATGGCATCGTTGAGGCGTTTTCGGCGTTGCAGAGAGATTTTGCGTTCCTCCATCAGCCGGATGACGAGGTCATGATCTTCCGGGCTGATGTTCTGGTTGGGAGAGAGTTCGTGCAGGCGTTTGTTGAGCACCTCACGGCGATGGGCCAGTCCGGCGTGTTTGTTGAGCAATTCGACACAGGCAAAGTATTCCGCGTGCCGTAATTCTTCGCTCAGAGTTTCACTCTCCTGCTTGAGAGCAGCGAGCCGGCTCTGGTGATCGGTCAGGGCCTGGTAGTCACTGCTCAGGGTTTCGACCAGGGCAGTGCGTTCCTGGATGAGTTGTTCGCATCGGCTGAGCTCTGTGCGGGCGGCGTAAATAGGGCCGGAGCGGCTTTTGTCCGTGCCCAGGTTGCGGATGGCCGCGCTGATTTTTTCCAGCGCTTTTTTGACCGATACATCTGTCGATGCGCTGTCAACCAGGCGCACGATGGTGTCGGCGATGTCCTGAGCTTCGGAACCGGAGATTTTCGTCAGTTGCCCCTGGCGCACGCAGGATACTGACTCGAAAACAGCACGCGACATGCCTGTGAGCCGTTCGCAAAAACCGACGTACCCGCGGCGTTTGCGATGGAACATCTCGGTAACTTCTTTGCCGGTATTGGCTTCATATATGTGGGTCTGCGGCTCCGGTGTGTCGAAATCCCGGGTGATCATGTACCGGACGTTATTATCCAGTTCCACGACGATTTTGCCGGAATAGTGCACACCCTGCCAGGGACGGAAACGGGCGTGCAGTTGTTTTTCTGCTTTGGTGATGCGCTCGCCGGAGTAGAATCCGTACAACATGGCCAGTATGGCCTGCTGCAGAGTTGATTTGCCGGCTTCGTTTGGCCCGAAGACCAGATTGAAAGTGGGTTCAAAAGCGAAATCTTCCTCGCTGAGCGTGCCGAATCCCTCGATGTGTAACGTGACTATCCTCATGTCAGATCGATTCTTTCATCCTCAAAAGCTTGCAGGCCATAGCGCATGGCCGCAAGAATCAGTTCGCGATCGTCTGTTTCCTCAGCCATCATTTTTTTCAGACGTTTGACAAAGGCGCCGCGAACAGTCGGTTCGTTCTGTAATTCCTCATACCAGGCCTCCGGACGGGTGGTATCGCGGATCAGCACAAAGTCAAAATAGCTCTGCAGCTGCTCGCGCAGTAACTCTTTATCGAGATGCGCATCTTCGGGGATGACCCCGGTAAGGTGCAGGCGTAAGAAAGCCGCTTCACGATCAGGCGAATCCCCGGCAATGCTGCGGATTTCCGGGACCAGGCCAGACATGCCGTTAAAAGTGCTCATGTCAACGGTATAGGTATAAAAAAACTGTGTTGCGGTGATGACCGGGCGCACACGGATATCATCGCGCAGCACCTCGACGAGCGCCGCCCCGTGCTCGCCGCCTTCGCCAAAGGAGAGCGGTTGCGGGCTGCCGGGATAGATAGCTATTTTTTTATTCACCTTGAGCGTGCTGGCGTTGTGATAGTGCCCGAGCAGAGCGAAATCAAAACCGGAGAGCAGAATTTCATGGGCCTGAAAGGGCGCATGTGCTGCCCGGTTTTCGATGAAATTACCCGTTTCAGAACCATGCAGCAGCGCGATGTTGATCTTGCCGTTGGAAGGCACCTTGAAGCCGTGAAACGGGTTGTCGCGTTCGTCCGGGGCGTTGTGCGCAAAACCCCACAGTACGATATCTTCGTTGAGTTCGATGGGTTGGAATCGCCGCTGCCGGAAGATATAGACGTTTTCCGGCCAGGAATAGCGTGCATAAATCGAAACAGGGGAGTAATAATCGTGATTTCCGGGTGCGATAAAGATCGGAATCGGAGACAGTTGCTCAAAACTGCTCAGAAGGAATTCAACAGTATCACGTGTCAGCCGGTCTGCCTCAAATAAATCACCGCCTATGGTGACTGCATCGACTTCCTCGGCAGCGGCGAGATTGAGCAGTTCGTGCAGGGTTTTGCGCAGGCGTGTGCGGCATGCACGGGCAACTTCTGGCGGAAAGTTGCTGCCGGTAAAGGGTATGTTGAGATGAAGATCGGCAAAGTGAAGAATCTTCATGGTCAGCCTTGTGAGCACGTGGGAACGGAATGGAAAGACTGCCCCCGGAACAGGATTTCCTGCAAGAAATGATGTGCAGTTGTGATGAGATAATCCGGGGCCGGCGGAGAGTGGCCATGCGCGTGTCTGTAACGCGTTCCACCGGCTGGGTAGCAGCCATGAATTTGAATTGGCAAATATAGGTATTTTTTGCTGTTATGTCAATTAATACCGCGCTGAACAGAGATAAAATGCCAAACCTGTTTTCGGCAGAATAGTGCCCGCTGAACCAGTGTACCCGCAACCGTGGGTGCGAAAAAGATTGTTCTGTACCCCGAGAAATACGATCTTATCTGTCTCGTAACCAGATGAGGGATGCATTTTTTTTGAACTGCCAAGACGCCAGGGCCGCCAAGAAAAAACCCAAAAAGGGGATGAATATGGATATTGAAAAAGTCGCCAGTGAAATTGTTGATTCGGCCGTCAAGGCCCACCGTATTCTTGGCCCTGGCTTGTTAGAGTCTGCCTACCAGCAGTGCATGGCTTATGAGCTTCG
>WFTM01000200.1 GCA_015485525.1 Candidatus Zhuqueibacterota bacterium | reverse complement strand
GGATGAGCTTCGTCCCACGCCTGACTGCCGTGTCTCCAATATAGAGCCATGCCGAAACGATGCACTATCGGACATGAACCGGTACAAATACACTCTGGAAAAGACTTCTCCCGCAAGGCTGAAAACTCTCGAGCCTGCCGAAGGTTGGATGTTTTTCGAATTACAGACCGTGCCGCCAAACTTGCGAAAACAGCGATCGTGAGGTCCTTGGTGAAAAAGAGATTGCTCAACCTGAAAGGTTGCAGACTTTATCCGGAAAAATAGAGTATCAGGTGGAAAAAATGAACGGCGGGAAAGATGGAAATCAGGCGGGTAGAGAATGGGTCTGTGAAGATATAAACAGGCATGCGCCCTTAAGAAACAGCGAGGAAAAGAAAACCCGTCACTCGGGAGAATGATCCCGGAGAGACGGGTTTGTCTTTTATTCCAGAGTGGAGACGGCGGGAATCGAACCCGCGTCCGAAGGACAAGTCCCGAGGACATCTACATGCTTAGTTCGTCGTTTGATCTCACTGCCGTGGGCACGAGGAACAGAGCCGTCCGGCAGCCAGTCTGTAAGGTCTCGCCTGTTCCGTCCAGACCAACAGAGCAGGCCAGCCATCATTGTCGTCATCCGGAGCAACCAGGATGGCGCCGGTCACTCAGGATGTGGTTGCACTAATTACTTAGGCAGCCATTGCGTATGCATAATCATCTGCATTTGTGTTTAGTGTAACGCTTTTTTACGAGGAGCCTTACGGACCTCGGCATGCAATCCACGGCGCTCATTCCTCCGTCGAAGCCATGTCGTCCCCATAAAGTGTGGTGAGGAATATACACAATCTCTGTGCGCCCTGCAAGGGCAAAAACTGACGGAAAGCCTGCCCACCCGAGTGGGCGCACGGGTGGGCAGGTGCGTCCTACCTGGTGGCTTCTTCCATAATTTCCGTCATCCGTTGTACAAACTCCGTTGGCGATGCAAGGTTCCCATCGATGAGCTGCGCAGCCTCATAAAGCTGCAGGATACTCTTGCGCAGCAGCGGATTGGTGCTGTCGCCCAGGTTCAGCCGCGACAGATTTTTGATCAGCGGATGCGAAGTGTTGACCTCGAGAATGCGTTTGGAACCCGTGTACCCCTGGTCCATCATTTTCATCATCTTTTCCATCTGCGCATCCATACCCTCCTTGCCGACCACCAGCGTCACCGGTGAATCCACCAGCCGTTTTGAGGCGACAACATCTTCAACCTTGTCGCCGAGGGTTTCCTTGAAGACGCTGATCAGCGCAGAGGCCAGGTCTTCATTCAACGCCTCGCTGTCTTCGTCTTTTCCCGCGTCGAGGTCGATGTCGGCTTTGTCGATAGATTTCAGCGGCTTTTTGTCATACTCCGTTATCGACGGCACGACGAAAACATCAACCGGGTCGGTGAGCAGAAGCACTTCGTACTCGTGTTTGCGGAAGTACTCCAGTTTGGGGTTTTTCAACAGCAGCTCGCGGTGTTCGCCGGCCAGGTAGTAAATTTCTTTCTGCCCTTCCTGCATGCGCTCAACGTACTGTTTCAGCGAGATATACTCATCTTCTCCGGTTTTCGTGGTGCCAAAACGCAGCAGCTCGATGATTTTGTCGCGGTTGTCGAAATCGCTGTTGATGCCGGTTTTGAGCAACGGGCCGAAGTTTTTGTACAGGGTCGCATATTTTCCCGGTTCTTTTTCGGCCATGTCCTCGATATGTGCGAGAATCTTGCTGGTCAGAATCGAACGGATTTTTGCCATTACCGGGCTGGACTGAGTCACCTCGCGCGAGACGTTCAACGGCAGGTCTTCGGTATCGACCACGCCCTTGACAAAGCGCAGATAGTCCGGCAGCAGCGCCTTGCAGTCATCCTGGATAAAGACTTTGCTGGAGTACAGGTGCAGTGATTTTTCCTGTTGTAATTCCCGGAACAGATCGAAAGGTGCTTTTTTCGGAATGAACAGCAACGCGCGGAAACTCACCGTGCCTTCGAGGCTCAGGTAGAGATGACTCAGCGGTTCGTCGAAATCGTTGCTGATGAATTTATAGAACTCATTCAGTTCCTCTTCCTTGATGTCATCTTTGGCTTTATGCCAGAGGGCCTGCACGGTGTTGACTTTTTCCTCGCCGACGTAGATGGGAAAATCGACGAAGTTCGAATATTTTTTGATGATGTGCTTGACGTGAAATTCCTCGGCAAAATCTGCAGCATCTTCCTTCAGGGTAAAGCTGATTTTGGTGCCGCGGTGTGGCCGGTCGATCTCTTCGATGGTGTAGGTGCCGCTGCCGTCAGACTTCCAGCGCAGGCCTTTGGAGTCTTTGTCCGCATGCCGGGTTTCGATGGTGACCTCATCGGTGACCATGAAAACTGAGTAGAAGCCAACGCCAAACTGGCCGATCAGATTGGCGTCGAGTTCTTTGCCCTCAGCCTGGGCCTGCTTGAGAAATTCCAGTGTGCCCGAGCTCGCCACCGTACCGATGCGCTCCATCAGGTCCGCCTCGGTCATGCCGATGCCGGTGTCTTCGATGCTGAACGTCCGCTTGTCTTTATCGACACTGATGCTGATTTTCAACTCAGCGTCTGCATCGAGGACATCCTTGTCTGTAAGCTGGCGGAAGCGGATTTTGTGCAGCGCATCCGAAGCGTTGGAGATCAGCTCGCGCAGGAAAACGTCCTTGTGTGTGTACAACGAGTGCACGATGAGATTCAGCAGTTGCTTCATCTCTGCTTTGTATTCGAATTCTTTGATCTTAGCAGTTTTTTTTGCAGCCATGATTCACTCCTTGCTCATGTTAGCCACTGTATTCTGTTATACAAACTGTAGGATATGTTCCAGGTTGCAGCCAGGGCCGACAAGCTGCATGTTGACTCGTTTTCGTCTGGTACATGAAATGGGATGAAACCGGGAATGTGCCCGCGGTGTGTTTGCGGCCCCCGGAAATGAAGGGAGAAAGGTATAAAAAATAACCGGGAAATTCAAGAGTTTGTGCGGCCGGAAACAGGCAGGTGCCGGTACCATGGGGATTCCGGCACTTCGCTGCGCTACAGCCGGAAGGAGCGGATGGCACGGTTTCTTACTTCGTTGTGGTCAGCAGCTGTGGCGTGGTGATATTTTTTGGAATTATGGATTTTTCAGGGTATATTCGCGGCATGGAAAATACAGAACTCGTTTACTCGACCGGTGGTGCGGCTGAGCCGCACTGCCCTCGCTGCGGCGAAAAAAAAGAAAACTGCCGTTGCTCCGTGGAAGCGGCTGTGGAAAAGAAAAAGATCACCGCAGTGCTGCGCATGGAAAAAGGCGGCCGCAGGGGAAAGGTGGTCACCGTCATCGATCGCCTGCCTGCTGACAAAACGTGGCTCAAAGACATGACCGCCAGGCTGAAAAAACGCTGTGGCACCGGCGGTACCTTCCGTCTCGGAAACGCCGAAGGCCTGATCGAAATTCAGGGCGATAAGCGCGAGCTCATCCGCGAGTTGCTGCGCGCCGAGGGTATCAACGTCAAGGGCTAGCGGCAAGCACGATTCGTACCGCGACATGAATGTCGCGGTACGCCTGGGCGGAATGACAGATGCCGGTATCTGGGCAGGCCCGGTTTGCTGAGTAAACTGGATACCCGGCAAAAGAAAGGAAAAGGCTAAACACATGGCTGCAAAAGCGTTGTTTGAAAAATTGGCCGGCACATGGCAGGGCACCTGTCGTACGTGGTTCCGGCCTGAGGAACTGGCCGATGAGTCAGAGATAGCCGGCGAGTTCGTGCCGGTTTTTGGTGGTCGATTTTTGCGGCACACCTACAAAAGTACTCTGCAGGACAAACCCCGGCACGGCGAGGAGATGATCGCCTTCAATACCATCACGAACACCTTCGAAACGGCCTGGGTGGATGATTTCCATATGAACTACGCGATCATGTTTTCACAGGGGAAGGAAACAGAGCACGGCTTCAGTGTTCGCGGCGGATACGATGTCAGCGAGGATCAGCCCAGATGGGGGTGGCGAACGGAGTTCGCTTTGCTCGATGAAGATAGCCTGAAGATCACAGCATATAACGTCTTCCCGGACGGGAAAGAGTACAAAGCGATCGAGACACTCTATCGTCGCGTCCGGGAATAGGTCGGTCGGATTGGCCAGCGGCTACCGCGAATTATCCGCCGAAATGCTCTCCAATAATGTTTCCATCATCGCCTCGGCAGCATAAGCTGCCAGCTCGCGCAGCGCCTGCCGGTCGGATTCATCGCCGGACTCATAGGTTACCGAAGCGGCCTGGAATTCCCGGTAAAACCAGTTTTTTGAAACCGGCGACCCCAGCCCGCCCGGGTCTTCGTTGAGGGCATAATCCGGGAAATGCGCCCGGATTTTGTCCAGCCAGCGGTCGGTCAGGCCCTCAGGCACGGTTTTCAGATCTTTGGCCAGAGTATAAAAAATATCTTCCTGGGTAGAATGAAAATCAATGCCGAAATAGACCCGGTTTTCCGGGTTGTCCTTCAGTTTGAGAAATTCGTCCCGGGCAGCCCGCGTTTCCGGCTGGTTGAAATTATACCAGTCGCGATTTAAATCCACACCTCTGGCATTATGCCGCCAGTGTCCCTCATCGACCCCATCCGGATTCATCAGCGGAATCACTTTGACAGCAAACTGTTTGCGAAAACGCGCGGCAAGGGCTGATTCGCCGGCGATTTTTTCGACAAAGGCCATCAGGGCAAGACTGCCCGTGACCTCGGGCGGATGCTGCCGCGAAATGATCAGCACGTGTTTGCGCGCATCAGGCGCTTCGCTGATCTCCATCAGCCGGATCGGCCTGCCCATGTGCGAGCGGCCGATCTCGCGTGTGCTGACGTACGGTTTGCCGGCCAGCCCATCAATCCAGCGGTTGAACTGTGCTGTGGTGATCAGCTCCTGGGCCGCAACCCACAGGGTATCCCGGCTGATATCGAGCTGCAGCAGAGCGGTGTAGCGGGTCGTATCGACGCTGAACTTTTCCGGTGCAATCGGCTGCCAGGTTTCGCCATCCCTGCTGAGTTTGGGAATGTACCGGTGCCGGCCATCCTCGTAACGCAGCTCCACCTGCACGCGTTGCGGCTTCGCGGACCAGACCTTGAAGGCGTACCAGGCGCTGTTGTTGATAGGCGCGTTCTCCGGCTGAATAAGAATCGTATAGTTCTGCTCGCCCTTTTGCTCGATGGCGTTGAGCCGGCCTCCGGCAAAGTCATTGCTGAAAAACACACCAGCGCTTTCAAAAGCAAAAGTCTGCCGATCCTGAAGGCTGATTTCTTTGTCCCGGGTATCGGTGGAGCCAGGTGGATCGTAGGAGAGGGGCTTGTTACCTTCCTGCTCGCTGCAGCCTGTTAAAAGGATGAATATGGCTGAAAACAAAAAGAAAAAGAGGGTGTTGCGTTTCATGACATATCCTGTTTGAGAGTGAGTGGCTATCGTCTATTCGTGTATCATCGCGACCAGTATTTTCGCGCAACTCGGCAGAGTGACCTTCGGTTGCGAATGAAGACCCGGGAAGCGCTCTGTGTCTCTTCCTTCCTGAGCACCATGTGGGATTTTTCCCATTAGCGCCGCAGCAGCACTTTTGTCGTTTGAATCCGCTCTCCGGCGCTGAGGCGAATGAAGTAGATCCCGGAGCCGAGCATCCGGCCATGCTGATCCCGGCCATCCCAGTGCAGGGTGTGGCGGCCGGCTGCCATTCTGCCGCCGGCAATTGTGCGCACTTCTCTGCCGAGGATGTCGCTGATACTGATGCGGACTTCTCCGGCCTGTTCGAGCTGAAACAAAATGCCTGTTACGTGCCGGAATGGATTGGGGTATGCGCTGAGAAGGCGGAAGTCTCCAGGCTGTGCCCGCTCAGAGGGCACTGCGGTGATCAGCCCGGCGCCCTGTTCGATAGTGATGGTCTGGTTGGCAGCGATATTTTCGATGATCTCCTGCCCGCCGCCCGGCCACTCGACCACGATCCGGCTGATATTTTGGGCAGCGCCGAGACCAAAATGCACCGGCGCCATGCTTTGCCCGAGAAAGTCCACACCATCATAGTGCCGGTGGAGTGTGAGCCCGGTTTCAGTGGTGAGGCGGACGATGCTGCCAAATGCCGGACGGTTTGCCTGCCTGCCCACGAGGATGATCTTCAGCCAGTTGCCGGGTGCTGCGGTGTTTTCGTACAGGTAGGCGGATTCACGGAAATTGGCCACGAGAATATCGAGGTCGCCGTCATTGTCAAAATCAAATGTGACCATGCCGCGTGCTTCTGCCTCGCCATTGCTGCCCGACTCTTGCGAGATGTTTTGCATCGCAGGGGTGCCCTTTTCCGCGAGCAGGTTGCGGAAGAAAAAATTTTCACCCGGCTCGATGAGAAAACCGTTCACCGCATACAAATCCTCATCGCCATCGTGGTCGCTGTCGAAAAACTCCGTGGCCCAGCCCCAGCCAGTGCCCTCAACGCCGTACTCCAGAGTTTTATTGCTGAACGTCCCGTCGCCGTTGTTGATAAACAGGGGGTTATAGGTCGGCTTGTTGGGGTCTCCTTCCCAGAAAACGCCTTCGATGTTGGTGCAGTACACGTCGAAAAAACCGTCATTATTGATGTCACCGATGGCCACGCCCATGCCGTTGCCCGTATCTTCCAGAGCCACGGCCGCGGTCATATCGGTAAACGTGCCGTCACCGTTGTTGGCAAAGAGGTGATTCGGGCCGTAATCATTGACCACATACATATCCGGCAGGCCGTCGCCGGTGGCATCAAAGGGCAGGGAAGTCCAGGTCGCCTCCCGGTCATTGAGACCGCTCTGCTCGGAGATATCCCGGAACGTGCCATCACCGAGATTTTCGTACAGGATGTTGTGGCCAAACTGCAGATCATTGGCGTTGCGCCATACCGAGATATACAGATCGAGATCGCCGTCGAGGTCAAAGTCCCACCAGCACGAGCTGGCGTGGTGATCAAAGCCGTAGCGGTCTCCCTGCACACCGGCCTCTTCGGCGATATCGACAAAAGTCCCGTCACCCTGGTTGTGGTACAGTTCATTGGCGCCGTTGTTGGTGATGTACAAGTCCGGATAGCCGTCATTGTCAAAATCACCCCAGGCCGCGCCGGAACGGTTGCCCATGAAATCCCAGCTCCCAGTTGACAGGGTGCTCATCACGCCCGCCGCAACAGTGACATCGGTAAAGGTGCCGTCGCCGTTGTTGCGGTAAAGATGGTTGAAGGTGGTTGAGTCGGACGGATCGTAATAATCCTGTGCAACAAAGTAAATATCGAGATCACCATCCCGGTCATAGTCTGCAACAGCCACGCCGCAGGTCGCGATCGCGCCCTGCAGTCCGGCCTGAGTGGTGATCAGGCGAAACTGCTGTGCCTGGCCTGTTGCAGAAAGCATCAGACAGATAAAGGCCAGCCAGCCGGCAGGTTGCATTCTGTCCATCACTGCCTCCGATCATTTGCCCGCAGAGTTGCCGCAGCGGGCCCTGAGCTATTCTGATTGATTCACAAATTTGAGCGTTTCAGTCCCGTGCCGTGCAGCAGGCTGAAGATGAAATTCATATCGTCGCGGGTACCTGTACCCGGAAAATATAGTATGCCCTCAGCCGGATGAAAAGAAAAATGTTCCCGGCGCATGGGTCTGAATATCTCTGCTGTGCCGTTTTACAGGCAGGAAAAAGCCTTGTTTACTGAGATTCTATTGATATATTAGTAGAATACTTGTTGTCGTTTACAGATATCTTAAAGAAGGGTGAGACATGGCAGTGGATATCACCAGTCAGGCAAGCAAGGCCTATGAAATCGTCGAAGCGATGATTGTGCAGTTGAAGTTGCCGCCCGGCTCGCTTTTTTCTGAGGCGGAACTGAGTGCACGCATCGGAATCGGCAGGACGCCGTTGCGCGAAGCGTTGCAGAAACTGGCGCAGGAGGGGTTGCTGCGTGCCATGCCGCGCCGGGGTATGGTGGTAACAGAGATCACCATCACCGACTATCTGGCGATTCTCGAAACGCGCAGAGTACTGGATCGCCTGCTCTTCAGCAAAGCGGCACGGCGAGCCACGCAGGAGCAGCGCCGGCACTTCGAGCAATGGGCGCAGCAGATGGAAAAAGCGGCAGCCGGTCAGGATTTGAATGAATTTCTGCGCCTTGATCGCGAAAGCGACGAGGCCCTGGGCCTGGCAGCGCGCAATAGTTTTGCGGCCCGTGCCCGCAAGCCGCTGCACGCTCACTGCCGGCGCTTCTGGTACCAGTATCGCCATGATTCCGATATCATGCGATCTGCCGAACTGCATGCCGCAATCCTGCGCGCCGTGGCCGAGGGCAATCAAACTGCCGCGGCTGTGCATTCGGATAAACTGATCGACCACCTGGAACATTTCGCCCGCGAAGCCCTGGATTTACTGTGAGATATCCCGGTTTCTACGCAGGCTCATCCCAGATTTGTTGATATTTGCACCGAATTCATGGCAGGTGTTTGCCGGAATTTTTTCAGACGAAAACAACAGGATCACCCATGACACGACATACCTTTTTTTGCATAGATGCACACACTGCCGGCAATCCCGTGCGGGTCGTCACCTCCGGCGCGCCGCAGCTCGAGGGAAAAACCATGAGCGAACGCAGGCAGCATTTCCTCGCTGAGTATGACTGGATTCGTACCGGGCTGATGTTCGAACCGCGCGGCCATGACATGATGTCCGGTACGATCATCTATCCTCCCATCGACGCTCGCAACGATGCCGCGATTCTGTTCATCGAAACCAGCGGCTGCCTGCCCATGTGCGGTCATGGCACGATCGGTACAGTGACAGTGCTGATCGAGCACGGCCTGGTGCAGCCGAAACAGGCGGGGGTGCTGCGTCTGGAGGTGCCGGCAGGGCTGGTGGAAGCCCATTACCGGCTGGAAGAGGGCCGGGTGACTTCGGTGCGTTTCGTCAACGTGCCGTCATTTTTATTTGCAGAAAAACTGTCTGTACACCATCCTGAGTTGGGCGAGTTGCACGTTGATGTCGCTTATGGCGGCAATTTTTACGCGATCGTCGATGCGCAGGAGAATTTCCGCGATATGGCCGACTTCTCAGCCGCGGAGTTGGTGCGTTTCAGTCCCGTACTCCGTTCGCTGCTCAACGATGCGTACAGTTTTGTGCACCCGGAGAACAGCGCGATCCGCGGGCTCAGCCATATCCTGTGGACTGGTGCGCCGAGCGACACACAGGCGACAGCCCGCAATGCTGTCTTTTATGGTGAAAAAGCCATCGATCGCTCGCCGTGCGGAACAGGGACTTCAGCTCGCATGGCCCAGTGGGCAGCACAGGGGCGATTGCGTCCGGGGCAGGATTTCGTGCACGAGAGCATCATCGGTAGTTTGTTCTTTGGGCGGATCGAGGCGGAGAGCGAGGTTGCTGGTAAGCCGGCGATTATACCTTCAGTTGCCGGACGTGCCTGGGTAACGGGGTTCAACACACTGTTTATCGATGAGGATGAACCCTTTGCCCGCGGCTTTCAGGTGTTGTAAGCGTGTCTCCATCGCTGTCGGGTGAGACCTGTGGTGAAATCAGCGCGTGCGCGATTTGATCAGGATGGCACCGGTTGCGTGGTTGGTTCCGAACTGAAATGTTGCTTCGCTGGGGCTGAGATAGCGGATTTCTTCGACATCAGTGATATACAGATTTTGCAGAACCTCCAGCCCGCCGCGTTTGATGCGATCGATGTACACGACCGGTTCGGACTGGTCGTTGCTCAGTCCGGCTACAGAACGCGGGCGCAGAAAAAGCGGCCGCAGGTACTCGATCGCGTTATACACCGTCATGCTGGGCGTGATCACCGTGGAGGTTGAGATTTCCTCGGCAGTGATCACATTGGCCGTACCGCGGACCTGTTTTTTACCGCCGGTGTCACTGCCGGCGCAGGCAACGAAAAACAGCAGCGTGAAAAAGGGCAGTTTTTTGAGCATGTTGGACCTCCTGGGTTAACCTGATTTATTCACAGAGCATCACTGCGCGCAGGGTGAGCTGCGATGTGCGGAAGATTGTGTGCGGCGAAGTGTTTGTTTCTGTTCAGTCAGTCTCGCCGGGCATCGCAGGATGAAAAAGGCGTGACACCGCTTCCACCTTCAGCCGGGACCATTCCGGGGAGATTCCGGCACTCCATTTCTCTGCGGCCGGCATGACACGAGGGTGTGCGCTCCGCAAGCAGGCCGGGACTGTCGCAGACCATTTTCTCATGCGATGATTTTTCAGGTGTGCACAGGCAGTAGATGAGAGACAACGACTGTTTTCTCAGGTTAAAATAAAAATTCAGCCAACGCTGTGCAAACCGAATGTCACCAGCACAGACAGTTTGATGCCTGACAGGCAAAAAGGTCGGCCGGCCGCGGGCGTTGTCCTGCAGGACCGGCACCGTCTCTGTGCTCGTACAGTCCTGGTTTCTGGCTATCCATTTAACTCAGCATGGTTGCATTTTTTCAGCCAGTCCGCCAGAGAACAGCACGTGACTACAGCAAAGCTGTCATTCCGGTTTCCCCGCAGGGGAAGACCGGAATCTCCCGGACTCAGGCACGTGCCAGAAAAGATGAGATTCCGGCACGGCGCTTCGCTTGGCCGGAATGACACATGCCGGTATCTGAGCCGGGCCCGGTTTGCTGAGTTAACTGGATACCCGGAGTCCTGGTTCGACAAGTTGCATCCCCGGCTGATTTTGCAGATCGTCACGACATCCGATAGAAAAGCAGAACCTTTCCCGCAAGGTGCCGTATCGGCAGGGGTTAGTGGGAAAAATGTTTTCACGGCGTGCTGCCTCATTCAGAACCGGCGGCACCGGCCAGTCGGCTTTTCAGTTTTTCTCTGAGGGAGAATTGACCTTATGAACAAGCGTACCAAAATCATACTGATCGCAGGTGGTGTTCTGCTGGTGGGGGGCGTGATCACACTGAACGTGATGCGCAGCCAGAAAGCCAAACTGGAAGTTGAAACGCAGAAGATAGAAAACCGGGAAATTCGTGCTGTGGTGAGTGCTTCGGGAAAAATCCGGCCCAAGATTTCCGTGGATATCAGCGCAGGCACCACAGGCAAGGTCGTCAAACTGGCGGTTGACGAGGGAGATCGGGTGAAAAAAGGCCAGTTTTTATTGCAGATCGATCCGACGCCGGCGGAGACCACTGTGCGGCAAATTCAGGCCAGCCTGCAGGCCGCAAAAGCCAATCTGGCTCTGGCGCAGGCCAATTTCGATAATGCCCGCAAAGCCTATGAGCGCCAGAAACAGCTATTTGCTGAAAACCTCACTTCCGAGGAGCTGCTGCAGCAGGCGAAAACAACGTTCGAAGTACAGCAATTGCAGACACGGGCTGCTGCGGAAGAGGTCAAGCGGATACAGGCCATGCTCGAGAGTGCCGAGCATGAGCTCAGCAAAGTCAATGTGCACTCGGATATCGATGGCATCGTGACGCGTCGCAATATCGAGGTGGGCGAGAATGTTTTCGTCGGGGCTTTTAACAACGCCGCCACCGTGCTGCTGACGATTGCGGACCTATCGGTCATCGAAGCTGAGGTGGAAGTTGACGAAACCGATATCGTAGCGGTGAAAGTCGGCCAGCAGGCGGAGATCAAGATCGATGCCTGGCCCGACAGTACCTTCCGCGGCGAGGTAACCCGTGTCGGGCACAGTCCGATCGTGACCGCTGCCGGACAGCAGCAGGCGACCAGCTTCGAAGTCATCATTCAATTGCTCGGCACAGTGCCTGATGTGCGCCCCGGCCTGAGCTGCAAAGCGGATATCACCACAGGCTATCGTGAAAAGGCTGTCGCCGTACCGATTCAGGCGCTGACCCTGCGCAAGGCATCCAGCCTGGAATCGAAGCCGTTCGGCAACCGGGCGGCAGCAGACAGGCAGGCGAAGCAGCCTGAAGAGGGCAAAGATAAGGAGCTGCAGGGTGTTTTTGTGGTGGAAGACGGCAGCGTACATTTTCGCGAAGTAGAGGTCGGCATCGCCGGAGACCGGTTTTTCGAGGTCAAATCCGGGTTGTCCGAAGGGGAAGAAGTCATCACCGGGCCGTTCAGCGCGTTGCGCAAGCTGAAAAACGGCGACGCCGTGCGCATCAAAAAAGCGCGTGTGAAAAAGGACTGATTTCTCACCTGCAAACTGGTTTGAAGACGCATGCAATTCATACGTGAAAGTATCGTGATCGCTCTGGCAGCCCTGTGGGCCAACAAACTGCGCTCCGCATTGACGATCCTCTCGGTGCTGATTTCGATCATGTCGATCATCGCCGTGGTTTCGATTCTCGACGGGATGGATAGTTATGTGAAAAAGAAAGTCGCATCCCAGGGCAGTAATGTCTTCACCATCAACCGGTTCAATCTCTTCGAAGTATTCACGGATTTTGACAAGTTTCTCGAGTCGCTGAAAAATCCCTACCTGGGCCTGGATGATTTTGAAGCCATCAAGCGCGAAGTCACTCTCGGGGATTATTTCGATGCCGAGATAGAAGCGAGCGGGTCTTTGTTCGCCGGCCGCAAAGCCGTGGAAAATGTCGCCATCCGGGGCCGGACGGAACAGTATCCGGCGATAGGGGAGTTTCCCATCGCCCTGGGCAGACACCTCAGCCCGATCGATATCCAGAAACGCAGCAATGTGCTCGTGCTCGGCTGGGATGTGGCCCAGGCCCTGTTCCCGGACACCGATCCGATCGATAAAACCGTCAAACTCGGCGGCAGGCATTTCCGCGTCATCGGTGTGTGTGAGCAGAAGGCGAATATCCTCGGCAACAATCAGAACCTCTTTGCTTTCATGCCGGTGACCACTTTTCTCAAACAGTACGGATCGCGCAGACAAAGCCTGAAAATCATGGTGCGGACGACGGACATGGCCGATTTTGCGCCTGCCCAGGAGCAGGCGCGCACGGTGATGCGCATCCGGCACAAGCTCAAGCCCGGCGACAGGGATGATTTTCACATCGACACCTCGGAGCAGCTTCTGTCGATCTGGCAGGGGATTGCCACGGCACTGTTCGGCACGCTCGTGGGTGTCGTCAGCATCACCCTGGTGGTCGGCGGCATCATCATTATGAACGTCATGCTCGTGGCTGTGACCGAACGCACGAAAGAGATCGGCATTCGCAAGGCCATCGGCGCGCGGCGCAGCAATATCATCATGCAGTTTCTCATCGAAGCTGTGCTGCTGACCATGGCTGGCGGGGTCATCGGTATTCTGCTCGGATTTGGTGCGGCCAATATCGTCGCCCTGCTGACGCCGCTGCCGTTCAAAGTCGCTGTCTGGTCTGTCGTCGTTGCGCTCACGCTCACCTTTTTGATCGGCGTTGGTTTTGGTGTGTACCCGGCGTGGAAGGCATCGCGTCTCGATCCCGTCGTGGCGTTGCGTTCGTTGTAG